>NZ_JAGHWV010000014.1:53206-350944 GCF_017746095.1 Xanthomonas sp. D-109
CGCGCAGCCCACGTGGCGGATTGCAGGGACCTTCAACCGCGCGGATGATGCTTGCGGTGCAGGCTCTGCAGGTGCTCGCGCGCGACCAGGGTGTAGATCTGGGTGGTGGACAGCGAACTGTGGCCGAGCAGCATCTGCAGCGCGCGCAGGTCGGCACCGCGGTTGAGCAGATGCGTGGCGAAGCTGTGGCGCAGGCCGTGCGGGCTGATCCGCGCCGGGTCGATCCCGGCCACCGCCGCATAGCGCTTCACCAACACCCAGAACTGCTGGCGGGTCAGCGCGCGGCGCGCGGCGTCGATGAACAGCGGCACCACGCCATCGCTGGCCGGCACCGCCTGCCCGGCCGCCAGGGCCGGCCGCGCGCTGTCCAGGTAGCGCTGCAGCCAGTGCTGCGATTCCTCGCCCAGCGGCACCAGCCGCTCCTTGCTGCCCTTGCCGGTGACCCGCAGCACGCCCTGGCGCAGGTTCACCGCGTTGGCCGGCAGGTTCACCAGTTCGCTGACGCGCAGCCCGGCGGCGTACATCAGCTCGAGCATGGCGCGATCGCGCAGGCCGGCCGGCGCGGTCGTGTCCGGCGCCGCCAGCAGCGCATCGATCTGGCTTTCGGCCAGCGCCTTGGGCAGCGAACGCGGCAGCCGCGGCGGCTCCAGCAGCGCAGTCGGATCGTCGCCGCGCTCGCCGCGGCGCACGCGCAGGGCGAAGAACGCCCGCAGCGACGACAGCCAGCGCGCATTGCTGCGCGGCGAATAGCCCAGTTCGGTGCGCCAGGCCAGGTAGTCGAACAGCGCCTGCCGATCGGCCCCGGCCAGGCCGCCGCCCGCACCGTCGCGCCAGCGCGCGAATCCCTCCAGGTCGCGGCGATAGCTGTCCAGGCTCTGCCGCGCCAATCCCTGCTCGGCCCAGGCCGCATCCAGGAACTGCTGGATCGCCAGTGCATCGGCCTCGCGCAGCGGCGCGAGCCGTTGCGTCTGCTGGCGGCGTTCGGCGGGGGAATGCAGGGTGGGCATTTGGGGATTGGGGATTGGGGATTGGGGATTGGGGATTGGGGATTGGGAATCGGGAATCGGGAATCGGGAATCGGGAATCGGGAATCGGGAATCGGGAATCGGGAAAGCCTAGCGGCTTCGCCGGGGGGCGCAAGGTCGATGTGGGCGGGACGAGCGCAGGGCTGCGCATGCGCGAGCCGCACGACACGCGGTCCACCGCAAAGCGCGCCACTGGCTCTAAGCTGTGCCGATGAGCGCCTCGCCTCCCGATCCCGCCCCCCGCCCGCGCGCGCTGCTGCTGTGGCGGCTGCTGGCGCTGTTCTACGATGCCTGGCCGGTGCTGGCGCTGTGGTTCGTGGTCTCGGCGCTGTTCACCCTCGGCTACACGCTGGAAGGCCATGCGCCGCGCGAGAACATCGCTCCCTTCAGCGCCCTGCAGTGGCTGCTGTGGCTGTGTTGCTGGGTGGTGGCCGGCCTGTACGCGACGCTGAGCTGGCGCCGCGGCGGCCAGACCCTGGGCATGCGTCCGTGGCGCCTGCGCCTGCACGGTGCCGATGGCACCACGCCGAGCTGGGGCGCACTGTGGCGCCGCTATCTGGTCGGTACCGTGTCGTTATTGCTGGGTGGGTTGGGGTTCTGGTGGGCACTTTTTGATCGCGAACGGTTGACGTGGCACGACCGCGCCAGCGGTACCCGCCTGAGCCGCCAACCCAAGACCAAGCCCTGACCGCAGCACATGGGCGCGCGGCGGCGCGCCAACCGTTCCGAGCACATCGAGACCACTGCGGCGCGGCATGACAGGGCCAGCGGTACCTGTCTGATCCGCCAGCCCAAAGCCAGGCCCTGACCGCAGCACATGGGCGCGCGGCCGCGCCAACCGCTCTTGCCTTATCGGATCAAGGCTGCAAGCGACTTCGGGATTGTTTCGCCGCCGAACCGCGCATGGCATGCACCAAGCGCATGATCGCGCGCCGCCCCGGCGCCTGCAGCGCACATCCCATCAGGTACAGCAGCAACAGAAACGGCGGTACCAGCAACAGATAGCTGGCGACCCAGGACAGTCCGTGCAGTGCGCGGTCCACGCCCAACGCTTCCGATGCCAGCATCTGCGGCGTCAACGGCAACTGCAAGAACACGAAGCGACCCTTTTCATCGGCGCCAAGCGCCATCCACACGCACGACGCCACCAGCACCGCGTACAGCATGCAAAGACCGAAGCCGAGCAGGCCGGCCGGCGCATGACTAACTGCTGCGTTTGCGGAACAGCAACCAGGACACGGTCAGCATCACCAGCGGCGGCAAGGCGTAGGCGATGCGGTAGTCGAACTTCAGGGCGCCGGCCATGCGTCCGAAGAACAGTTGCAGCAGCCAGAACACCAGGGCGAACAGGATGCCCAGGAACAGGCGCTTGCCCATGCCGCCGCTGCGCAGCGCGCCGAACGCGAACGGGATCGCGGCGAAGCACAGCGCCAGCACGTTCAACGGGTAGAACCAGCGGCTCCAGTACTGGTCCTCGTAGTCGCGCGCGTCCAGGCCGTTGCGGCGGCGGTACTCGATGCTGGTGTGCAGGTCGCGCGCCGACAGGTTGCGCGGCTTGGCCAGGCCCGAAGCCAGCGCCGCCGCATCCAGTTGCGATTGCCACGGCAGGCTGTCGAACTTGTCGCGCTGCACCGAGCGCTCGGCGAAGGTGTCACGGTAGGCCTGCTTGAGGGTCCAGCCGCTATGCCGGTGTTCGGCGATGGCGGCGTGGGTCAGCGAGGCCAACCGGCCACTGTCGTCCAGCGTGTACAGGCGCACGTCGCGCAGCTCCAGCCAGGTGCCCCCGCCGTCCTCCAGGTGTTCCTCGCCGGCCTGCGCATTGAGGAAGGTGTTGCCCTCGCGCGCCCACAGCCCGGAGTAGCGGGCCATGCTCATGTCGCCGTTGTACTTGGCGTTGGCCTTGATCGCGTCCGCCTGGTTCTGCGCCCACGGCGCCAGGGTCTCGCCGTTGACCACCATGACCACGGTCAGCACCGCCATGGTCGAGGCCGCGGCCAGGCTGAGCCGGCGCCGCGACAGGCCCAGCGCGCGCAGCGCGGTCAGTTCGGAGGTGGCGGCGAGCTGGCCCAGGCCCATCAGTACGCCGATCACCGCACCGGTCGGGAACAGGGTGTAGGCGCGGCGCGGCACCGTGTAGGCCACGAACGCGGCGGCATGGCCCAGGCTGTAGCTGCCCGTGCCGATGACCTTGAACTCGTTGGACAGGGCCATGATCACGTCCAGGCCCAGCAGCACCGCCCAGGTCAGCAGCACCGTGCCGAGCACGGCGCGGCCCACGTACACATCGTGCAGATTCGGACGCAGCCTCATGCCGGCTGCCTCCGCGGCCGCGACAGCCGGCCATCGCGCAGGTACATCCACACCGACAAGCCCAGCAACGGCAGGGTCAGCCACCACAGGCCGAGCGCGCGCGGCAGCTTCTCGGTGCTCAGCCACTGGGTGCCGAGGAACATCAGGTTGGTGCCGACCAGGTAGGCCAGGAACGCCAGCATGATCCGGCCATAGCGCTGCTGCCGCGGCGAACTACGCGACAGCGGCAGGGTCAGCAGGGCGAAGGCCAACGCCAGCAACGGCGGCGCCAGGCGCGCGTGCAACTGCGCATTGGCCTGCGGGCGCGGATCGCCGATCAGCTTGCCGGTGGGCAGCAATTCCGGGTCATCGTCCTTGCGCGCGGCATTGCGGTCGGGCAGCGCCACGTCGTTGCTGACGAAACGCATCATCCGGTAGTCCAGCCCGTCGCCGGCCAGCGGGCCCTCGACCCGGTAGCCGTCCTCCAGGCGCAGGTAGCGGTCGGCTTTGCCCTCGAAGAACATGGCGCCGCGCTGCGCGGTGACCACGTCGAGGCGGCCGTCCTTCTGCCGCTGCATGAACACCTTGCTGAGCTTGGTGCCGTCCCCGGACAGGGTGCTGATGTAGACGATGCCGCCATCGGACAGCGGGGTGAAGCGCCCCGCCTCCAGCCCGGCCATGAGCAGGCTGTGGTTGGCCTCGTCGATCAGCCGGTCGGAGGTGCGGTCGGCCCAGGGGCCCAGCCACAGCGAGCACATGCCGACCAGGGTCACCACCGGGATCACCAGCATCAGGATCGGCCGCAGCAGGCGCCGCGGGCCCACGCCGATGGCGGTGATCACCGCCATTTCCGAGTCGCGGTACAGCCGCGCCAGCGCCAGCAGCAGGCCCAGCATCAGCGCCAGCGGCAGGATCAGCGGCAGGTACACCACGAACTGCAGGCCGAGTTGGGAAAACAACAACTTGGCCGGGATGCGGCCATCGGCGATGTTGCCCAGGATGTCCACCAGCACACCACCGACGCTGACCACCAGCAGCACGATCAGGGTGGCCGAGAAGCTCTGGACGAAATCGCGCAGCAGGTATCGATCGAGCTTCGGCATGGGGGTGGGTTGATTTAAACTCTCGGATTCGTTCGCGGCGGACCCAGCCTATCCGACTGGGGGTAAAGAGTCCGCGATTGTACGGATTTGCCAACGGAATCTGATCAATGGCCCTGGAATTCACCCTGAACCACGACGCCCCGGACACCGCGGCGTTCGATTGCATCGTCGTCGGCGTGTTCGCCGACAAGCGCCTGTCCCCGGCCGCCCAGGCCCTGGACACGGCCAGCGGCGGACGCCTGACCGCCCTGGCCGAGCGCGGCGACGTCAGCGGCAAGACCGGCGCCACCGCCCTGCTCCACGACCTGCCGGGCGTGAGCGCGCCGCGGGTGCTGGCCGTGGGCCTGGGCGACGCCGCCAAGTTCGGCGTGCCGCAATACCTGAAGGCGGTCGGCGACGCCGCGCGTGCGCTCAGGAGCGGGCCGGTGGCCAGCGCCCTGCTGACCCTGAGCGAACTGGAGGTCAAGGGCCGCGACCGCGCCTGGGCGATCCGCCAGGCGGTGATCGCCAGCGACCACGCCTGCTACCGCTACACCGCCACCCTCGGCAAGAAGAAGCCCGACGACAGCGGCCTCGCCCGCCTGGCCGTGCACGGCGACGACGCCACCGCGCTGGCCCAGGGCGAGGCGATCGCCGCCGGCGTGAAATTCGCCCGCGAACTGGGCAACCTGCCGCCGAACCTGTGCACCCCGGCCTACCTGGCCGAGACCGCGGCCGCCTTCGCCCAGGGCGTGGACGGCGCCGAGGCCGAGATCCTCGACGAGACGCAGATGCAGGACCTGGGCATGGGCTCGCTGCTGGCGGTGGCGCGCGGCTCGGCCAACCGCCCGCGCCTGCTGGTGCTGAAGTGGCAGGGCGGCGGCGACGCCCAGCCCTACGTGCTGGTCGGCAAGGGCATCACCTTCGACACCGGCGGCGTCAACCTGAAGACCCAGGGCGGCATCGAGGAGATGAAGTACGACATGTGCGGCGGCGCCAACGTCATCGGCACCTTCGTCGCCGCCGCGACCGCGCGCCTGCCGCTGAACCTGGTGGTGGTGGTGCCGGCGGTGGAGAACGCGATCGACGGCAACGCCTACCGCCCGTCGGACGTGATCACCAGCATGTCCGGCAAGACCATCGAGGTCGGCAACACCGACGCCGAGGGCCGCCTGATCCTGTGCGACGCGCTGACCTACGCCGAGCGCTTCAAGCCGGCGGCGCTGATCGACGTGGCCACCCTCACCGGCGCCTGCATGGTCGCCCTCGGCCACCAGACCGCCGGCCTGATGAGCAAGCACGACGACCTGGCCGCCGAACTGCTGGCCGCCGGCGAGCACGTGTTCGACCGCGCCTGGCGCCTGCCGCTGTGGGACGAGTACCAGGGCCTGCTGGATTCCAGCTTCGCCGACGTCTACAACATCGGCGGCCGCTGGGCCGGCGCGATCACCGCCGGCTGCTTCCTGTCGCGCTTCACCGAAGGCCAGCGCTGGGCGCACCTGGACATCGCCGGCGTGGCCAGCGACGAAGGCAAGCGCGGCATGGCCACCGGCCGCCCGGTGGGCTTGCTGTCGCAGTGGTTGCTCGACCGTGTTGCGGCCGGGAATTGAGAATCGGGAATCGGGAATCGTGAAAAGCGCCCTGTCTGATCCAACCGGAGGCGGCGCACGCGCCGCCACCCGCTGTTCCCATTCCCTATTCCCCATTCCCCACTCCCAGCCCTGATGCGCGCCGACTTCTATCTGATCGCCAAGCCGCGGTTCCTCAACGAACCGCTGCGGCTGGTGTGCGAGCTGGCGCGCAAGGCCAACGACGCCAACCTGTGGACGCTGGTGCTGGCGCGCGACATGGCCCAGGCCGAGGAACTGGACGAGTTGCTGTGGGCGTTCGATGCCGACGCCTACATCCCGCACCAGATCGCCGACGCCGATGCCGACGAGGAAGAGGCGCAGGTGCTGATCGTCCCGCCCGGCGTCGACGCGCCGCAGCGGCCGCTGGTGATCAACCTGCGCGATGCGCCCTACCTGGGCGCCTGCGACCGCGTCCTGGAAGTGGTGCCGGCCGACCCGTCCGCGCGCGACCCGCTGCGCGAGCGCTGGAAGCAGTACAAGGCCCAGGGCTACGCGGTCAACAAGCACGATATGTGATGAAGCGGAGAATCGGGAATGGAGAATCGGGAATCGTTTCTCCAAGCGCCGCATTGAGGCGGTCCCTGCTCTGCGCTCCATCGATTCCCCATTCCCGATTCCCGATTCCCAGCCCATGACCACCCTCGCCTCCAGCTACGATCCCACCTCCTTCGAATCGCGCCTGTACGCGCAATGGGAAGCGTCCGGTTACTTCGTGCCGTCCGGGAAAGGCACGCCGTACACCGTGCTGCTGCCGCCACCGAACGTGACCGGCACGCTGCACATGGGCCACGCCTTCCAGCAGACGCTGATGGATGCGCTGGTGCGCTACCACCGCATGCGCGGCTTCGACACGCTGTGGCAGGTCGGCAGCGACCACGCCGGCATCGCCACCGAGATGGTGGTGTCGCGCAACCTGACCCTGGAGGGCAAGGGCGAGACCCGCGATTCGCTGGGCCGCGACGGCTTCATCGCCAAGGTCTGGGAGTGGAAGCAGCATTCCGGCGACACCATCGAGCGGCAGATGCGCCGCCTCGGCACCTCGGCCGACTGGTCGCGCAGCACCTTCACCATGGATCCGCAGCCGTCGGCGGCGGTGATCGAGGCCTTCGTGCGCTGGCACGAACAGGGCCTGATCTACCGCGGCCAGCGCCTGGTCAACTGGGATCCGGTGCTGAAGACCGCGATCTCCGACCTGGAAGTGGAGAACGTCGAGGAAGACGGCTTCCTGTGGTCGATCGCCTACACACTGGACGACGGCGCCAGCTACGAACACGTCGAGCACGACGCCGACGGCAACGAGACCCTGCGCGAGACCCGCGACTACCTGGTGGTCGCCACCACCCGCCCGGAGACCCTGCTCGGCGATACCGCGGTGATGGTGCATCCGGAAGACGCGCGCTATGCGCACCTGATCGGCAAGACCGTGACCCTGCCGCTGACCGGCCGCCGCGTGCCGGTGATCGGCGATGACTACGTCGACCGCGCGTTCGGCACCGGCGTGGTCAAGGTCACCCCGGCGCACGACTTCAACGATTACCAGGTCGGCGTGCGGCATGGGTTGCCGATGATCAACCTGTTCACCCCGACCGCTGCGCTCAACGACAGTGTCCCGGAAAAATATCGCGGCCTGGACCGCTTCGATGCGCGCAAGGCGGTGCTGGCCGATTTGGAAGACCTCGGCATCCTGGTCGAGACCAAGCCGCACAAGCTGCAGGTGCCGCGCGGCGATCGCACCGGCCAGGTGATCGAGCCGTACCTCACCGACCAGTGGTTCGTGAAGATGGATGCGCTGGCCAAGCGCGGCCTGGAACTGGTCGAGTCCGGGCAGATCCAGTTCGTGCCGCCGAACTGGATCAACACCTATCGCCACTGGATGGAGAACATCCAGGACTGGTGCATCAGCCGTCAGCTGTGGTGGGGCCATCGCATTCCGGCCTGGTTCGACGACACGGGCAAGTACTACGTCGGCCGCGACGAGGCCGACGCGCGCGCCAAGGCCGGCCTCGGCGCCGACGTCGCCCTGCACCAGGACAGCGACGTGCTGGAAACCTGGTTCTCCTCGCAGCTGTGGCCGTTCGCGACCATGGGCTGGCCGGATCAGCAGGCGATGGCCGAGCGCGGCTTCGACCGCTACCTGCCGTCGAGCGTGCTGGTCACCGGCTTCGACATCATCTTCTTCTGGGTGGCGCGCATGATCATGGCCACCGACAGCTTCACCGGCAAGGTGCCGTTCCGCGACGTCTACATCACCGGCCTGATCCGCGACAAGGACGGGCAGAAGATGTCCAAGTCCAAGGGCAACGTGCTCGACCCGCTGGACATCATCGACGGCATCAGCATCGAGGACCTGGTCGCCAAGCGCACCACCGGGCTGATGCAGCCGCGCATGGCCGAGAAGATCGAGAAGGCCACGCGCAAGGAATTCCCCGAGGGCATCATCGCCCACGGCGCCGACGCGCTGCGTTTCACCATCGCCGCGCTGGCCGGCCACGGCCGCGACATCAAGTTCGACCTGGGCCGCGCCGAGGGCTACAAGAACTTCTGCAACAAGCTGTGGAATGCCAGCCGCTTCGTGTTGATGAACACGCAGGGTGGGGAGTCGGGAGTCGGGAGTCGGGAATCGCATCAGCCGGTCACCGATGCCGAAAAGTGGATCCTGCTGCGCCTGCAGGCGGTGACCGCCGAGGCGCAGGCGCAGTTCGCCGCGTACCGCTTCGACCTGCTGGCGCAGTGCCTGTACGAATTCGCCTGGAACGAGTTCTGCGACTGGTTCCTTGAACTGGCCAAGCCGGCGCTGAGCGGCGACGATGCGGCCGCCGCCGACAGCACCCGCCACACCCTGCTGCACGTGCTGGAAACCCTGCTGCGCCTGCTGCACCCGCTGACCCCCTTCCTCACCGAGGAGCTATGGCAGCAGGTGGCGCCGCGCCTGGGCATCGCCGCGCCGACCATCTCGCTGCAGCCGTATCCGGAGGCGGCGGCGATGGACGTGACCGCCTACGCCGGCGCAGCGGCCGACGTCGAATGGCTGAAGGCGATGGTGTCGGCGCTGCGCCGCGTGCGCAGCGAACTGCAGGTGGCGCCGTCGCGGCAGGTGCCGCTGCTGCTGCAGGGCGGCCAGTCGCAGGACCGTGCGCGGGTGGAACGCTTCGCGGCGCAGTTGCGCTTCCTGCTCAAGCTGGAGTCCATCCAGTGGCTGGACGACGGCGCGCCGTCGCCGGCCGCGGCCACCGCGATCGTCGGCGAACTGACGCTGCTGGTGCCGCTGGAAGGCCTGGTCGACCTGGATGCCGAACGCCTGCGCCTGGACAAGGAGATCGCCCGCGTCGCCTCCGAAAAGGACAAGAGCGAGGCCAAGCTGGGCAAGTTCACCGACAAGGTGCCGCCCGCGGTGATCGAGCAGGAACGCCAGCGCCTGGTCGACTGGAGCGCGCAGTTGGACGGCCTGCGCGTGCAGCGCGCCAAGCTGTAGCGCAACACAGGGTGTAGGAGCGGCTTCAGCCGCGACCTCTGTCCCCAACGGGTCGCGGCTGAAGCCGCTCCTACAACACAAGCACCGGCGACGCGGCGCCGTGCCACGTCCGGGCATTGGCAGCGATGCGGACGGCCTCGGACCATTCCAACGTCATCTCGGCTTGGCATCGCGACTGACGCCCCATAGCCGCATCACACCGCCGCCCGGCCTTCCAGGCGGCGGCGCAACGATCCCTCAGAGCTTGCCGGCGCCGGCCTTGGCCTTGACGTCGGCCGCCACCTTGTTCGCCGGCAGCAGCGAATAGGTGTACGGCGGGGTCCAGCCGATGCTGTTGTTCCACGAACAGGTCAGCGCCTTGCCGTTGAGCAGCGAGCCGAAATCGCGGTAGACGCTGCCGCCGTAGTCGGCCGCGATCTTGTCGCAGCTGCTCACGCCGCTGATGTCGAAGACGTTGTTCTCGGAGAAGATCTTCGATTCCTTGCCGACGCCGTGCGCGTAGGAGAACGGATACACCGCATTGCTGGTGCTGCCGACGTGGTAGTTGTTGTACAGGTGCACCTGGCCGAAGCGCACCCGCGGCGCGCGCGCGGAGATGTTCTCGAACAAGGTGTTGTGGATGGTCACCTTGAGCTTGCCGCTGTCAGTGCTGGAGGCGCTGTCGCTGGAGCCGATCAGGTTGTTCTTCTCGTGCGACTTGAACGCCGAGTAGGACACGGTGACGTAGTTGGCGCCCTTCTTGATGTCCAGCGCGCCGTCGTGGTGCTGCTTGGGCCGGCCGTTGGCGGTGCCGTTCTGGTCGTCGGTGCGGCGGCCGTCGGTGAAGGTCACATGGTCCACCCACACGTTGCTGGCGCCCTCGATGGTCATGCCGTCGTATTCGGAATTCCAGTTGCCGGCGCTGCCGTCGTCCGGATCCCACACCGGTTGCGGATCCCACGGATTCTCGATGGTGATGTTGCGCACGATCACGTCGTTGGCCTTGACGTAGAAATAGCCCTCGCGGATCTCGGCATTGCTGCCGACGCCGATCAGCGTGGTCTTGGTCGGGACGTCCAGGCGTGCGCGGCTCTTCATGTCGGCGGTGGTGCTGTACGGCGTGCCCTCGCTGATGTCGATGATGCCGTTGATCTTGATGATGCGGCCGTTGCTGCCGGCGCTGGCCTTCAGCGCAGCCTTCAGCTGCGCCGCGGTGCTGACGCTGTAGATGTCGGCCGCGGCGGCCTTGGAACCGCCCTTGGTGCCGCCGTTCTGCGTCGCCCAGCCGGTGCTGGCGACCTCCAGGCTGGCGTCGGCATGGGCTGCGCCGGCGATGCCGGCCAGGCACAGGGCCAGGCCGAACGTGCGCAGCGGCGAGCGCGGCGATGAAGCGATGCGGGACTGCGTGGTCATCCTGGAAACCTCGTGAGCATGCGTGGTTTGGACGCAGGCGCGCGCGCTCCGCCACGGCGGAATGCACGGCGACGCCTGCGCGGTCGCTGTCCCCTCGGACAACTGCGGGTCATGCCTTCGTGGGAGGCAGGCGCCGAAGAGGCGCGCACTGTAGGCAGCGCGCGGCGGCTGTAAAGCGCCGCTGTAGACACCCACGATCCAGCAGCAGGATGTGTGAGATGCGTCGCACAAATCGGCCGTGGGCGGCAACGCCCCGTGGTGCCCACGCTGCGGGACAACAACGCTGTCCCACCGACAGCAGGGCGACATTGCAAAGCAGTCTGCAGCCGCACCAGGACCGCGCAAAACGCGCATGGCGGACGCGGACCAGGCGTGCGTTATCGCCGCCGGAGAGCGCGCTCGTCGCGGGAACGCTGCCGGCGTGGCGGCGTGGCCCGCTTCGGCGGGGGTGTGCCGCACCGGGTGCGCAGTTCGGCATCCCGGCAGCGGCAAGGCAAACGCGGGACGCAAGCAGGCGGCGTGGTGCGGCATGGAATCCCCGCCACCCAGACGAAGCGGCGGCGCGCGAACGCGCCTCAGGACATGCCGTCGAAGAACAGCTCGATCGCCATCACCAGTGCGTCCTCGCGGCCGTTCGCGGCCGGGTAGTAGCGCGGGCGCCGGCCGATCTCGTTGAAACCTTCGCTGTGGTACAGGGCGATCGCATTGGGATTGGACGGCCGCACTTCCAGGAACACCCGGCGCGCGCCGAGGTCGACGCCGTACTTGATCAGCGCGCGCAGCAGCAGCCGGCCGTAGCCGCGCGATTGCCGCTCCGGCGCCACGCAGACGTTGAGGATATGCGCCTCGTCGGCGGCGACGCTGATCACCCCGTAGCCGACGATCGTGCCCTCCTCCACCAGCACCCAGCCCGGGTAACCGGCCTGCAGGCAGTCGCGGAAGATGCCGCGGGTCCAGGGGAACGGATAGGCGCGGCGCTCGATCTCCATCACCGCGTCCAGGTCGGCCTCGCGCAGGGCGCGCAGCGTGGCCGGCGGCGCCGACGCCGAGCCGAGCGCGCTCATCGCGGCGCCCGCTTGCGCAGCGCGCGCAGCTGCGGCCACAGCGCGCGCTTGGCCGCGGCGTTGCCGCGCAGTTCGTCCAGCGGCCAGGTCGCCATCAGCGCCTGCGTGGCCGGATCGTTGGGATTGAGGCCGGAAGCGCGCAGCAGGGCGATCTGCAGGCGGTCGGGCAGGCGCAGGCCGACCCGGCGCGCCCCGGCCGCAGGCGCCGCACGCGGCGCGTCCGGCTGCACCGCCGGTGCAGGGGGCGCGGATGCCCGCCGCCGTTCCGGTGCGTCGCCGGCCGGCATGGCGGCGGCATGGCCGCCACGCGGCGGTGCCGATGCCGATGGCGCGCGCTGCACCGGCGGCGCCGGCTCGATCGCCGGCGACGGAATGGGCTCGGGCTCGACCACGGCCGCGGCATCCACGTACACGGTGTGGCCGAGCGCCTGCAGCCAGCCGACCTGCTCGGCCGACCACAACGGCGCATGCATGGACGCCTGCTCGCTCATGCCGCGTCCGGCACCTTGCGCCAGCGCCGCCACAGCCACAGGCACGGCCCGGACAGCGCGTACAGCACGCCGATCGCCAGCAGCGCCCGGGCCAGGTCGATGACCAGCACCGCCAGCACGATCGGCGCCAGCACCAGCATCAGGAACGGCACCCGGTCGGTACGCGGGCCCTTCTCGCCACTGCCCTTGAAGCTCCAGAAGCGGATGCGGCTGACCATCAGCAGCGCCGCGGTCACGGTCAGGCCCAGCGCCACGTAGCGCAGCTGTTCGCCGTCCCAGCCCAGCGAGCCGTCGGCGAAGGACCACACGAAGGCCATCATCAGCCCGGCCGCGGCCGGGCTGGCCAGGCCCACGAACCAGCGCTTGTCGACCGTGCCGACCTGGGTGTTGAAGCGGGCCAGGCGCAGCGCGGCGCAGGCCGCGTACAGGAACGCCGCCGACCAGCCGACCCGGCCGAGCATGCTGCCGTCGAACTTCAGCGCCGACAGCGACCAGTGGTACATCACCAGTGCCGGCGCCATGCCGAAGCTGACCAGGTCGGCCAGCGAGTCGTACTGCACGCCGAATTCGCTGCTGGTGCCGGTCAGCCGCGCCACCCGCCCGTCCAGCCCGTCCATCACCGCGGCCACGAACACCGCCACGCTGGCGTGCACGAACTGGCCGTTGGCGGCGGCGATGATGGCGTAGAAACCGGAGAACAGGCCGGCGGTGGTGAACAGGTTCGGCAGCAGGTAGATGGTGCGCGAACGGGGGGGCGGTCGGGATGGGTCCATCCCGCCAGTCTAATCGACTTGCCAGGCCCGTCGGCGGGTGCTGCAATCGGCGCTCCCGCCGCGCCCTGGAGACCGAGATGCGCGCCCTGCCCCGGTTTTGCTGCCTGTCCCTGCTCGCCGTCAGCGGCATGCTCGGCGCCACCACCCTGTACCAATGGAAGGACGCCCAGGGCGTCACCCACTATGCCGAGACCCCGCCGACCGGCGGCAAGTACCAGGTCCGCAAGGTCGACACCCGCGGCGACGCCCCGGCCGAGACGCCCGCGGCGTCCCCGGCCGAGAACGGCCAGTGCCTGACCGCGCGCAAGAACCTGGACATCCTCAACAAGCCCGGCAAGATCACCACCGACAGCGATGGCGACGGCAAGCCGGACGGGGAACTGGACGAATCCCAGCGCGGCGCGCAGAAGGCCCTGGCCGAGGCCGCGATCAAGGCCTACTGCAGCCCGGCGGCCGCACCCGCCAAGTAAGCCGAACGCGCAGAGCCGGCCGCGGGCAATGCCCGCAGCGCCGGCAATGACTGGCAAAATGGGCGACCCGCCGTCTGCGAAGCCCCTCGATGCGCCTTTCCCAGTTCCACCTGCACACCACCAAGGAAACCCCGGCCGACGCCGAACTGGTCAGCCACCAGCTGATGCTGCGCGCGGGCATGATCCGCAAGCTCGCCTCCGGCCTGTACACCTGGTCGCCGCTGGGCCTGCGCGTGCTGCGCAAGGTGGAAGCGGTGGTGCGCGAGGAAATGAACCGCGCCGGCGCGGTGGAAGTGCTGTTCCCGACCATCCAGCCGCGCGAGCTGTGGGACGCCACCGGGCGCTGGAGCAAGTTCGGCGGGCTGATGCTGCGCATGCAGGACCGCAAGGAACAGGACTACTGCTACAGCCCGACCGCCGAAGAGGCCGCCGCCGATTTCGCGCGGCAGGAGCTGAGCAGCTACAAGCAGTTGCCGGTCAACTTCTACCAGATCCAGACCAAGTTCCGCGACGAGATCCGTCCGCGCTTCGGGGTGATGCGCGCGCGCGAATTCCTGATGAAGGACGCCTACTCGTTCCACATCAGCGACGAGGACCTGGCGCGCGAGTACGAGAACATGAAGGCGGCCTACACCCGCATCTTCACCCGCCTGGGGCTGCAGTTCCGCGCGGTGCAGGCCGATTCCGGCGACATCGGCGGCGACGCCTCGCAGGAATTTCACGTGCTGGCCGCCTCCGGCGAGGATTCGCTGGCGTTCTCCACCGGTTCGGACTACGCGGCCAACGTCGAGGCCGCGATCGCCGCGGCCCCGGCACCGCGCGCCGCACCAAGCGAGGAACTGCGCAAGGTCGCCACGCCCACCCAGAAGACCTGCGAGGCGGTGGCCGAGCTGCTCGGCCTCCCGCTGCAGCGCACGGTCAAGTCGGTGGCGGTGATGGCCGGCGAGACCTTCGTGCTGGCGCTGGTGCGCGGCGACCACACGGTCAACGAGATCAAGCTGGGCAAGGTCGCCGGCCTGGCCGGCTACCGCATGGCCAACGAGGCCGAGATCCTTGCGCATCTGGGCAGCGAGCCGGGCTTCCTCGGTCCGCTGGGGCCGCGCCAGCCGATTCGCGTGGTCGCCGACCGCGACGTGGCGGCGCTGGCCGACTTCGTGGTCGGTGCCAACGAACGCGGCTTCCACTTGGCCGGGGTCAACTGGGGCCGCGACCTGCCGGAACCGGACGCCGTCGCCGACCTGCGCAACGTGGTCGAGGGCGAGCGCGCCCACGACGGCGGCGAGATTCGCCTGGCCCGCGGCATCGAGGTCGGCCATGTATTCCAGCTCGGCCGCCAGTATGCGCAGGCGCTGGACGCCACCGTGGTGGACGAGAACGGCAAGACGGTGACGCTGGCGATGGGCTGCTACGGCATCGGCATTTCCCGCATCGTCGCCGCGGCGATCGAGCAGAACCACGACGATGCCGGCATCCGCTGGCCGCAGCCGATGGCGCCGTGGACGGTGGCGGTGTGCGTGATCAATCCCAAGCGCGATGCGGCGGTGGACGCCGCCGGCGAGGCGCTGCTGGCCGAGCTGCAGCAGGCCGGGCTGGACGCGGTGCTGGACGACCGCGGCCTGCGCCCCGGCGCGATGTTCGCCGATATCGAGCTGATCGGCGTGCCGCACCGGGTGGTGGTCTCGGAGCGGGGATTGGCCGCCGGCACCTTCGAATATCGCGCGCGCAGCGGCGGCGATGCCGAGCACCTGGATCGAAGCGCCTTGCTGGCACGCCTGCAGGCGTGACGAAAGGGCCGGGAGGATATCCCGGCCCTTTTTCTTTACGCCGCCGTCACGTCATATGGGGGAAACCGGAGCGGCACGTTCGCAATTGAATACGCCCGACATGGATCCATAAGGACATATTCCAACGGCATTGCGACTGGAAATACCCGCAGCGAATAAGCCGGATATTTGTCAATCCGATAAAGCATCATTATGATCCTGCGCTGGCCAGGGAATGGCGGAAGCCACCACCCATTTTCCGGAGTAAAGATGACCATCGATCTCAGTGGCCTGTCGGCCAAGCAGTTGGGCGCTCTCATCAAGACCGCCAAGAAGCAGCAGTCCATCGTCGCCAAGCGCACCCCCATCGCCAAGGTCCGCACCCAGCTGGCGCGCCTGGCCAAGAGCCACGGCTACAGCATCGAGGAAGTCTTCGGCGGCGCTCCCGCCGCGCGCGGCCGCAAGGCCGGCAAGCCGGGTCCGAAGCCGGGCCGCAAACTGGGCAAGGTTCCGCCGAAATACCGCAATCCCACCAATGCCGCCGAAACCTGGACCGGCCGCGGCAAGCAGCCGCGCTGGCTGGCCGACCTGGTCGCCAAGGGCAAGAAGGTCGAGGATTTCCTGATCGCCGGCGGCGCTGCCAAATCCGCCGCCCCGGCCAAGAAAACCGCCAAGAAGGCCACCAAGCGCGTCGCCAAGAAGGCCAGCAAGAGCGCCGCGCCGAAGGCCTGATGCGCCGCGACGACCGTAACGAAAAACGCCGGCACATGCCGGCGTTTTTCTTTTCAGCATTCAAAGATTCTTGCGCGCCGGTACCAACAGATTGCCGAACAACAGGCCGGCGACCAGCGCCATCACGATATTGGTCACCGTCAATAGCGCCGATTGACCGCCGATCACGTCCTGCTGCTGGACCATCGTCAGCAGCCCGCGCAGGCTGGCGCTGCCGGGCACCAGCATGATGATGCCCGGCAGCCGCACCAGCGCGCCCGGCCGCTGCACGATGCGCCCGAACAGATTGCCGGCCGCGGTCAGCACCATCGCCGAGAGGAAGATGCCGACCGGGCTGCCCCAGGCGTCGCCGGCGAAGCGCGCGATCGCGTAGCCGGCCACCGAGGCGGCCATCACGAACGGATAATCGCGGCCGCTGGCCTTGAACAGCAGCGCGAACGCGTAGGCGGCCACCAGCAGCGACCCCCACTCCACCCAGCCATGCTGCGGGCGCGATGCCTGCACCATCGGCTCCAGGCCGAGCAGTTGCGCCAGCGTCACCGCGATCACCGCGCCGACGGTCAGCTTGAGGATGGTGGTCACCGCGCCGGCGAAGCGCGCCGTGCCCGAGACCCAGTGCTGGCTGGTCAGTTCGTTGACCGCATTGGTCAGCGCCATACCCGGCAGCAACACCACCAGCGAGGCGATGATCACCGTATTGAGATTCAGCGGTGCCACGAAACTGGCCACCAGGGTCGCGACGAAACCGGCCAGCAGCGCCGCCAGCGCATCATTGGCCTCCTTGGTCGCCGGGCGCTTGTCAGTGAGCTGGGTGAGCACGCCGATCAGCAGGCCGATGGCGCTGGCGGTGGCGATGTCCAGCCACGGCAGGCGCCACAGCCCGGCCACGCCGGCCGCGGCCAGGCCGAAGCCGAGCACCTGCATCGCCATCCAGCGCCGTCCCGGCGGCTGGTCCAGCTGACGCAGCGCGGTGTGGCCCTGGGCCACGCTCATGCGCCCGCTGGCCACGTCGTCGGCGATGCGGTCGGCGACGCTGAGCTTGTGCAGATCGTTGTCGCCGGGCGCCAGCCGCACCACGCGGGTGATGTCGCTGGACCCGATCGCCTTGGTCGGGTCGCTGAAGCTGAGGATCAGCCCGGTCGGGTTGGACCAGGGCTCGCAGTCCAGGTCCAGTTGCTGCGACAGCGCCACCACCGCCGCCTCCAGCCGCTGCGCGGTGGTGCCGTAGGTGTGCAGTCGCCCAGCGATGTCGGAGACGAAGGCGATGCGCTGCGCGTAGGTCGCGGTGGCGGAGGGGCTGACGGTCGGAGCGGCGGGCATGTCGGCTAGTATGGCGCGAACGCCGCGCCCGGCCACCCCGCCGCGATCACCACATCTGCAACACGGGTGAAACAGGTATGCTCGCGCACCGGACGCCCCCATGATCGAACCGCAACCGCCCAAACTCAGCCAGGACGACCGAGACCCCTCGCGGGTGCGGCTGACCGGCAGTTGGACCCTGGCCACCGCCCTGGCCTCCTCGGAAGTGCTGCGCGGCATGCCGGCCGGCACCACCGGCATCGACGCCAGCGGCATCGGCCAGCTGGATTCGGCCGGGGTGCTGCAGCTGATGCGCTATGCCACGCGCAACGGCATCGCCCACGAGGCGCTGGATTTCCGCCAGGATCACCGCGCGCTGGTCTCGACCATCGAGGACGTCGCCGACGACCGCCCCAAGCGCAAGCGCGACTACGGCTTCGCCGCGGCGCTGGAACGCCTCGGCTACGCGGTACACCGCAACGGCAAGGAAATCGTCGCCCTGGTCGGCTTCCTCGGCGAGACCCTGGTCAAGCTGCTGCGGCTGCTGCACGCGCCGCGCCGGTTCCGCCTGACCGCCACCGTGCACCACATGGAGCAGGTCGGCCTGGACGCGGTGCCTCTGGTGGCGCTGCTGTCGTATCTGGTCGGCGCGGTGATCGCCTTCCTCGGCTCCACGATCCTGCGCGACTTCGGTGCCGAGATCTACGTGGTGGAGCTGGTCAGCATCGCCTTCCTGCGCGAGTTCGCGGTGCTGCTGACCGCGATCGTGCTGGCCGGACGCACCGCCAGCGCCTTCACCGCGCAGATCGGCGCGATGAAGGCGCGCGAGGAGGTCGATGCGATCCAGACCCTGGGCCTGGACCCGATGGACCTGCTGGTGATCCCGCGGCTGGTGGCGCTGCTGCTGATGCTGCCGCTGCTGACCTTCGTGGCGATGATCGCCGGCCTGGCCGGCGGCGTCACCGTCGGCGCCTTCGACCTGGGCATCCCGCCGCAGATGTACCTGGCGCGCATGCACGACACCATCCAGATCCGGCACATGCTGGTGGGCCTGTCCAAGGCGCCGATCTTCGCCATCGTGATCGGCCTGATCGGCTGCCTGGAGGGACTGCGCGTGGAAGGCACCGCCCAGTCCGTCGGCGAGCGCACCACCTCCAGCGTGGTGCAGACGATCTCGCTGGTGATCATCATCGACGCGATCGCCGCGCTGTGGTTCATGAACATGGGGTGGTGAGTTGAAGCCGGGAATCGGGAATCGGGAATCGGGAATGGAAAACGCCGGCTGCGTCAGCGACGTCGGCCGGGAGTGCATGCCTTGACCATTCCCGATTCCCCACTCCCGATTCCCGACCAGGAACTGGCCATCTCCGTCCGCGGCCTGGTCAATCGCTTCGGCAGCCAGACCGTGCACGAGGACCTGGACCTGGACGTGCGCCGTGGCGAGATCCTCGGCGTGGTCGGCGGCTCGGGCACCGGCAAGTCGGTGCTGATGCGCACCATCCTCGGCCTGCGCGACCCCGATGCCGGCAAGATCCAGGTGCTGGGCGTGGATACCGATTCCGGCCGCCGCGCCGATCGCCTGCATGTGGAGCGCAACACCGGCGTGCTGTTCCAGGACGGCGCGCTGTTCTCCTCGCTGACCGTCGGCGAGAACGTGCAGGTGCCGCTGAAGGAGCATTTCGGCGAACTGCCCGACAGTTGGCATTACGAGCTGGCGCTGCTGAAGGTGAAGCTGGCCGGACTGCCCGCCGATGCATTGAACAAGCTGCCCTCGCAGCTGTCCGGCGGCATGCGCAAGCGCGCCGGGCTGGCGCGCGCGCTGGCGCTGGATCCCCCCCTGTTGTTTCTGGACGAACCCACCGCCGGCCTGGACCCGATCGGCGCGGCCGCCTTCGACCGGCTGATCCGCACCCTGCAGGAAGCGCTGGGCCTGACCGTGTTCCTCATCACCCACGATCTGGACACCTTGTACGCTATCTGCGACCGCGTGGCGGTGCTGGCCGACCGCAAGGTCATCGCCAACGCGCCGCTGGCCGAGATCGAGCAAGTGGACCATCCGTGGATCCAAGAGTATTTCCACGGCCCGCGCGCCCGCGCCGCGCGCGATGCCAAGACCGCCTGGACCGAGACCCCCTGAGCCCATGGAAACCAAAGCCAATTACGTGCTGATCGGCGCCTTCACCATCGTGGTGGGGATCGCGCTGCTGCTGTTCGGACTCTGGGCCGCCAAGTATTCCTCCGACCGCACCTGGCAGGAGTACCGCGTGGTGTTCCGCGAGGCGGTCACCGGCCTGTCGGTCGGCAGCCCGGTGCAGTACAACGGCATCGCGGTGGGCTCGATCACCGAGCTGACCCTGGCGCCGAACGATCCGCGCCAGGTGGTGGCGCGGA
Source organism: Xanthomonas sp. D-109 (assembly GCF_017746095.1). Classification (NCBI taxonomy): domain Bacteria; kingdom Pseudomonadati; phylum Pseudomonadota; class Gammaproteobacteria; order Lysobacterales; family Lysobacteraceae; genus Xanthomonas; species Xanthomonas sp. D-109. Next base: position 73,081 of record NZ_JAGHWV010000014.1, read on the forward strand.
TCCGGGTCAACTCGACCACGCCGATCAAGAGCGACACCCGCGCCAAGCTGGGCATCACCAGCCTGACCGGCCCGTCGATCATCCAGCTCTCCGGCGGCACCCCGGAAGCGCCGGCGCTGACCTCGATCGACAACAGCGACGCGCCGATCATCCAGACCACGCCCTCGGCGCTGCAGAACATCACCGACACCGCCAACCGCATCGTCGAGCGCCTGGACGAGGTGCTCAGTGACCGCAACGTCGCCAGCATCACCGCCACCCTGCACAACCTGGAAACCATCAGCGGCGGCCTGGCCGACCGCGACCAGGGCATGCAGTCGCTGATCGTCAGCGCGCGCGATGCGGCGCGCAACCTGGACACCACGCTCAAGACCACCAACGGCACCATCCAGCGCCTGGACCAGAACCTTGTGCAGCAGCTGCCGCCTATCCTGGACAAGCTGGAGGACACGCTGAGCAAGCTGGATTCGGCCGCCGGCAATGCCGACAAGATCCTTGGCGAGAACCGCTCGGCGATCAACAGCTTCGCCAACGACGGCCTCGGCCAGCTCGGCCCGACCCTGACCGAACTGCGCGGTCTGATCCGCGACCTGCGCCGGGTCAGCGACCGCCTGGACAACAACCCCGCGCGCTACCTGCTCGGCCGCGACGCCCCGAAGGAGTTCAAACCCAAATGAAGCCGATGCGCGCCTTCCTCCTGCTCGCCGTCCCGGCCCTGCTGCTGGCCGGCTGTTCGTTGCCCGGCGGCAGCAAGGAGCCGGTGACGATCTACGCGCCGGACGTGCGGGTGACCGCGGACCCGGCCTGGCCGCAAGTGAGCTGGCAACTGGCGCTGACCAAGCCCAGCGCCGCGCGCGTGGTCGACAGTTCGCGCATCGCCGTGCGGCCGACGCCGGACGAACTGCAGGTGTACGGCGGCGTCAGCTGGGCACAGCCGGCCACCGACATGCTCGAGGACATGCTGCTGCGCGCATTCGAGGATTCCGGGCGGATTCCGGGCGTGGCCCGGCTCGGCACCGGGATCCGCGCCGACTACAAGCTGCTGCTGGACCTGCGCCGCTTCGAAGCCGACTACGCCGGGCGCACGGTGCCGTCGGCCACCATCGAACTCAATGCCAAGCTGCTGTACAGCGCCGACCAGCGCGTGGTCGCCTCGCGCACCTTCCTGGTGACCCAGCCCGCCGCCGGCACCGCCGAATCGCAGGTGGTCGACGCCTTCGGCCAGGCCATGTCGCAACTCGGCCACGACGTGGTCGGCTGGACCCTGCAGCAGGGCCAGGCCGACGCGGCGACCGCGCTGGCGCCCAGCGTGCCGCCGCCGGCGAGCCCGAAGCCGCCACGACGCTGATGGCTCCCCTCTCCCACCGGGAGAGGGGCCGGGGGTGAGGGTGCGGCGGCCAGGGAGCCCTCTCCCCCAGACGCCGCCCTGGCAACTCGTACCCTCATCCGCCCCTTCGGGGCACCTTCCCCCAAAAAGGGGGCCGTGGTCCCGGAGGGAGAAGGGATGAAGGCTTCGCTCCCCTCTCCCACCGGGAGAGGGGTCGGGGGTGAGGGTGCGGCCGCCAGGGAGCCATCTCCCCCAGACACCTCCCTGACAACTCGCACCCTCATCCGCCCCTTCGGGGCACCTTCTCCCAGTGGGAGAAGGGATCAAGGCTTCGCTCCCCTCTCCCGGTGGGAGAGGGGTTGGGGGTGAGGGTGCGAGGGCCGCGGAGTCCTCTCCAGACAGCTCCCTGGCCACCCAACCCTCATCCGCCCCTCCGGGGCACCTTCTCCCGAAGGGAGAAGGGATCAAGCGCAATGCGGCGAAACGTCAGGTTGATCCGCTCGCCGACCGGCTTGGCGGTGCGCGGCAGGGCGTGTCGGTACAGGCGCTGGGTGTCGCCCGCCATCAGCAGCAAGCCGCCGGAGGTCAGCTCCAGCGCCTGGCGCAGCGCCGGCTGCTGACGATGGCGCAGCACGAAGCGACGCGTGGCGCCCAGGCTCAACGAGGCGATCACCGGCGTCCGACCGAGTTCGCGCTCGTCGTCGCTGTGCCAGCCCATGGCGTCGCGGCCGTCGCGGTAGCGGTTGGCGAGCACGCTGTTGAATTCCACCCCGGTCTCGGCCGCCAGCCGCGCACGCAGCGGCAGCAGCGCCGCCGGCCACGGATGCGGCGCGAAGCGGGTGCCGGAATAACGGTAGCTGGCGTCGGCGTCGCCGATCCAGCAACTCAGCCGCGGCGAATCGACCAGCTTGCCGAACAGGCGGATGCGGTGCACCTCCCACGGCACTTCCTGCAGCAACTGCGCGCACAGCGCCGCGGCCGCGGCCGGGTCCAGCCACTCGGGATACCAGCGCAGATCGGCGCCGGGCAGGTCCAGTTCCATCGCACCACGCTAGCATGCTGGCGGCCACCATACGCCGGCGTGCGGAATTTGCCCCTTCACGCGCAAACCCTGAAAATGCGGGCAGCCAGAACGAGCCAACGGGAGCGGAGCAGATGACGGGAACCGAGGGCGGCGCCAATGCGCCGGAGCCAGTGGAGCGCGACGTCATGGAATACGATGTCGTCACCGTCGGCGCGGGCCCGGCCGGGTTGGCGTTCGCGATCCGGCTCAAGCAGCTCAACCCCGACATCTCGGTCTGCGTGATCGAGAAGGCCAGCACCATCGGCGCGCATATCCTGTCCGGCGCGGTGATCGAACCGGCGCCGCTGGACGCGCTGCTGCCGGGCTGGCGCGACAACCCGCCGCCGATCTGCGTACCCGCGGCCGAGGACGAATTCTGGTACCTGAGCAAGGACGGCGGGCACAAGTTCCCGATGGTGCCGCCGGGCATGCGCAACCACGGCAACTTCATCGTCAGCCTCGGCGCGATGTGCGCCTGGCTGGCGCCGCAGGCCGAGGCGCTGGGTGTGGAGATCTACCCCGGCTTCGCCGCCGCCGAGACCCTGCACGCCGAGGACGGCACGGTGCTGGGCGTGCGCATCGGCGACATGGGCGTGGCCAAGGACGGATCGCACAAGCCCGGCTACACCGCCGGCATCGACATCCGCGCCAAGGTCACGGTGCTGGCCGAAGGCGCGCGCGGGCACCTGACCAAGCGCCTGATCGCGCGCTTCGCGCTCGACGCCGGGCACGATCCGCAGGCGTTCTCGATCGGCATCAAGGAGCTGTGGCAGTTGCCCGAAGGCCGGGTCAGCCCCGGCAAGATCGTGCACACCCTCGGTTGGCCGGCCGACAGCAAGACCTATGGCGGCAGCTTCCTGTATCACCTGGAGAACAACCAGGTGGCGCTGGGCTACGTCAGCGGCCTGGACTACCACGATCCCGAATACCGCCCGTGGGAGGCCTTCCAGCAGTGGAAGAACCACCCGATGATGAAGTCGCTGCTGGAAGGCGGCACCATTCTCTCGGCCGGCGCGCGCGCCATCGCCAGCGGCGGCTGGCAGTCGCTGCCGAAGGTGGAGATGCCCGGCGCGCTGCTGATCGGCGACACCGCCGGCCTGCTCAACGTGCCCAAGATCAAGGGCACCCACCAGGCGATCCGCAGCGGCATGCTCGCCGCCGAACACCTCGCCGCTGGCGCCGCGCTCGACCCGGCCGGCTTCGACGCGCGCCTGCGCGGTTCGGAGGTGATGGCCGAACTGCGCCAGGTGCGCAACATCAAGCCCGGCTTCAAGAAGGGCCTGTGGTTCGGCCTGCTCAACGGCGCCTGGGAGACCCTGGTCAAGGGCGCCTCGCCGTGGACGCTGAAGGTGGGCGCCGACTGGAAGAGCCTGGACCGGCTCGGCGAGCACGAGCAGCCCAAGCGCGACTACGTGCAGCGCGAACTGGCCCCGCGCGACCGCCTGCAGGGCGTGTACTTCGCCGCCACCGAGCACGACGAGGACCAGCCTGTGCACCTGCACGTGCGCGACCCGCAGATCTGCGTGACCCGCTGCACCGAGGAATATGGCAACCCCTGCACGCGTTTCTGCCCGGCGGCGGTGTACGAGATCGTCGACGACACGGCCGGCAAGCGCCTGCAGATCAACGCCGCCAACTGCGTGCACTGCAAGACCTGCGACATCAAGGATCCCTACGCGATCATCGATTGGGTGACGCCGGAAGGCGGCTCCGGGCCGAACTACCAGAACCTGTGAGCGCAGGCCTGCCCGCGCGCCTGAAGACCGCACTGTTCCTGACGCTGCGTGCCGGCTTCCGCGCCCTGCCGCTGTCGCAGGCGCAGCGCGACCGCCTGCGCGCGCGGTTCCTGGAACGCCATGCGGACCTGGTGCCGCCACCGCCGCGCGGACAGGTGGGCAGTGGGTTCGGCGAACGCCGGCCGCGCGCGCGCGCCGACGAGCGCGCGATCGGCCATGTCGCCTCGCAGCAGGCGCCGTTGCCGACACCGCTGCCGGCCACCGTGGTGGCGTTCTACCTGCCGCAGTTCCATCCGATCCCGGAGAACGATGCCTGGTGGGGCGCCGGTTTCACCGAATGGCGCAACGTCACCCGCGCGCTGCCGCAATTCGAGGGACACGTGCAGCCGCGGCTGCCGGCGGACCTGGGCTTCTACGACCTGCGCAACCCGCACAGCATGCGTCAGCAGGTGGCGCTGGCGAAGCAGTACGGCGTCGGCGCGTTCTGCTTCTACTTCTACTGGTTCGGCGGCAAGACCCTGCTGGAGACGCCGCTGCGGCAGTGGCTGGACGACCCCACGCTGGAGCTGCCGTTCTGCCTGTGCTGGGCCAACGAACAATGGTCGCGGCGCTGGGACGGCCGCGGCGACGACGTGCTGATGGCGCAGGCGCACAGCGCGCAGGACGACCTGGACTTCATCGCGCACGTCGCCGACTACCTGCGCGATGCGCGCTGCCTGCGCGTGGACGGCCGGCCGATGCTGCTGGTGTACCGCCCGCACCTGCTGCCGGATCCGCAGGCAACCGCGACGCGTTGGCGCGACTGGTGCCGCGCGCACGGCATCGGCGAACTGCACCTGGCCTACGTGCAGGGCTTCGAGCGGCCGGACCCGCGCGACATCGGTTTCGACGCGGCGGTCGAGTTCCCGCCGAACATGAGCAATCCGCGCTCGCTGGCGGCCGACCAGCACCTGCTCAATCCCGACTACAGCGGTGCCGTGCTGGATTGGCGCGCCCTGGCCGCGGAGATCGCCGCGCGCCCGCTGCCAGACTACCTGCTGTATCCGGGCGTCAACCCGGGCTGGGACAACGAAGCGCGCCGCCCCGGTGCCGGCCGCGTCTATCTGCATGCCTCGCCGCGCGGCTACGAGGACTGGCTGCGCACCACGGTCCACACGCGGCTGCAGGGCCGCCGCGCCGAGCAGCGCCTGGTCTTCGTCAACGCCTGGAACGAATGGGCCGAAGGCGCCGTGCTGGAGCCGGATGCGCGACTGGGGCATGCCTATCTCGACGCCACCCGTCGCGCACTTGCACCGCTGCCGGCGCGAGACACGACACCCCACGCGATCATCCACGCGTGGTATCCGCAGGTGCTGCCGGAACTGCTGGCGCAACTCGCCGCGAGCGCCCTGCCCTGGCGTTTGCTGGTCACCACCTCGCCCGACCAGGCCGATGCCGTGCGCGCGCACCTGCACGCGTGCGCGTTCCCGTTCGAGCTGATGGTGCTGGAGAACCGCGGCCGCGACATCCTGCCGTTCCTGCACGCGGCCGAGCGGCTGCTGCGCGACGGCGTGGACGTGGTGCTGAAACTGCACACAAAGCGCAGCACCCATCTGTCCAACGGCGATGCCTGGCGCAGCGAACTGCTGCAGCGCCTGGCCGGCGCCGACCGCGCCGCGCGCGTGCTGCAGGCCTTCGCCCAGGATCCTGCGCTCGGCCTGGTCGCCCCCGAAGGCCATCTGCTGCCGTTGGCCGACTTCTGGGGCGGCAACCGCGCGGGCGCCGACTATCTGCTGCGCCGCACCGGCCACAGCGACGCGCGCCTGACGCAGGCGCAGTTCATCTCCGGCAGCATGTTCTGGGCACGCCTGCAGGCGCTGCGGCCGCTGCTGGACAGCGGCCTGTGCCCGTCCGAATTCGAGCCCGAGCAAGGGCAGCTCGACGCCACTCTTGCGCATGCGGTTGAGCGGCTGATCGCGCCGCTGGCCGAGTGCGTCGGCTATCGCGTCGCCACCGCAACCGACCTGCTCGGCCAACCGCCAGCGGTGTCCGCCGACTACGCCTACGCGCAGCGCAGCACCTGAGCGGCGCTGTTCCGGCGCTTAGCCGCGTCGGAACGGCACGCCGGTCTTGGCGGCCAGTTCCGCCGCGTCCACGCCCTCGGCGGTCTCGACCAGGACCAGGCCGCTGTCGGTGACGTCGAACACCGCCAGGTCGGTGATGATGCGGTCGACCACGCCGACGCCGGTCAGCGGCAGATCGCAGGCCGGCAGGATCTTGTGGCTGCCGTCCTTGGCCACGTGTTCCATCAGCACGACCACGCGCTTGACCCCGGCCACCAAGTCCATCGCCCCGCCCATGCCCTTGACCATCTTGCCGGGCACCATCCAGTTGGCCAGGTCGCCCTTCGCGCTGACCTGCATCGCGCCGAGAATCGCCAGATCGATATGACCACCGCGGATCATCGCGAAGGAATCGTGGCTGCCGAAGTAGCTGGCGCCGGCGCGGGCGGTGACGGTCTGCTTACCGGCGTTGATCAGGTCGGCGTCGACCTCGTCCTCGGTCGGGAACGGGCCGATGCCAAGCAGACCGTTCTCCGACTGCAGCCACACGTCCACGCCCTCGGGGATGTGGTTGGCGACCAGGGTCGGCAGGCCGATGCCCAGGTTCACGTAGGCGCCGTCGGTGAGTTCGCGGGCGGCGCGCTGCGCCATGTCGTCGCGGGTCCAGGCCATGTCAGGCGTCCTTCTGGCGCAGGGTGCGCTGTTCGATGCGTTTTTCGGGATGCGGGTTGTGCACGATGCGGTCGACGTAGATGCCGGGCAAGTGCACCTGGTCCGGATCCAGGCTGCCGGTCTCCACCACCTGCTCGACCTCGGCGATGCAGAGCTTGCCGGCCATCGCGCAGGCCGGGTTGAAGTTGCGCGCGGTCTTGCGGAACACCAGGTTGCCGGCGGCATCGGCCTTCCACGCCTTGACCAGGGCCACGTCGGCGCGCAGCGCGGTCTCCAGCACATAGTGCTTGCCGTCGAATTCGCGGGTCTCCTTGCCCTCGGCGACCACCGTGCCGTAGCCGGTGGCGGTGAAGAACGCCGGGATGCCGGCGCCACCGGCGCGCAGGCGTTCGGCCAGGGTGCCCTGCGGGTTGAATTCCAGTTCCAGCTCGCCGGCCAGGTACTGGCGTTCGAACTCCTTGTTCTCGCCGACGTAGGACGAAATCATCTTGCGGATCTGTCGCGTCGCCAGCAGCTGCCCCAGGCCGAAGCCATCGACGCCGGCGTTGTTGGAGATCACCGTGAGACCGTTGACGCCGCTGTCGCGCAAGGCCGCGATCAAGGCCTCGGGAATACCGCACAGGCCGAACCCGCCGACCGCCAGGGTCTGTCCGTCCGCCACCACATCGGCCAGCGCCGTGGCCGCATCGGGGAAAAGCTTGCCGCGCCGCCCGCCCGCAGGGGTAGAGGTGTCGCCCATTCGCCAGCTCCGCGTTGGAATGTAGACAGCTAGTTTAGCCGCTCGGGGACTGCGCCCCCCGCCGCACCGCCGCAACGACCGATTAAGCGCCGTAACGTTACACTCGGGGTTCCCCCAACTAGGACCCTCTTCCATGTCGCTTCCCGCATTCAAGGCCTACGACATCCGCGGCCGCGTTCCCGACGAACTGAACGAGGACCTGGCCCGCAGGATCGGCGTGGCGCTGGCGGGGCAATTGGGCAGCGGGCCGGTGGTGGTCGGCCACGACGTGCGCCTGGCCAGCCAGGGGCTGCAGGACGCGCTGTCGGCCGGCCTGCGCGCCAGCGGCCGCGAGGTCATCGACATCGGCCTGTGCGGCACCGAGGAAGTGTATTTCCAGACCGACCACCTGCAGGCCGCCGGCGGCGTGATGGTCACCGCCAGCCACAACCCGATGGACTACAACGGCATGAAGCTGGTGCGCGAGAACGCGCGCCCGATCAGCTCCGATACCGGCCTGTTCGCGATCCGCGACACCGTCGCCGCCGACACCGCGGCGGCCGCCGAGCCGACCGCCGCCGAGCATCACCGTCCGGACAAGAGCGCCTACATCGAACACCTGCTGAGCTATGTCGACCGCGCCACGCTCAAGCCGTTGAAGCTGGTGGTCAACGCCGGCAACGGCGGCGCCGGTGCCATCGTCGATCTGCTGGCGCCGCACCTGCCGTTCGAGTTCGTGCGCGTCTTCCACGAGCCGGACGGGCACTTCCCCAACGGCATCCCCAACCCGCTGCTGCCGGAGAACCGCGCCGCCACCGCCAACGCGGTCAAGCAGCACGGCGCCGACTTCGGCATCGCCTGGGACGGCGACTTCGACCGCTGCTTCTTCTTCGATGCCGACGGCCGCTTCATCGAGGGCTACTACCTGGTGGGCCTGCTGGCGCAGGCGATCCTGGCCAAGCAGCCGGGCGGCAAGGTCGTGCACGACCCGCGCCTGACCTGGAACACGATCGAGCAGGTCGAGGAGGCCGGCGGCATTCCGGTGCTGTGCAAGAGCGGCCACGCCTTCATCAAGGAGAAGATGCGCAGCGAGAACGCCGTGTACGGCGGCGAGATGAGCGCGCACCACTATTTCCGCGAATTCGCCTACGCCGACTCCGGCATGATCCCGTGGCTGCTGATCGCCGAGCTGGTGTCGCAGTCCGGCCGCTCGCTCGCCGACCTGGTCGAGGCGCGCATGCGCAAGTTCCCGTGCAGCGGCGAGATCAACTTCAAGGTCGCCGACGCCAAGGCCGCGGTGGCGCGGGTGATGGAGCACTTCGCCTCGCACGCGCCGACGCTGGACTACACCGACGGCGTCAGCGCCGAATTCGCCGACTGGCGTTTCAACCTGCGCAGTTCCAACACCGAACCGCTGCTGCGCCTGAACGTGGAAACCCGCGGCGATGCGGCGCTGCTGGAACAGCGGACGCAGGAGATTTCCGATCTGCTGAAAGCATGATCGCGCGGTTGCCTTTCTCTTCCCCCTTCAACGGATCCATGGAGTCCTTCCGTTCATGAGCGACATTCTGCCCATCATCCTGTCCGGTGGTTCCGGCACCCGTCTCTGGCCGCTGTCGCGCGAGGCGTATCCCAAACAGTTCCTGCCGCTGGTGGGAGACACCACCATGTTGCAGTCGACCTGGCTGCGCGCTGCGCCGATCGCCGGGCGTGCCCCCATCCTGGTGGCCAATGAAGAACACCGCTTCATTGCCGCAGAACAATTGCAGCAACTCGGCGTCCAGCCGGGCGCGATCCTGCTCGAACCAAAAGGCCGCAATACCGCCCCCGCCATCGCGGTCGCGGCGATGGAGGCGATGCGCGATGGTGCCGACCCGCTGCTGCTGGTCCTGCCATCCGATCACGTGATCCTGGACGAAGCGGCATTCCAGGCCGCGGTCCAGGCCGCCGCGTCTTCGGCGGCCGACGGCAAGCTGGTGACCTTCGGGATCAAGCCGACCGCGCCGGAGACCGGCTACGGCTACATCAAGGCGGCTGCCGGCGTCGGCGCACGCCCAGTCGAGCGCTTCGTCGAAAAGCCCGACCTGTCCACCGCTCAGGGGTATCTGACCTCGGGCGAATACTATTGGAACAGCGGCATGTTCCTGTTCCGCGCTTCGCGCTATCTGGAAGAGCTGCGCAAGTTCCAACCGGCTATCGCCGACGCCTGCACCAAGGCGTGGCAGTCGGCCAAGCGCGACGCCGACTTCACCCGCCTGGACAAGGACGCCTTCGCCGCCAGCCCCTCCGACTCCATCGACTACGCCGTGATGGAGAAGACCGCCGACGCGGTGGTGGTGCCACTGGACGCGAAGTGGAGCGATGTCGGGTCGTGGTCGGCGCTGCTGGACGTGTCGCCGCAGGACGCCAACGGCAACGCCCACCACGGCGACGTCATCGAGATCGATTGCCGCAACACCTACGCCTACGGCTCGCGCCTGATCGCGATGGTGGGCCTGCAGGACGTGGTGGTGGTGGAGACCGACGACGCCGTGCTGGTCGGGCACAAGGAGCGCATCCAGGAAGTGAAGGACGTCGTCGGCAAGATCAAGGCCAACGGCCGTTCCGAAGCCACCTGGCACCGCAAGGTGTACCGCCCGTGGGGCGCCTACGATTCGATCGACAACGGCCAGCGCTTCCAGGTCAAGCGCATCACGGTCAAGCCCGGTGCCACGCTGAGCCTGCAGATGCATCACCATCGTGCCGAGCACTGGATCGTGGTCAGCGGCACCGCCGAGGTCACCCGTGGCGACGAGGTGCTGCTGCTCACCGAGAACCAGAGCACCTACATCCCACTCGGGGTGACGCATCGTTTGAAGAACCCCGGCAAGCTGCCGCTGGAGCTGATCGAAGTGCAGTCGGGCAGCTACCTGGGCGAGGACGACATCGTGCGCTTCGAGGACACCTACGGGCGCACCTGAGTCCGGCATCCGCCGCAAACGCAAAGAGCCGGGCACTGCCCGGCTCTTTGTTTTTCATCGATGCTGTTTTGCAGTGCGCGCCGTCTCAGGCCGCCGGCGCTGCCGCAGCGAGTGTGCCGACCACCTGGTGCAGGCCATCGCGCCACTGCGGCAGTTCCAGCGCGAAATCGCGCTGCAGGCGGGACACGTCCAGGCGCGAATACGCCGGGCGCCTGGCCGGGGTCGGATACTCCGCAGTGGTGATCGGCAGCAGCCGCGGCGCGCGCGGCAACAGCCCCGCCGCCACCGCCTCGGCGAAGATCGCCTCGGCGAAGCCGTGCCAGGTGGTCTCGCCGGTCGCGGTCAGATGCCAGATCCCGGACGGCAGCGTCGCGCGCTGCGCCAGTACCCGCGCGGTGACATCGGCGATCAGCGCCGCTGGCGTCGGTGTGCCAACTTGGTCGGCGACCACCCGCAGTTCGTCGCGGTCGGCGCCGACGCGCAGCATGGTGCGCAGGAAATTGTTCCCGTGCGCGGCATACACCCAGGCGGTACGGAAGATCACGTGCTGCGCACCGGACGCGCGGATCGCCTGCTCGCCGGCCAGCTTGGTGGCGCCGTACACGCCCAGCGGCGCGGTCGGCGCGTCCTCGGGATAGGGCTGTGTGCCCTGGCCATCGAACACATAGTCGGTGGAGTAATGCACCAGCGGTGTGCCATGCGCCGCGCACCAGGCAGCGATCGCCGCCGGCGCTTCGGCATTGGCGCGGTGCGCCGCCTCGGCGTCCTGTTCGGCGCGATCGACCGCGGTATAGGCCGCGGCATTGACCACCGCCGTCGGCCGCAGCCGGTCCAGCAGTTCGCCCAGGGTCTGCGGCTGGTCGAAATCGGCACGCTCACAGCCACTGCCGTCGGGCAGCTGGCCTCTGCGCGTGGTCGCGATCACCGGTCCCTGCCCGGCCAGCGCGCGCAGCAGTTCCTGCCCGACCTGGCCGTTGCCGCCGAAGACCAGCACGCTCATGGCTGGTAGACCGGCAAACGGTCCTGCGCAATGTCCTTCAGGAAGGGCGCCTTTTCGTCCTTGGCCGACAGCAACGGTGCATTGATCGGCCAGTCCACGGCAATATCGGCGTCATCCCAGCGCACCGAAGCATCCGCTTCCTGGACGTAGACATCGGTGCAGAGATAGCTGAATACCGCGCGCTCCGACAGCACTGCGAACCCATGGGCGAAGCCCTCCGGGATCCAGAATTGCTTGTGGTTCTCCGCGCTCAAGATGGCGGCAACCCAGCGACCGAAGTAAGGCGAACCGCGGCGTATGTCCACGGCGACGTCATAGACCTCGCCCTCCAGGACGCTGACCAACTTGCCCTGCGGCCGCGGCCACTGATAGTGCAAGCCGCGCAGCACGCCCTTTGAAGAGACTGAAACGTTGCTCTGCAAGAACGCGGCCGGCAAACCGGCCTGCGCAAACCGCTCGGCGTTCCAGCTTTCGAAGAAATGGCCGCGCGCGTCGCCGAACACCCTGGGTTCGATGACGGCACAGCCGGGTATCGCGGTCTCGATCAGGTTCAAAGAAGCTTTCCTCGTTTTGCCAGCGCCTGCAGATACAGGCCATAGCTGTTCTTGACCATTGGAAGCGCCAAACGTTGCAATTGCTCGGCGTCGATCCATCCCTGCAGGAACGCGATCTCCTCCGGGCAGCAGACTTGCAGCCCTTGGCGCGCCTGGATGGTCTCGATGAAATTGGAGGCTTCGTGCAACGATTGATGCGTACCGGTATCCAGCCACGCATAGCCACGTCCCAGCGCTTCCAAGTGCAGTTGTCCTTCCTGGAGATAGCGCCGATTGAGATCGGTGATCTCCAGTTCGCCTCGGGCGGAGGGCTTCAGCTCTGCGGCATGCCGGCTGGCATCGCCGTCGTAGAAATACAGGCCCGTCACCGCATAGTTGGACCGCGGCACCGTGGGCTTTTCCTCGATATCGATCACCTTGCCGGACTGGTCGAACTCCGCCACGCCATAACGCTGTGGATCGTTCACCCAGTAGCCAAACACGGTCGCGCCGTGCGTGCGGGCATCGGCGCGACGCAAGGTCTCGGTCAACCCATGGCCGTGGAAGATGTTGTCGCCCAACACCAGACAGCTTGGCTTTTCGTCGACGAAATCACGCCCGATCAGATAAGCCTGCGCCAATCCATCGGGGCTGGGTTGCACCGCGTACTGGATCTCCATGCCCCACTGCGCCCCGTCTCCCAGCAGCCTGCGGAACAGCGCCTGCTCGTGGGGCGTATTGATCACCAGCACCTGACGAATGCCCGCGAGCATCAGCACGCTGAGCGGGTAGTAGATCATCGGCTTATCGTAGACGGGCAGCAATTGTTTGCTGACCGCCTGGGTGATCGGATACAGCCTGGTGCCGGACCCTCCGGCGAGGATGATTCCCTTGCGTTCGGTCATGTGCGTGTCCTGGTGAAGCGATATGCGCCACAGTGAGCATGGACGTCAAACGTCGTGTACATCAGGCAACTGCGCCCATGCGCTCCAGCCGATAGCTGCCATCGAGCACGCCCTGCACCCAGTCCTGATGGCTCAGGTACCAGTCCACGGTGAGCGCGATGCCCTGTTCGAAGGTGTAGTGCGGTTCCCAGCCCAGCTCGTTCTTCAGCTTGGACGCATCGATGGCGTAGCGGCGGTCGTGGCCGGGCCGATCGGCGACGTAGGTGATCTGGCTGGCGCGCGGCTTGCCGTCCTCGCGCGGACGCCGCGCGTCCAGCAACGCGCAGATCGCCTGCACCACCTCGATGTTCTGCTTCTCCGAATTGCCGCCGATGTTGTAGGTCTCGCCGACCTTACCCTTGGCCAGCACGGTGCGGATCGCCTCGCAGTGGTCGCCGACGAACAGCCAGTCGCGCACCTGCTTGCCGTCGCCGTACACCGGCAGCGGCTCGCATGCCAGCGCCTTGGCGATCACCAGCGGGATGAGCTTCTCGGGGAAGTGGTACGGGCCGTAGTTGTTGGAGCAGTTGGTGGTCAGCACCGGCAGGCCGTAGGTGTGGTGGAACGCGCGCACCAGGTGGTCGGACGCGGCCTTGGACGCCGAGTACGGCGAGTTCGGCGCATACGGCGTGGTTTCACTGAACTTGCCGGTCTCGCCGAGCGAGCCGTAGACCTCGTCGGTGGATACGTGCAGGAAACGGAACGCGTCGCGGCGGCCGTCCGGCAGCGCCTTCCAGTGATCGCGCACCGACTCCAGCAGGCCGAGGGTACCGACCACATTGGTCTGGATGAAGGCGCCGGGGCCGTCGATCGACCGGTCCACATGGCTCTCGGCGGCGAAATTGACCACGGCGTCGGGCTGGTGCTCGGTGAGCAGGCGGCCCACCAGATCGCGGTCGCCGATATCGCCGTGCACAAAGACGTGTTCGGGGTTGCCCTCCAGCGACGCCAGCGTGTTCAGGTTCCCGGCGTAGGTCAGTGCGTCCAGGTTGATCACGCGTACGCCGCGCGCCACTGCCTCGAGCACGAAATTGCCGCCGATGAAACCGGCACCGCCGGTTACGAGCCACGTCGCCAATGCCTTTCTCCTGTGTCTTGGCAGGCGCGCCAGACCGAATCGCTGGAGCGTAACCAGTAAGGATAACGCCCAGGAGGCAGTGCGATGCGCCTGCGCGACGGGCGCCGTTCAGTCCGCCGACCGGACTTGACCATACGCCCTCGCATGGTCTCCCGCGCCCGGTTAGAATCCTCCGACTGCCCCGTGCCAGCCGCCGCGGCCGGGCCTTCCCGCACTGCTGAAGGATCTCGTACACGATGAAAATCCTCGTCGCCTACAAGCGCGTGGTGGACTACAACGTCCGCATCCAGGTCAAGCCGGACGGCTCCGGCGTGGTCACCGAGGGCGTCAAGCTCTCTGCCAACCCGTTCGACGAAATCGCTCTGGAAGAGGCCCTGCGCCTGCGCGACGCCGGTATCGCCAGCGAGGTGGTGGTCGCCACCATCGCCCCGGCCGACGCCGCCGCGCACCTGCGCAATGGCCTGGCCATGGGCGCCAACCGCGCCATCCACGTGGTCGCCGACGCGGCGATCCAGCCGCTGACCGCCGCGCGTACCCTGCTCAAGCTGGTCGAGCAGGAGCAGCCGGACCTGGTGATCCTGGGCAAGCAGGCGATCGACGACGACGCCAACCAGACCGGGCAGATGCTGGCCACGCTGTGGGGCCGGCCGCAGGCGACCTTCGCCGGCAAGCTGGTGGTGGCCGACGGCAAGGCGACGGTGACCCGCGAGGTCGACGCCGGCCTGGAGACCCTGGAAGTGGACCTGCCGGCGGTGGTCACCACCGACCTGCGCCTGAACGAGCCGCGCTTCATCAAGCTGCCGGACATCATGAAGGCCAAGAGCAAGCCGCTGCAGACGCTGGCCTTCGCCGACCTGGGCGTGGAGGCCAACGACAGCCTCACCACCACCCACTACGCCCCGCCGGCCAAGCGCAGCCGCGGCGTGATGGTCAAGGATGCCGCCGAACTGGTGGCCGCACTCAAGCAGAAGGGGTTGCTGTAATGGCCAAGATCCTCATCGTCGCCGAACATCTCAACGGGCAGCTCAACGCCGCCACCGCCAAGTGCGTCAGCGCCGCGCAGGCGCTGTCGGCCGAGGCCATCGACATCGTGGTGCTGGCGTCCGATCCGGCCGCGGTGGCTGCCCAGGCCGCGCAGATCGCCGGCGTCGCCCGCGTCCTCACCGTCGCCAACCCCGCCAACGCACACGCCATCGCGCAGGTGCTGGGCCCGCAGATCGCCGCGCTGGCGACCGGCTACACCCATGTGTTCGGTCCCTCCACCACCTTCGGCAAGGACCTGATGCCGGTGGTGGCCGCCTTGCTCGGCGTCAACCAGATCTCCGACCTGATGGCGGTGGACGGCGACTACGCGTTCAAGCGCCCGATCTACGCCGGCAACGCCATCATCAGCGTGCAGGCCCCGGCCGACCAGATCGTGGTCGCCACCGTGCGCAGCGCCTCGTGGCCGGAAGCGGCGCAAGGCGGCAGCGCGGCGGTCGAAGCGGCCAACGTCGATGCGACGCTGCCGAGCCACACCCGCTTCGTCGGCCTGGCCGCGGGCAAGTCCGACCGTCCCGACCTGCAGAGCGCCAAGCGCGTGGTCTCCGGCGGCCGCGGCGTCGGTTCGGCGGAGAACTTCCAGATCGTCTATCAGCTCGCCGACAAGCTGGGCGCCGCGGTCGGCGCCTCGCGCGCGGCGGTCGACGCCGGCTACGTGCCCAACGAACTGCAGGTTGGCCAGACCGGCAAGATCATCGCCCCGGAGCTGTACGTGGCGGTCGGCATTTCCGGCGCCATCCAGCACCTGACCGGCATCAAGGACGCCGGCACCATCGTCGCGATCAACAAGGACGCGGAGTCGCCGATCTTCGAGATCGCCGACATCGGCCTGGTCGGCGACCTGTTCACG
The DNA here is from genome assembly GCF_017746095.1 of Xanthomonas sp. D-109. Lineage (NCBI taxonomy): Bacteria > Pseudomonadati > Pseudomonadota > Gammaproteobacteria > Lysobacterales > Lysobacteraceae > Xanthomonas > Xanthomonas sp. D-109. Next base: position 89,045 of record NZ_JAGHWV010000014.1, read on the forward strand.
GTGCTGCCGGAACTGGAAAAGGCGCTGGGCTGAGCCGCGCGCGAGACCTGGGGATGATGCCGCACGGCGCCGACGGCGTGCCCGCGCCGCGCCACCGTGCGGATCATCTGGCGCTGTTCGTCGTGCTGCTGTGCGGCGGCTACCTGGCCGCCCTGTGGTGGGTGGACCGCGGCAACGGCACGTTCGCCAGGCTGGGCACGATATGGCCGTTGCTGGCAGTGGCGGTGCTGCCGGTCTCGGCCAGCTACCTGTTCCGCTTCTGGCGCTGGCGCTGGCTGCTGCAACGGCAAGGCCACGCAGTGCCGTTCTGGCTGGGCTGGGCCGCCTATCTGTCCGGTTTCGCCTTGACCGCCACGCCCGGCAAGGCCGGGGAATTGCTGCGCATCCGCTATTTCGCCCGCATGGGCGTACCGGCGGGACGGACGCTGGCGGTGTTCGTGTTCGAGCGCGCCTCCGACCTGCTGGTGATCCTGGCGCTGTCGCTGCTGGCCGCACCGGTCTTCCCCACCCTGGGCACGCTCGCCGCGGTGGTGCTGGGCTTCGTCGCCCTGCTGTTCGGCGCCGCCGCCTGGCCGGCCCTGCTGGCCTGGCTGGACGGGGTGGGCCGGCGCTTGCCCGGGCGCTGGCTGCGGAGCGCCGCGCAATTTGCGGTGTTCGCCGCCACGGAGCTGCGCGCCTGCCTGGGCACCGCGCAGATGGTGCGCAGCCTGATCGCGGGCGCCGGCGCCTGGGGCCTGACCTCGGCGGTCTTCGTCGGGCTGTGCAGCGGCCTTGGTTTGGACCTGGACCCGCTGGTCGCGTTCGGCATCTACCCGCTGGCGATGCTGATCGGCGCGCTGTCCTTCGTCCCAGGCGGGGTCGGCACCACCGAACTGGCGATCGTGCTGATGCTGGACCGGCTCGGTGTCGCCACCGCCGATGCGATCGCGGTCGCGGTCGCCGCGCGGCTGGTGACGCTCTGGTACGCGGTCGCCGTGGGCGCCCTGGCGATGGGGGCCACCGAATTCCTGCAACGACGCCAGGCCGCCTGAACCGCTGGTTATAATCGCGGCCCCGCTATGCATCCCCAGGCCGCAGCATGTCCCTCCCACCCAGCCCTTCCGCCGACCGCCCGGCTGTCTCAGGGCGCGCGCTTTGCGTGGATCTGGACGGCACGCTGCTGAACTCGGACATCCTCTACGAGTCCCTGCTGGCCCTGCTGGCGCGCAACCCGCTGTACGTGTTCCTGCTGCCGCTGTGGCTGCTGCGCGGCAAGGCCGCGCTGAAGCGCGAACTGGCCGCCCGGGTCACCCTCCCGGCCGAGACCCTGCCCTACAACGAGCACGTCCTGGAGCTGCTGCGCACCACGCCGCAGCGCCCGCGCGTGCTGTGCACCGCCTCCGACCAGTTGCTGGTCGCGCCGATCGCCGCGCACCTGGGCCTGTTCGAAGAGGTCATCGCCAGCGACGGCCAGCGCAACCTGTCCGGCCGCAACAAGGCCGACGTGCTGGTGCAGCGATTCGGCGAAGGCAATTTCGACTATGCCGGCAATGGCCGCGTGGACCTGCACGTGTGGGACAAGGCCGGCGGCGCCTGGGTGGTCAACAACGGCAACGGCTTGCGCGCGGCCGCCGCCCAGCGCACCACCGTGCACGGGCACTGGCCGGCGCCGCCGCGCGCCCGCGCCTGGCTCAAGGCGCTGCGCCTGCACCAGTGGCTGAAGAACCTGCTGGTGTTCGTGCCGCTGCTCACCGCGCACCGCTTCCTGGAGGGCGAATCGGTGCTGCAGTCGGTGATCGCCATGGTGGCGTTCGGACTGTGCGCTTCCGGCGTCTACGTGCTCAACGACCTGCTCGACCTCACGCCCGATCGCCAGCATCCGCGCAAGCGCAAGCGGCCGTTCGCCGCCGGCCGGCTGCCGCTGCTGCAGGGCCTGTTCGCCGCCCCCGCGCTGACCGTGGCCGGACTGGCGCTGTCGCTGGCCTGCAACCTGCACTTCACCCTGGTGTTGCTGGCCTACTACGTGATGACGCTGGCGTACTCGCTGCGGCTCAAGCGCATCGTGATGATCGACGTGGTGCTGCTGGCGGCGCTGTACACCGTGCGCATCATCGGCGGCGCGGTGGCCATCGACCTGGAACTGTCGTTCTGGCTGTTGGCGTTCTCGATGTTCATCTTCCTCTCGCTGGCGCTGCTCAAGCGCTACACCGAACTGCACGCGATGCTGGGCAGCGGCAAGACCAAGGCCAGCGGGCGCGCCTATTCGGTGGAAGACCTGGTGCTGCTGCAGTCGATGGGCGCGGCCGCCGGCTACATCGCGGTGCTGGTGATGGCGCTGTACATCAACAGCCCGGCGAGCATGTCGTTGTATCGCCACCCGCAAATACTCTGGCTGATCTGCCCGGTGCTGCTGTACTGGGTCAGCCGGGTCTGGATCGTGGCGCACCGCGGCGACATGCACGACGACCCGATCGTGTTCGCCGCCACCGACCGGGTCAGCCAGGTGGTCGTGGTGTTGTGCGGGCTGTTCGCGCTGAGCGCCATCTGATGGCCGATGCCGGGCAGTCCTGGGGACGCTATCCGCGCGCGACGCAGACGCTGCTGCCGATCGCCGACCGGGCGGCGGCCCTGCCGGCCTTCGCCGGCAACGCGCTGCCGCGCGGAAACGGCCGCAGCTACGGCGACAGTTGCCTCAATCCCGACGGCACCTTGCTGTGCGCGCGCGGCCTGGACCGCTTCATCGGCTTCGACCCGGCGACCGGCGTGTTGCGCTGCGAGGCCGGGGTCACGCTCGCCGAGATCATCGACCTGGTCCTGCCGCAGGGCTGGTTCCTGCCGGTGACGCCGGGCACCCGCTACGTCACCGTGGCCGGCGCCATCGCCAACGACGTGCACGGCAAGAACCATCACCGCACCGGCAACTTCGGCCACCACGTGCGCGCCTTCGAGCTGCTGCGCAGCGACGGCAGCCGCCGCCTGTGCACGCCCGACGCCGATGCAGACGGCTGGTTCGCGGCCACGGTCGGCGGACTCGGCCTGACCGGGCTGATCACCTGGGCGGAGATCCAGTTGCGCCGCGTGCCGGGTCCGGCGCTGGAGACGGAGAACATCCGCTTCGGCTCGCTCGACGAATTCTTTGCGTTGTCCGCGGCCTCGGCCGACAGCCACGAGTACAGCGTCGCCTGGATCGACTGCCTGGCCAGCGGTCGCGCCCGCGGCCGCGGCCATTTCACCCGCGCCGATCACTGCGCCGGCCTGCCCGAGGAACGCCCGGCCTCGCCCGGCAAGGGCCTGGCGATGCCGCTGACCCCGCCCGTCTCGCTGGTCAACAAGCTGTCGCTGCGGCCGTTCAACGCGCTGTACTACTGGCGCCAGCCCGCGCGCAGCAAGCGCCGGCTGAGCCACCTGCTGCCGTTCTTCTACCCGCTGGACGGCATCCGCCACTGGAATCGCATGTACGGCCCGCGCGGCTTCCTGCAATACCAGTGCGTGCTGCCGCCAGCCACCGCGCGCGACGGCGTGGACGCGCTGCTGGCGGAAATCGCCCGCAGCGGCAGCGGCTCCTTCCTGGCCGTGCTGAAGGAATTCGGCGACATACCTGCACGCGGCATGCTGTCCTTCCCGCGGCCGGGCACCACCCTGGCGCTGGATTTCCCCAACGACGGCGCCGATGTGCTGCGCCTGCTGGAGCGGCTGGACCGGATTGTCGACGCCGCTGGCGGCGCTCTGTACCCTGCCAAGGACGCGCGCATGTCCGCCGCCTCGTTCCAGCGCGCCTATGCCCGCTGGCAGGACTTCAGCCGCTATCTCGATCCCCGCTTTTCTTCCGGCTTCTGGCGCCGGGTCACGGAGTGAACATGCAACGCGTCCTCATCATCGGCGCCACCTCGGCCATCGCCGAGGCTACCGCCCGGCACTACGCTGCGCGCGGCGCGGCCCTCCACCTGCTCGGTCGCCAGGCCGCGCGCCTGGACGCGATCGCGTCGGACCTGTCGGCGCGCGGCGGCAAGGCCAGCGTCGGCGTGCTCGACGTCAACGACAGCGCCGGCCATGCCGCGGCCTTCGATGCCGCCTGGGCCGCGCTGGGTGGCGTGGACGTGGTGCTGATCGCCCACGGCACGCTGCCCGACCAGGCCGCGTGCGACGCCTCGGTCGAACTGTCGATGCGCGAGTTCGCCACCAACGGCACCTCGACCATCGCGCTGTGCGCCGCACTGGTGCCGCGCCTGCGCACGGGCGCGACGCTGGCGGTGATCTCGTCGGTGGCCGGCGACCGCGGCCGCGCCAGCAATTACCTGTACGGCAGCGCCAAGGCCGCGGTCAGCGCCTACCTGAGCGGCCTCGGCCAGCGCCTGCGCCCGGAGGGCATCAACGTGCTCACGATCAAGCCGGGTTTCGTCGATACGCCGATGACCGCCGCCTTCAAGAAGGGCGCGCTGTGGGCCAAGCCCGACCAGGTCGCCAAGGGCATCCTGCGCGCGGTCGACGGCCGCCGCGCGGTCGCCTACCTGCCCGGTTTCTGGTGGGCGATCATGTTCGTCATCAAATCCATTCCCGAATTCGTCTTCCGCAGGATCAAGCTCTGACATGACCGACAAACACGCCAAGATCGTCATTACCGGCGCCGCAGGCCTGGTCGGCCAGAACCTGATCGTCGAACTGGAGCAGCAGGGCTACACCCAGTTGGTGGCGATCGACAAGCATGCGCACAACCTGCAGATCCTGCGCGAACTGCATCCGGCCGTGCGCGTGGTCAAGGCGGATCTGGCCGAGCCTGGCGACTGGGCGCGCGAATTCGAGGGCGCGGCGTGCGTGGCCCAGTTGCACGCGCAGATCACCGGCAAGACCACCGACCTGTTCACCCGCAACAACCTGACCGCGACCGCGCACGTGCTCGATGCCTGCCGCGCGGCGAAGGTGCCGTACCTGGTGCACATCAGCTCCTCGGTGGTGAACTCGGTGGCCAAGGACGACTACACCAACACCAAACGCGCGCAGGAAGAGATGGTGGTCGCCAGCGGCCTGCGGCACTGCGTGCTGCGCCCGACCCTGATGTTCGGCTGGTTCGATCCCAAGCATCTGGGCTGGCTGTCGCGCTTCATGGCCAGGACGCCGGTGTTCCCGATCCCGGGCGATGGCCGCTTCATGCGCCAGCCGCTGTACGAGCGGGATTTCTGCCGCTGCATCGCCAAGTGCATCGAACGCGAACCGGATGGCGAGGTCTACGACATCGTAGGCGATACCCGCGTGGACTACGTCGACATCATCAAGACGATCAAGCGGGTCAAGAAGCTGCACACCCTGATCGTGCATATCCCGATCGGCTTCTTCGCCTTCCTGCTGCGCGTGTATTCGCTCTTCAGCTCCAAGCCGCCGTTCACCGCCGACCAGTTGAAGGCGCTCAGCGCCGGCGACGACTTCAAGGGCGTCGATACCGAAGCGGTGTTCGGCGTGCGCCAGACCCCGTTCGAAGACGCGATCCGCGAAAGCTATACCGACCCGCGCTACAGCCACATCGTGCTCAAGCGCTGAACCGTCCTACGAGACTTGGAACTATGAGTACATTCGCGATTGTCGGCAGCGGCCCCATGGGCCTGATGGCTGCCATGGAACTGCTGAAGAAGGGCCACCAGGTCGACGTCTACGAACGCGACGACCGCATCGGCGGCATGTCCGCGGACTTCGATTTCGACGGCCTGCGCATCGAGCGCTACTACCACTTCATCTGCAAGACCGATTTCCCGCTGTTCAAGCTGCTCGAGGACCTGAAGCTGTCCGACCGCTTGCACTGGACGGACACCAAGATGGGGTATTACTACCAGGGCAAGCTGCACAAGTGGGGAACGCCGTTCGCGCTGCTCGGCTTCCCGCACCTGGGCCTGGTCGACAAGATCCGCTATGCCCTGCATGTCATGCACACCAAGGGCATCAGCGACTGGACCGCGCTGGACAAGGAGAACGCGCGCGACTGGATCACCCGCTGGATCGGCCCCAAGGCCTACAAGGTGATGTGGGAGAAGGCCTTCGCGCTGAAGTTCTTCGAGTACCAGAACGACCTGTCCGCGTCGTGGATCGGTACCCGTATCAAGCGCGTGGCGCTGTCGCGCCGCAATCTGTTCAACGAAAGCATGGGCTATCTGGAAGGCGGCTCGGCCGTGCTGCTGGAACGCATGGCCGCGGAAGTGACGCGTCTGGGCGGACACATCCTGCTGTCGCAACCGATCGAAGAGGTCGCCTCGGTCGACGGCAAGGTCACCGGCATCCGCACCCGCGACGGCCATCATGCCTACGATGGCGTGGTGTCGACCGCACCGATCCAGTACGTACCTGGCATGGTGCCCGGCCTGCCCAAGACCTTCGCCGACCAGGTCGCCGCGATCGAGAACATCCCGGTCGCCTGCGTGATCCTGAAGCTGTCAAAGCCGGTCAGCGAGAACTTCTGGATGAACATCAGCGACGACCGGATCGCCATCCCCGGCCTGATCGAGTACAGCAACCTCAATCCCGGCAAGGGCCCCGGCGAGCACATCGTGTATGCGCCCTACTACATGCCCAAGACCCATCCGAAGTGGCAATGGAGCAACCAGCAGCTGATCGACGAAGTCATCAGCTACCTGCCGATGATCAATCCGGACTTCAAGCCGGAGTGGATCCGCGCCACCCATTGCCATCGCTACGAGTACGCGCAGACCATCTGCCCGCCTGGTTTCCAGGACATGCTGCCGCCGATGAAGACGCCGCTGGAAGGCTTCTACATGGCCGATACGGCGTATTACTACCCGGAAGATCGCTCGATCAATGAGAGCATTGCAGTAGGGAGCCAGCTCGCGCGAACGGCGCTGTCGCAGGCATGATCAGTCGTCAGTTCATCGGCTTTGTGGTCGTGGGAGGCATTGCTGCCGCGGCCAACTTTTCCTCGCGAATCCTCCTGAGCCATTGGCTTGCTTATGTCCCCGCTATCGCGCTGGCCTACCTGATTGGCATGACGATCGCGTTCGTGCTTAACCGCCAGTTCGTGTTCAAAAAAGCGGGAAACGCGCTGCATAAGCAGGCGTTCTGGTTCGTGACCGTGAACATACTCGCCATATTGCAGACGATCGCGATCAGCTTGCTGCTGGCACGCTGGCTTTTCCCATCAGTCGGGTTCAATTTTTATCCCGAAGCCGTTGCACACGCCGTGGGCGTGATCACTCCCATCTTCACGAGCTTTATTGGGCACAAGCATCTGAGCTTCAAGATCGCCTCACCGCAATGAACGCGCCTCGTTGAATTCGCCCTTCACCGATATCATAAATACGATGCTCATGAAATATACCAATGCCCTCCTTTTCCCCAAAGGGCCATCCACAAGTAGCTTGACCAAGCCAGATCTGCGGATGATCTTCTTTACCGCGTTCGTGGTGATCCTGTGCACCCAGTTCGTCGGAACATTCCAGTTCCTTTTTGGCCCCGCAGTCCTTGAATCCGGCGACTTCGCGGCGAATGGCCTGCAGATTGCCAACGCAGGAGCGTTGAAGGAGCTGCTGGGAAACTATTCTCGCTGGCACTTCCACCACCCTGGCCCGGCATTCTTCTACGTCTATGCGCTCGGCGAACTGGTCTTTTTCAAGCTTTTACACCTGGTAAACAGCCCGCATCAAGCGCATGTCCTGGCTGGCATACTCCTGCAGAGCTTTTTTGTGGCCCTCTCGGCCAGCCTCTGTGCGCTCGTGTGCGACTCCAAGCGGGCTGCAAGCACCTTGGTACTGGCTGTTATCGTCGTCCTCGGCCTGACGACCTTCGGAAGTCTCTCAAGCATCTGGCCGCCTCACGTTCTGTTCGGACCGTTTCTTCTGCTGGTGATTGCGGCAGCCGCAGCATCTAGAGGAAAGGATTCGGGTCTAATCGCGCTGGCGCTTGCCTTCGGATTCTGCGTACATGGACACATAGCGCAGGCGGCACTGGTCATTCCCGTTGCCGCTTATGGAACCGTCGGCTGGATCCTGAGCACGGGTAAGAATTGGCGACCGCATGCTCGGACGCTGACGTGGCTGCTTGTGATGTCGTTCATTTTTGCGCTCCCCATTCTCATTAACGCGATCTTTATAAGGCCATCCAATATCCAGGAAGTTCTTGCCTACCTACACGCCAACCAAGATCCGCGCCCATCTTTTCCTTCCGCCCTGCGCTACATCCTGGGTTTCTGGCTGTTTGACGCGTATCCAGAGGCCGCCGCAAGCAACAATGTCACATTGGCAAGCGCGTGGCCTGCAGCTGTTTTTCTGTGCATCTCCGCTCTAGCGATTCTCTTTGGCCCCCTGCGTCAGCGAACTCACGGGTACAGGAATGTGGCACTCGCCGCTGTGATCGCATTGGTCATGTCCATATTCTGGGCCACGCGTATTACAGGCCCTCTCTATGAATTCAACTCGTTTTATGTCTACGCCTTGGTCGCCATCAGCTTCTTCCTGATCATGGAAGGAGCCGCAGCGCTACTACAGAAGTACGCGAAACCCATCGCCCCCGCAGTTTTTTTGCTTGCTGGGGTTTTCATTATCTTGAGTTACAAACCCCACCCGGCATTCTCGAGCGCGGAAACATATACGCTTCCGTCTCAGATCATGCCCTCCGCGAAGGGGAAAACCGTGCTCGTTGATGTGACAACTGAGTCATGGCCCATGACGACCGCACTGGTGCTTGAGCTGGTCCGTGAAGGCGCATCGGTCTACGTGAACCGCGACTGGGAGTTCATGTTCGGGAAACAGCACTCCCTTGATCTTTTATCGCTCAACACGGTTTCCAGCCCCATATTCATCAATCCGCGCAGCGGGGAGAATCCCCCGAAGCAATCGCCGCTCAACCTGGATGCATTTTGCGTACCAGCAATGGCTCAAAAAATGTACGCAGGAGACCACGCCATCGGCGAGGCTATTAGGGACTGTTCTATCGCTTCGTTTTCAACCACTGAACCGACAGGCGATTTCGTTTACTCCCTGGGAAGTGGCGCCGCCCTGCAGTTCAAAGCGCATCGAGGCGATCGCATGACCTTACAAGTTGCGCCCTTCCTAGGAGGAAACATCAAGGAGCAACAGGTTGAAGTCCTGCTCTCTGGTAAGCAGATCTACTCCGCTACGCTGAAGGGTTCCGCTTCCGTGGAAGCCACACTTGATTGTGACTTGTGCACACTCGAAATCAGAACGCCAAATGCGTTTAGCCCTGTTTCCGCTGGGATTGGCGGGGATGGGCGACAACTCGGCTTTGCATTGCAGCGACTCGCTATCGAGCCAGTCCACTGAGTAACGCGACGTCGGCGGCGCCTGCTTTTGCGATCGCCGCCGACGTCATTTGCCTGACTAGCCAGATGACTTACTCGCTCAGTAAAAGGGCGCCATGCATGCCAAGCAGGGTTCATCTGGATCTGATACGACAATCGGATAGCTTTTCGGAAGGGCATCACCCAGAAAACTGATGGTGGAAAAACTGCATCCATTCCGATCATGCAGACCACATTTCGGGTAGGAATTGGATTTTCCAATCATCAATGCCGGCGGCACATTGCTCAAGTGGGGCGCTGTTCGAATCCATCGACAGTAAATAGCGCCTGTTATTAGCGCGGCTCGCAAGAACACCATGTCATGGACGCATACTGAAGCGTCCCAGCACCTTGTGAAAAAATATGGTGTTTGATGACATGAACGACCAGCGCCAGATCTACAACAGCGCCGTGATGGAAGAGCGATTAACCGACCCAACGGCGAAGCGAAGCTCTGTCCCGGCCATCGATTTACATCCGAGCACGGTTGTCGGGTAATCCTTTCTCGCGGCCATTCCTCCGGGAATGGCTGCGAGCCGAACTGAAATTCAAAGGAGTACCGGGCGGCTCCTCTAGCGCCAAGGCGCGCTCTAATACAGCAACTTCTCCATCAATCCACGCGACGATTCGCGCCACGTCAAAGTCCGGATATCGGCCGGCACCTTCCACCCATCAGCCACACCGCGTTCGATTTCAGCTGCCAGCGCCTCTGCATCACCTACCGGGAAGTAGCTTGCCTCCTCGCCCGCGATCTCCTTGAAAACGTCGAGATCGCTGAGCAAAAGCGGCTTGCCGCGACTACCTGCTTCTACCACGGGCAAACCAAACCCTTCCGCGATCGACGCCTGAACCAAGACGTCCACCCTGTCCATCAAATGGTGAAGGTCCGTATCGGAAACTCCCTGCAACCAGAAAAGTCGCGTGCCCAATTGCGGATGCGATTTGAGTTGCAGCACAAGCTCTTCGACATTCCATCCATGCTTGCCGACGATGGCCAACGCGACATCACCGCCACGTGCCCACACTTTTTCGAAGGCAGCAAGGATAGTGGCGTAGTCCTTACGCGGTTCGACCGTACCAATTGCCAGGACCAACGGTCTGGCCCCTAATCCTTCCAGCAGCGAAGCAATCGTTTCTGAAGCGTGGCCGACGACCTGGCCAGACTCCAGATCGCTGCCCAGGTGCATCGCACGCGTCCAGGGTCTTGCCACCGGATGAGCAGGCTGCTCATCCAGGAAGCGCTCAAGATCCTGCCGCGTCGCCTCAGAAATGCAGACAAACCCATCCGCAGTGGCGGCAGCATGCTCAAGCCATCTCCGGAAGGCCGGCGGCATGCCAGGATCGCAGGTGTGTGGCACCAGCAAGGGGATCAGATCGTAGACCATCCAGACTACCTCGCCGCCTGCAGCCGCCACCTGTGCATGCAGGGCATCGAATCGTTCCGGACTCCACCACGACGAATCGAGCATCAACAGCAGATCGTTCGGCTTCACCGCAACTCGCATGCCGGCGTTGACCGTGTCAATTGGCATACCCAAGTGGCTGGAGGCGTAGTCACTTGCGTATAGGATGCCGTGCTCAGTCCAGCAAATAGGCTGAACCTCCACCTGGGCATCTTCAGCTAGCGCATGAAGGCCGGCGCAATAATTGCGGACAACACGCTGAATGCCGCTGCGTGCATCCAGTCGCACCACCTCGCTGACATCAACTAGTATTCGGCGCCGACCTCGCGCAGCGGCGGCTGTCAGGCTTCCCTCCAAAGAGCCACCCGCATCGGGCGCAGCAATAAGAAGCTCTGACCAGGCATCGATGTCGTCCTGCGTCACTCGCAAGCGGTCGAACTCGTCGACCTTTCCAAACTGAGGCTGCGCCGCTTTCGCTTCGCCTGCCAGAGTCCGCATCGCCGTGAGCGCGGTTTCAGCACAGGACGCCCAGTCATACTTCCAAGCATGAGCCTTGACGCCGGAAACCAACACCTCGCGAAAGGCCACATCTTCCAGCGCGGCTTCAAGAAGCGATGCAGCCGCGTCGATGTCGTGCGGGTCGAACAGGCAACGCGGATCGTGCACGACTTCAGGCAGACTGCCTGTGTTGGCACTTAAAACAGGCGCACCAAACGCCATTGCCTCAAGCACAGGAAGACCAAAGCCCTCATAAAACGAAGGAAAATAGAACACTCGACACGCCCGGTACAATGTCGCCAACTCGACATCGTCGACCCGGCCAAGCACGCGCACCCGCGGTGCTATCTGCGAGAAGGCCCCTGCGAGCGCCTCTTTGACATCCGTACCGACTTGGGTGAGTACAAGCAGATATTTCTTCTGGAGGCTACGCGGCAACCGTGCGAACGCCTCGACCGCCCCCATGGTGTTCTTGCGCCAGTCCCCGTTGCCGACCATCAGCACGAAGGGCGCGTCGATGCCCCGACGCGCCAAGATGGTCTCATCCACAGGTAAATCGGCCTGCGCAATGGCAAGCATGTCCGGATCGAGTCCGGCATTGATTATGTGAATCTTTTCTGGAGAAATACCCAGTTTCTCGATCAAATCTACGCGTGTAGCTTGTGAGATGGACAAAAAACAATCGAATTTACTGAAGCTCTCACACTTGCGCGGATACCATTCAGCCAAAAACGGATCCGGCTCAAGATAACGATCGGGGTAAAGCAGCGGTATCACATCGTATGCAATGACGGCCGTTCCGGGTCGTGGATCTGCTGCCCAGTCAATTGCGGTTGTGTAGCTGCCACGCGTTTCAAAGTGGCTGGTATGCAACAGTGCATCCACACCCAATGATTCGAAGAATCTGCCACGAAGACGAGCGGCACTTTGCATCCGCAGCGCATCATGATCGACAAAAGCGTTTGTGGGGTAGTGCATCACTGTCGTTGCCGCACGCACATACTGATGGCGCAGGCGCGATCGCGCTTGACGCAGACGCGAAGGGTCCGCGCCATCAAGCGCCAACAGGATCTCGTCGTCCTGACGCTGACGCACCATTTCGGCAACTAAGTTGTCAGCATACCTGCCGATGCCGCGATCGCGAGAATCGGTCAAGCACGCCTGCATGTCGATAGCTAGACGCACCGTACTCCCCCTACTTAGTCGTTCAGATGGAGAGTCGACGCATATCCGCGTCCACCATCATTGTGATCAGCTGTTCCAGGGAGGTCTTGGGCTTCCAACCAAGCTTCTCCATCGCCTTACCAGGATTTCCGAGCAGCACGTCCACCTCGGCCGGACGGAAAAACTTCTCGTCGATCACCAAGTGATCGTCCATGTTCAGGCCTACGTGGCCAAAGGCGATTTTGCACATGTCGCGCACCGTCGTGGTGAGGCCGGTGGCAACCACATAGTCGCCGCCTTCCGCCTGCTGCGTCATCAGCCACATCGCCTCGACGTAGTCTCCGGCAAAGCCCCAATCTCGCTTCGCGTCGATATTACCAAGGCGCAGTTGGCGCTGCTTGCCCAGCTTGATCCGAGCCACGGCGTCGGTGACCTTGCGGGTCACGAACTCGATACCCCGCAGCGGGGACTCGTGGTTGAAAAGGATGCCGCTCGAAGCATGCATTCCAAAGCTCTCGCGGTAGTTCACCGTCGCCCAGTGCGCCATCAACTTCGCAACGCCGTATGGGCTGCGCGGATAGAAGGGCGTCGACTCGCTCTGCATCTCGGCCTGGATCAGGCCAAACATCTCGCTGGTGGATGCCTGGTAGAAATGGGCTTTGTCATTGACAATGCGCACGGCCTCAAGCACGTTGAGCGCGCCAACTCCATCGACCTGGGCCGTCAGGATCGGCTGCTGCCAAGACGACCCGACGAAGCTCTGGGCACCAAGGTTGTAAACCTCGTCGGCCTTGGACACATGCATGGCGCGAATAAGCGAGGACAGGTCCGTCAGATCGCCATCGAGCAGGACGACGTCATTGGCAATCTCCAATTCGCGCAGGCGCCACAGCGTGTCGCTGCTGCGCCGGGCAAGGATGCCATACACCTTGTAGCCTTTGGACAGCAAAAGCCGGGATAGGTAGGCACCATCCTGGCCGGTGATCCCAGTGATCAGAGCGTTCTTACTCATTGATTTTTCCTTGCATGTTCGAGAATTTCAGACAGCGTTGATTGTATGTCGAAAGCTTGGGCCCAGCCGGTATCGCGCTGGAGTTTTGCCGAACTGGCCACCATGCGCCTCTGCTCGGCCGGTCGCATCTTGGCGGGGTCCTGGCGGACTTCCACTTCGATGCCGGTGAGACGGCACATTTCAACGAGCAAATCGCGGACGCGGCGCTCTACGCCAGACGCAACAATATAGGTTTCGCCGGACTTGCCACGCGCCAGCAAAGAAGCATAGGCCGAGACGACATCGCGCACATCGCTGAAATCGCGCGTCGTATCGATATCCCCAGCTTCGATCACCGGAGGCTGCCGCCCCGCAGCAATGGCGACCACCTGCCTGGCGAGAGAAGAAAGCACGAAACGATCATTTTGGCCAGCGCCCACGTGATTGAATGGGCGCGCAATCACCACGTCGAGCTTTTCGCTGCGGTGCCACTGCAGGCAGAGTTGCTCGGCGGCCCATTTACTGACGGCATACGGGTTGCGGGGCTCCGGCAAGAGCGCCTCGTCGACAGGGAGATTGGACTCGGGCACGCGCCCGTAGATATCACCGGAGCTGACATACAAGAACCGCCCGGTGAAGCCTTTTCGAGCAAGTGCCTGAAGCAGATGCAGCGTGCCGATCAAGTTGATCTGCAGCGTCTCCTCAGGGTCGTCGAACGACTGCGGTACGAAGCTCTGTGCAGCGAGGTGGATTACCGCATCAGGGCACGCGTCACCCAATGCACTTTCGGTTGCGGCCATATCGCGCAAGTCGGTTCCGGCCTGCAACAGCACGGCCTCGACATCACCAAAGTACCCATGAGCCACGGCATCCAGCAGATGCTTTCCGACAAACCCGCCGGCACCGGTGACAAGAAGCTTCTTGCGAACATCATTCATGTGAATTTTCCCCACGATGGGCAACGATCGCGTAGTCGGGAGCGACGTGCGTGCGTGCGATGAGGCTGTTGACAGAGGGCGATCCAGGCAGAGCGTCGGGAAGCAGAGAGGGGGCGCTCAACTCGCGCGCCTCGCTGAGCCGCTCGATCCTTGCATCCGGATAACCACGCGCCTCGACGACCCAACGCAACATCTCTGGCGGCAGTGGATTGCGATGGGTGGGATCCATGTAGAAATAGATCGTCGCCACATCCAGATTCTCGGGATTCGGCGTTTCCAGGATCAACAGGCCGCCGGGCCGCAACACGTGACGACACACGTCAAGGAATTCCACAACACGGTCAAATGGCAAGTGCTCGACCAAGTGCATCGAGGTGACCGCGCCAACGCTGCCCGCAGGCATGGCGCGGAGCACGTCGACTGCATCCCCCTCGATCACATCCAAACCTCGCGCCGTCGCATCATTGGCGAAACGTGAACTGAGGTCGACGCCGCGCGCATGCAGTCCTTCGTCACGCAACAATGCGAGCCACTCCCCACGCCCACAGCCAACGTCGATGACCGGGGCCTCCAACGTCCCCGCGCCGCACTCGCGAACGAACTGCAAATAGGGACGTGCACGCGCCTGAATCAGCGACTCGGGTCCACGGAAACGATCTTCGAAAGATGCATAGAGCGCGTCCAACTGTGGCGCAAGAGCGGCACGCCGCGCTTCCTCCTCAGCCAGTTGGCCTTCGCGCGCCTCCAGACGCGACAGGATTGCCTGATCACGCTCCAGGCGCGCGGGCAGCTCTCGCGCAAAACTTGCAATCTCGACAAGCGAGGACACGTTGGATTGCACCAGAATCTCCAGCGCCTTGCGAGCCTCCCGCAACGCAGAGAGCTCATGCTCGATCGCCTCAAGCCGGCCACCCGCCTCAAGGACAACATGATTGACGTGCCGCCCCAATCGATGAACCTCGCGCGCTCCGCGCACCTCCAGCCAGTCCAATTGTTTTCCGCGACGCCCTAGGCAGAGCAGCTCATAGGCCCAGGAGAGAATGGGACCCACCAGCGGCTTGCGCTTCCAGCGATGCAGCAACCAGGCAAGACGCAACCCACGTACTGGTACGCCGACGGCCATGCCCTCGGGCGAAAAGCGCAGCGAGGCGATGACTTCCAGCTTGGTCTGCGCACCTCGACGTATCGCTTCGATATTTCCGAGAAACCCGGCCGAGTCCGGCGCACGACGCAACAGCACACGATATGCATTGCTGACGAAGTCGGCATCGTCTTGAGAAAGCAGATCGGCCAAGTCATAGACTTCTCGCGGCGGCGTTGCGGGTGCGGCCGCAGTCCATATTTCAAAGTTTTCCGGCCAAAACAGGGAATCGACGCCGGTGACTCCGGTTGCCGTTTTTCTGAGTACGGCCGTATTGATCTTCCGCAGGATCTCGCCCACGCTCATTTCCATCAGCGCTGGCGAGGAGGTGACAACGGGCTTCGGCTGCGGCGTCACGGCAAGTGCTCTCCGCGCGGGACTTCGATCGACAGGATTGGTGGAATCCAGGCAGTACCAACAAAGGTATCGTGGCGGATATTGGCGACATTGAACACCAAGGCCAAGTCGCGCCAATGGTAATTCTTGACCAAATGGGTTTCGGCGCTAGCCAACGCCACAGAGACCGAGTACGTCCCAGGGCCTAGGTTCATCGGGAAGCGCGCCTCGGCGATTAATTGATCCCCCGCCTGCAGCCGCTCTTGAGTCTGGCCGGTGTGGTGGGTATTCGTGCCGAAAACCGGCTGGCCCAGACGATCCTTGATCATGTAGCCGAGCACGAGCCGGTCGATAGGCTCGTGAACGCGAATCTTGTAGCGCAGGGTCACCGCATCGCCCACGCCAACATACTCAACTGGATCACCCGCCTCGTCGAGAAGTTGAATCGACTCAAACACTGCCTCGCCAGTGCCCGATTCGGTCGCCGTACGACCGTCATCGGTACTTGCAGTCCTGACGCTCTTATTTTCCTTTTCGGCAATCAGGGCGTTGTAGTAATCCATGACTTCCTGCGGATCGCCATCTTTGATCAGCCGCCCCCCCTCGATCAACAGCGCGCGATCGCACAAGGCCTGAATGGCTCCAGGATCATGGGAAACAATCAGTAACGTCGTGCCGGCCTCACGAAACTCACGTATCCGCTTGAAGCACTTGTGTACGAAGTACGAGTCTCCGACCGATAACGCCTCGTCGACAATCAGGGTCTCCGGCCGCACAGCAGTCGCCACACTGAAGGCCACGCGCATTTGCATGCCGCTCGAGTAGGCACGGATCGGCTGGTCGAAGTACTCGCCAACCTCGGCAAACTCCTCGATCGATTCGAGCATCGATTCAATTTCATGGCTCGATGTCCCCATCAGGCCGAGAGCATGGCGGGCGTTCTCGCGACCGGTTAGCTCTGCATTGAAACCCAGTCCAAGCTCCAGAAGCGCCGAAATGCGCCCATTGGCCGTCAAAGAACCTTCGTTTGGGCGGACGGTCCCCGTGATGATCTTGAGCAACGTGCTCTTGCCAGCGCCGTTCTGTCCGACCAGGCCCACGGCTTCACCGCGTCCAATCCGGAATGAGATATTCCGCAGCACCCAATGCTCGGACTGCGGCTTGACGGGAATGCCGAACCAACTGGCGAAGCGCTGCAGTTCGCTCCCGTAACTTCGGTAGCACTTACCCACTCCATCGACAACCAGTACCGAATTGCTCATAGCGCATCCACCATCTCGGCCGAAGCGCGCCGAAAAACGAAAAACGAAAGGGCCAGTGCGACCAATGCACAAACGGCCGGATAGACAAGCGAGTTCTGCGGCGCACGACCATAAAGGAAGATGTCGTGGTATCCAGTCGCCAGTGCGGCGACAGGATTGAGTCGCAGGATCGCCTGGAACCTTTCAGGAACGACCTGTGCGGGATACGCAATCGGCGTCATCCAGAACCAGAACTGCATCACCACCGCCATGATCTGGCCGATGTCGCGTGCAAACACGTTGAGCGTACCGAGGAGCAGGCCGACTCCGGTCGCCAATGCGACGTTGATCAGCAGCAACAAGGGCAACCACAGCAGCGCCGGTGTCAGCGAGACGCCCAAGATCGGCACCAGCACCAAGATGACGGCGAGCAAGGCGACGTTAGTGACCAGCGCCGAACCGACCGCGACCAACGGCAAACTGATCCGCGGAAACTGCATCTTTTTGAGCAGCGAGCCATTGTCGATGAAAACGGTGAGGCAACGCTGCACGATCTCGGCGAAAGCGGACCAGCACAAGAGACCAGAAAGCAGGTAGACCGCGAAAGCGAAGCGATTGTCGACGCCAGGCAGCTTGGCCGCGAGGACGTTCGATAGCACGACCGCGAAAATCAATGCCTGCGCCAATGGCTGCAGAACGATCCAGAGGGTGCCCAGCTTGCTACGTGCAAGCCTGGAGCGGAAATCGTTGGCGATCGACGAGGCGATGAAGCCCCGGTAGCGCCATGCTGCCGCAATCAATGATGACATGAGGTATCCGTATCGTAATAAGAATGTATCGCCGGACCGGCGGCAAGTTCGCGCAAGCGAGTCTCGATGACGAGGGCAGCGCGCTGCGGCGAAAGAAGTGCACCAACGGACTCCGCCGCACGCTGTCCGATTTCCATTGCTTCGGCCGGGTTGTCGGCAAGCCTTTGCATGAACGCGGCCGCCTCTTCCAAGCTGGGTTCGGCCCAAACATCGCCTGGCTCGTGTGGATACTCGCCCTCGCGCACGGGCACGAGCCGATATCCCACAAGCATCGCGTTGCCCGTCTCCATGAAGTCCAGGTTACCCGACCAGGCTGTCGCAATCACCGGCTTACCCATCGCCATGCACTCCGCCAACCCCAAACCGAAGCCCTCGGCCCGATGCAGCGAGACATACGCATCGCAGCAGCGCTGCAACGCATAAACATGAGCACGATCAATCACTTCGTCGCGCACGATGATCCGCGGGTCGGTCGCCGCCTCGTTGAGCAAGCGCCGAAACCAATCCTGGTGGCGATAGCCATTGCTGGATTTCACCAGTAGGCACACATCATCACGTCCTTGCGGAAACGCACGCTTGAACGCCGCAATCGCGGCATAGGGATTCTTGCGCTCAACCCAGGAGTTGAAGTCGAAGGTCGTCAGAAAGATGAATTTACCTTCTTCGAGCCCAAAATCTGCGCGTTGCAGACCGCTGTCGCCAATGGCCGACAGTGGCTGTGGTGCGCGCAAGATCGGCTTGTCCGTGACCTTGGAGAATGCATCTTCAATGAAGCGACTGGCAACCATGATTTCGTCGACCAAGCCAATTGCGGGAAGCCAAGCCTCAGGGACGCGCTCGAGCTCCCAGAACCAACAGGCGATCAGATGTTTTCCCGAGAGACGCTCGACGCCTACGAAATCGAGTGCCCGCTCCAGATAATCGGGATTAACAAACATAATACTGACTGGATATGGCAGATCATCGCCAATCCATGCATCCAAACTGTGGTCATCCCAGCCATGCGGCAGACTCAGGTCGATATCGAACAATCGCACCGGCAACCCAGCCTCGATCAGCGCACGCGCGTACATGCGCAGACTCTCGCCCAAGCCAAACTGTCCGCGGACATAGCCAAGAATATTGACCCCCGGGCCAGCAGTAGCCTGCATCGGTGCGACTGGGCCGGCAACCACCGACGGTAACGGGATATCCCATGCAGGCGTCCGCGCAAAACGCGCGCTCTCGGCGGACGGCGCCGATAGCAGCCGGGCGGCGCCCACACGCCAGGAAAGTGGCAATTTACGATAGAGCACGCCCAGCCCGCTACGCTGCCTGATCCAGGCAGATAGATTGAGCAAAAGCAGGCCTTTCGGCCCGCGCCGGCGAAAGTCATTCACCGGAGGGGCTCCACCGCCACGCGCTCATGCCAGCGCGCGCTCCAGGTCTTGCTGCAAATCCCCCACATCCTCCACCCCCACGCTCAGCCGCACCAGCGCATCGCTGATGCCGAGTTGCTCGCGGCGCGCGACCGGCACCGAGGCATGGGTCATGACCGCAGGATGGTTGACCAGGCTTTCGACGCCGCCCAGGGATTCGGCCAGGGTGAACAGGCGGGTGCGTTCGCAGAAGCGCTTGGCCGCGTCGAAGCCGCCCTTGAGCACGATCGAGACGATGCCGCCGTAGCCGGTCATCTGCCGGCCGGCCAGGGCGTGCTGCGGGTGCGAGGGCAGGCCGGGGTAGATCACCTTCTCCACCGCCGGGTGCGTCTCCAGCCACTGCGCCAGCGCCAGGGCGTTGTCGCAGTGCGCACGCATGCGCAGCGGCAGGGTCTTCAGCCCGCGCAGGGCCAGGAAGCTGTCGAACGGGCCCTGCACGCCGCCCACCGAGTTCTGCAGGAAGGCCAGTTGCTCGGCCAGCTCGGCGTTGTCGCCGACCACGGCCATGCCGCCGACCATGTCCGAGTGACCGTTGAGGTACTTGGTCGCCGAATGCACCACGATGTCCGCGCCCAGCGCCAGCGGCCGCTGCAGCAGCGGCGAGGCGAAGGTGTTGTCGACCACCACCAGCAGGCCGTGCTTGCGGGCAATCGCGGCGATCGCCGCGATATCGACGATCTTCAGCATCGGATTGGTCGGGGTCTCGATCCAGACCATCTTGGTGGTCGGGCGGATCGCCGCCTCGAACGCGGCCGGGTCGGTCAGGTCGACGAAGCCGAACTCCAACGCGGCGGTGCGCTTGCGCACGCGCTCGAACAGCCGGTAGCTGCCGCCGTACAGGTCGTCCATGGCGATCACGTGGCTGCCGCTGTCCAGCAGCTCGATCACCGTGGCGGTGGCGGCCATGCCGGAGGCGAAGGCGAAGCCGCGGCTGCCGCCCTCCAGGGCCGCCACGCAGCGCTCGTAGGCGAAGCGGGTCGGGTTGTGGGTGCGCGAGTACTCGAAGCCCTGGTGCTCGCCGGGGCTGGACTGGGCGTAGGTGGAGGTCGCGTAGATCGGCGGCATCACCGCGCCGGTGGACGGGTCCGGGTGCTGTCCGCCATGGATGGCCAGGGTCGCCAGCGCCAGCGCGGAGCCGTCGCCATGGGGGTTCGACGTGTTGTCCGTCATGTGGGGTTACCGGAAAAGGGGCGTGATTCTAGCAGCGCGGTCTGAACGGCCCCATGCAGCCGGGGCCGTTCAGACCGCAGGGATTACTGCACCCGGCGGCGCAGGTAGTTGAGCAGGTCGATCCGGGTGATCAGGCCGAGGAAGGCGCCCTCGTTCATCACGATGGCGACCTGGCCGCGGTCGAACACCGGCAGCAGGGCCTCGATCGGCGATTTGACGTCGAGCCGGTCGAGCTTGCTGACCATCGCCGTGGCCACGGGGTCGCGGAACCGCGCTTCATCGCCATATACGTGCAACAAGACGTCGCTTTCGTCGACGATGCCGACCAGTTGATCGCCTTCCATCACCGGCAGCTGCGACACGTCGTACAGCTTCATGCGCTGGTAGGCGGTGGTCAGCAGGTCCTTGGGGCCGACCACCACGGTGTCGCGCTGGCTGTACGGGCGCAGGATCAGGTCGCGCAGGTCGCCGTGCTGCGGGCGCTCCAGGAAGCCGTTGTCCAGCATCCAGTAGTCGTTGTACATCTTCGACAGGTACTTGTTGCCGGTGTCGCAGACGAACACCAGCACCCGCTTGGGCTCGGTCTGCGCGCGGCAGTACTTCAGCGCCGCGGCCAGCAGGGTGCCGGTGGAGGAGCCGCCGAGGATGCCCTCCTTGGCCAGCAGTTCGCGTGCGGTGTGGAAGCTCTC
The DNA here is from genome assembly GCF_017746095.1 of Xanthomonas sp. D-109. Classification (NCBI taxonomy): domain Bacteria; kingdom Pseudomonadati; phylum Pseudomonadota; class Gammaproteobacteria; order Lysobacterales; family Lysobacteraceae; genus Xanthomonas; species Xanthomonas sp. D-109. The sequence goes on from NZ_JAGHWV010000014.1 coordinate 110,114, forward strand.
GGCATCGCTGATCGAATAGGCCTTCTTGACCCGGCTGAAATCGGAGATCGCCGGCAGGAAGTCCTCGCCGATGCCCTCCACCAGCCAGCTGCCGGACTTCTCGCTGACCGTGCCCTGCTCGATGTACTCGGTCAGGATCGAGCCGACCGGGTCGGCCAGCACCAGTTCGGTGTGCGGCGAGGCGGCGGCGAAGGCGCGCGACAGGCCGGTCATGGTGCCGGAGCTGCCGCAGCCGAACACGATCGCGTCCAGCCGGCCGTCCATCTGCCGCAGGATCTCCGGGCCGGTGCCGAACTCGTGCGCGGCCGGGTTGTCGGGGTTGCCGAACTGGTTGATGAAGTAGGCCCCCGGGGTCTCGGCGGCGATGCGCGCGGCCAGGTCCTGGTAGTACTCGGGGTGGCCCTTTGCCACGTCGGAGCGGGTCAGCACCACCTCGGCGCCCATCGCCTTGAGGTTGAAGATCTTCTCCCGGCTCATCTTGTCCGGGACCACCAGGATCAGCTTGTAGCCCTTCTGCTGGGCGACCAGGGCCAGGCCGATGCCGGTGTTGCCGGCGGTGCCCTCGACCAGCACCGCACCGGGCTTGAGGTCGCCGCGGCGCTCGGCCGCCTCGATCATCGACAGGCCGATGCGGTCCTTGATCGAGCCGCCGGGATTGGCGCTTTCCAGCTTCAGGTACAGCTCGCACACCCCGGTGTCGAGCTTGCTGGCCTTGACGATAGGGGTGTCGCCGATCAGGTCGAGGACGGAGGAATGAATGGCCATCGGGTCCGAATGCGTCGCGCCGCGGCAGCGGCTGGACCGGGCATTATCCGCGCTCGGGGAGGGAAAGTCAGAGAATGCGCGCGGCAGCGACGAAAAAAGCCGCGAGCGCGGCCTTCGGCAGGGGGATGACGCGGACGGTGGCAAGCCGACGAGGAGGCCAGCCACCGCCCGCGACAAGGGGGCAATAGTACGGTCAGTGCGGCTTCTGCTCGTAAAGGCGCAGCAGCTTTTCCTTGGCGGCGAGCTTTTCGCGCTTCATCTGCGCCAGGGTGACATCGTCGATCGGCAGCACGCCGAGCTCGGCGTCCATGCACTTCTTGTCCAAGGTCTTGTGGCGCTGGTAGAGCTGCTTGAACTCCGGATCGGACTTGATCAACGCGTCGATTTCGGTCTGCGGTTGCCCTTCGAACATAGGAATAGCCTCCTTCAGCTGGAAACAAGAACGCCCCGGCCGCTGCGGCACGGGGCGTTGCCTGGGAGCGGAAGCGCGCGAGCCGCCGGCTGCACCGCCACAACGCCTGGAACCACGGTTCCTGCGACGTCGGACTGCGGTGTGCGCCACTGCGTCATCGGCTCGAACTCCTCCGTTGGCACCAGGCGGCGGGAGTGCCACCTGGACTACCGACCCTACGCTTCCCCACCGCCGCGAACAAGAGAAGCAGGCCCGCTTTGCCGCATTCAGTTGCTCGGCGCTCAGGCCCAGGGAAAAACCCCGTTAAACGCCTGGCGCAGGGCACGACGCACTTAGGGCGCGATCACAACTTCGGCCGAGCGGGCCTTGGTCGACGCCCCCTTCTTGCCGACCGCCTGCATCCGATTGGCGGGCACGCCGCCGCTGACCAGCGCCGCGCGCAAGGCATCGGCACGCTTCTGGGCCACGCCGGCGTCGGTGTCGTAGGCCTCGATCCGCACCTTGCCCTTGCTGATCTGCAGGTATTGCGACAGGGCCTTGGCCTGGTTCGTGGCGTCGCCCGACAGCGCCGACTTGCCGGCGCCGAAGGCCGCGCCGGAGAAGGTGAAGACCTCCCCGCGGGTGTCGAAGCGCGAGGCCGGCAGCTTGGTGCCGGCGACCAGTTCGGCCTCCTCGCGTGCCAGCTTGGCCGACTTCTGCTGCGCGGCGCTGAGCTTGGCGGTCTGCTGTCCGGCCACGCTGGCCAGGGCCGCATCGGCATCCGCGCGCGCGGCCTGTTCGGCCTCGGCGGCCTGGCGCAGGTTCTCGGCCTCCTCGGCCTGGATCTGCGCCTGCACGCGCAGGCGCTCGGCTTCCTGGCGGGCCCGCGCGGCCTCGCGGCGACTGGCCTCGATCAGCAGGTCGCTGCGGGTCTTTTCCAACTGGTCGACCTGGCGGCGGGCGATTTCGGCGCGGGCCATGGTCTCGGCGATCTCGACCCGGCGCTCGGCCAGGTAGCGCGCCTCGTCGCGCTCCTTGCGCTTGGCGTTGGCGAAGTTGGCCACCGCCTGCTGCGCCTGCAGGCGCTCGTAGGCGGCGACATCGGCGTTCAGCGGATCGGCCTGCAGCGCCACCAGGCGCTGGTTGAGCACGGCCAGTTCCGGGTCGTCGGCGGCCATCGCGCCCAGCGGCGCCAGCAGCAACGCTAGCAGCGCCAGGCGGCGCATTCCGTGCAGGGCGCGGCTCATGGACGGCCCTCCCCGGTGCCCAGGGTCTGTTGCAGCTGGGCCACCTCGGCCTGGCGCTGCTTCAGTTGCGCATTGGCCACCGCCTCCTCGCTGCGCGCGCGCGCCAGGTCGGCATCGGCGGCCACGCGCAGCGCCAGCTGCGGCGCGGTCTTGCGCTGGCGGCGGTCGAGTTCGGCCTGCTGCGCCTGCTCCAGGCCCTGGCGGGCGCTGGCCAGCAGGTCCGGCGCGTACTGGTCGGCATCGGCCTGGATCGCACGCTGCACCGCCTGCTGCGCGGCCAGCAACTCCGGCGAGGCCACCTGGGCGAACGCGGCCGGCGCGGCGAACAACGCCAATGCGCAGGCCATCACATACTGCTGACAACGGAAGTGTGCGAAGCTAGTTTTCATCTAGGGGGGCCGTGGACGGAGACGTCGATCACGGCCATTGTCGGAAGCCTGTGGCGCGCTTGCAACGGGCGATTGCGGATTGTTGGGGAACCATTGCGCATGGATATCGGCTATTTCCTGAAGCTGATGACCGAAAAGAACGCCTCGGACATGTTCCTGACCACAGGAGCACCGGTCTATATCAAGATCGAAGGCAAGCTGTACCCGCTCGGCGCCACCGGCCTGCCGCCGGGCATGGTCAAGAAGATTGCCTACTCGCTGATGGACGAGGGCCAGGTGCCGCAGTTCGAGCGGGAGCTGGAATTGAACATGGCCATCGCCCTGCAGGACGCCGGGCGCTTCCGCGTCAACGTGTTCAAGCAGCGCGGCGAGGTCGGCATGGTGATCCGCGCGATCCGCAGCAAGATCCCCAGCATCGAGGAGCTGCACCTGCCGCAGGTGCTCAAGGACGTGATCATGACCCCGCGCGGGCTGGTCCTGGTGGTCGGCTCGACCGGCTCGGGCAAGTCCACCTCGCTGGCGTCGATGATCGACTACCGCAACAGCACCACCACCGGGCACATCCTCACCATCGAGGATCCGATCGAATACCTGCACAAGCACAAGCTGTCCATCGTCAACCAGCGCGAGGTGGGCCTGGACACCCACGCCTTCCACAACGCGCTGAAGAACGCGATGCGCGAGGCGCCGGACGTAATCCTGATCGGCGAGATCCTGGACGCGGAGACCATGGAGGCCGCCATCGCCTTCGCCGAGACCGGGCACCTGTGCCTGGCCACCCTGCACTCCAACAACGCCGACCAGACCATCGAGCGCATCCTCAACTTCTTCCCCGAGAGCGCGCACAAGAACGTGCTGATGAACCTGTCGCTGAACCTGCGCGCGGTGATCTCGCAGCGCCTGGTCAAGGACAACACCGGCCGCCGCCGGCCGGCCTCGGAAGTGCTGCTGAACACGCCGATGATCCGCGACCTGCTGCGCCGCGGCCAGGTCCACGAGATCAAGCAGGCGATGGAGGAGTCGCTGGAGGACGGCATGGAGACCTTCGACCAGTGCCTGTTCCGCATGGTCAAGCAGGGCCAGATCGAGCAGGAGGAAGCGCTGCGCGCGGCCGACTCGCGCGACGGCCTGGCCCTGAAGTTCCGCCTGTCCGAAGGCGGCAGCGGCGAACACGACCCCTACGCCGACTACGACAGCGGCCCCAGCGCCGCGCCGCGCATCACCCACGGCTTCGTCTGAGCGCATCGCCGCAAGCAATGCGGCGCCTATGCAGGAATAGCTACGTAAGAGCGGCTTCAGCCGCGACCGGGCGTTCGCAGATGCCTGGTCGCGCCAGTCCCGCAGCGACGGCGGCAACGGCGGACCGGGGTCCGTCGGCGGTCCCGCGGGGCCGCCTTTGCGGGGCAAACGCCACTTCCACGCATCTGCGCGTCGGGACTGAAGTCCCTCCCACAGTGCACCCAGCGAGTTCGCCGCAAGCGCCTGTGGGAGCGACTTCGCAGGAGCGGCTTCAGCCGCGACCGGGCGTTCGCTCGCGTATATCGGCAGACCGGTCGCGGCTGAAGCCGCTCCTACGACACGGCGAATTTCACTGTGCGTCCGGCTGGTGTTCCGGGCGTGCCGCGTCGAAGGCCGGCAGGGCCAGGCAGGCGCGTTCGATCCGCTCCAGGGTGGGGTAGACCTGCAGGTCCACGCCGAAACGGCGCGCGTTGTACAGCTGCGGGATCAGGCAGCAATCGGCCAGGCCCGGCTGCTCGCCGTGGCAGAAACTGCCGGTATCCGGCGACTCGGCCAGCAACTGCTCCAGCGCGTCGAAGCCGACCTGCATCCAGTGCCGCATCCACTCCTCGCGCTCGGGCTGCGGCACGTTCCAGGCGCTCTCGAAGAACTGCGCCACGCGCAGGTTGTTGAGCGGGTGGATGTCGCAGGCGATCAGTTGCGCCAGGCCGCGCACGCGGGCGCGGTCGATCGGCGCGTCCGGCAGCAGCGGCGGCTCCGGCCAGCGCTCGTCCAGGTACTCCAGGATCGCCAGCGACTGACGGATCGGCTGGCCGTCGTGGCACAGGGTCGGCACCAGTTCCTGCGGGTTCAGCCGCGCATATTCCGGCGAGTGCTGCTGCCCGCCGTCGCGCACCAGGTGCACCGGCAGCGACTGGTAGGACAGCCCCTTCAACTCCAGCCCGATGCGCACGCGGTACGCGGCGCTGGAGCGCCAGTAGGTGTAGAGCTGCAGTGCCTCGTCCATGCCCGCCTCCGTCTGCGCAATCGACAACGATACCGGTGGACACCTGGGCTGCGGCGCCGCCGGTCGCCCCGGCACCGCCGCCGGCCGGGTCAGGGCAGCGGCGCCTGCTCGATGCGCTGCTCGATCGCGCCGAAGATGCTCACTCCGTCACGGTCCAGCATTTCGATCCGCACCACGTCGCCGAAGGACATGTACGGCGTGCTCGGCTTGCCGTCGCGCAGGGTTTCCACGGTGCGCTGCTCGGCGAAGCAGGAGGCGCCGCGCGCGGTGTCCTGGTTGGCGATGGTGCCCGAACCGATCACCGCGCCCGCCGCCAACGGCCGGGTCTTGGCCGCGTGCGCGACCAGCTGCGCGAAATCGAACTGCATGTCCTCGCCCGCTTCCGGCGCGCCGAACCAGGCGCCGTTGATATGGGTCAGCAGCGGCAGGTGCACCTTGTTGCCCTGCCAGGCCTCGCCCAGCTCGTCGGGGGTGACGAACACCGGCGACAGCGCCGAACGCGGCTTGGACTGCACGAAGCCGAAGCCCTTGGCCAGTTCCGGCGGAATCAGGTTGCGCAGCGACACGTCGTTGACCAGGCCGATGAGCTGGATGTGCGCGGCGGCCTGCGCCGGCGTCACCGCCATCGGCACGTCGTCGGTGACCACCACGATCTCGGCCTCCAGGTCGATGCCGTAGTCCTCGCTGACCACCTTGACCGCATCGCGCGGGCCGTAGAAGCCGGCGCTGACCGCCTGGTACATCAGCGGGTCGGTGTAGAAGCTCTCCGGCACCTCGGCGCCGCGCGCGCGGCGCACGCGCTCCACGTGCGGCAGGTAGGCGCTGCCGTCGAGGAATTCGTAGGCGCGCGGCAGCGGTGCAGCCAGGGCCGCCATGTCCAGGTCGAACTGGCCGTCGGCGCTGCCGTCGTTGAGCGACTCGGACAGGGCGTTCAGGCGCGGGGCGAGGTTGCTCCAGTCCTCCAGCGCGCGCTGCAGGGTCGGCGCGATGCCGGTCGCGCGCACCGCGCGGGTCAGATCGCGGGACACGACGATCAGGGTGCCGTCGCGACCGCCTTCCTTCAGGGAACCTAGCTTCATGTCCGTCCAGTGCTGGGGGCTGAGCCGGCGATTGTACGGCCAGACGGCGGCTTGGTTTCAACTGAAACGGACACGCATTTTGTGCAGCGCGCCAATTCAGGTACACTGCGCCGGTCTGCATGCGGCCGTCCGTTTCCCTCAGGGACCGCCGGCGAGGCCAGGATCGCAATGATCCGACTCGCCCGCCCCGCCCGACGCCTTTCGTGGTGCCGACGAACCCCAGCCTTGCGCTGCGGGTTGATCCACCCTCTCGCAGCGCGGTTCACGGGAACGCTCCGAGCCTCACCTACTTGCGCCTGCGCGCTGGGTTCGTCCAGGCGTCGGCGCGTTATCCGGAGCATTCTCATGTCGTTCGAATCCCTGGGCCTTGCGCCCTTCCTGCTGCGCGCGTTGGCCGAGCAGGGCTACGAAACCCCCACCCCGATCCAGGCGCAGGCCATTCCCGTCGCCCTGGAAGGCCATGACCTGATGGCCGGCGCGCAGACCGGCACCGGCAAGACCGCCGCGTTCGGCCTGCCGCTGCTGCAGCACCTGGGCACCTCGCCGCAGCCGGTGGGCCCCGGCCCGCGCAAGCCGCGCGCGCTGATCCTGACCCCGACCCGCGAACTGGCCACCCAGGTCCACGACAGCCTGCGCGGCTACAGCAAGTACCTGCGCATTCCCAGCACCACCATCTACGGCGGCGTGGGCATGGGCAACCAGCTCGACGCGCTGCGCCGTGGCGTGGACCTGCTGATCGCCTGCCCGGGCCGCCTGCTCGATCACCTCGAGCGTCGCAGCGTGGACCTGTCGGGCATCGAGATCCTGGTGCTGGACGAAGCCGACCGCATGCTCGACATGGGCTTCCTGCCGTCGATCAAGCGCATCCTCGCCAAGCTGCCCAAGCAGAACCGGCAGACCCTGCTGTTCTCGGCCACCTTCGAGGAAGGCATCAAGCAGCTGGCCCGCGAGTTCATGCACGACCCGCAGGAAATCCAGGCCACCCCGAGCAACACCGTGGCCGACACCATCACCCACCGCGTGCATCCGGTGGATGGCGCGCGCAAGCGCGAACTGCTGCTGCACCTGCTGGCCGCCGACTCGCGCAAGCAGACCCTGGTGTTCGCCCGCACCAAGCACGGCGCCGACAAGCTGACCACCTTCCTGGACAAGTCCGGCCTGAAGACCGCGGCGATCCATGGCAACAAGAGCCAGGGCCAGCGCCTGCGCGCGTTGAGCGACTTCAAGGCCGGCCGCATCACCGTGCTGGTGGCCACCGACATCGCCGCGCGCGGCATCGATATCGACCAGTTGCCCAAGGTCATCAACTACGACCTGCCGATGGTCGCCGAGGACTACGTGCACCGCATCGGCCGCACCGGCCGCAACGGTTCGACCGGCGAGGCGATCTCGCTGGTGGCGCAGGACGAGGCCAAGCTGCTGCGCGCGATCGCGCGCATGCTCAAGCGCGAGATGGATATCCGCGACGTGCCCGGCTTCGAGCCGGTCACGCCGATCCGCTGGGGCAACAACAACCCGCCGGACGAGCGTCCGGGCGGCCAGCGCCCGCCGCGCCGCGGCAGCCACGCCCGCCGCGGGCACGGCGATGCGCCGGCGCACGCGCACGCGCACGCCGGCAGCAAGAAGCCCGGCGGCAACCACGCCGACGGCGCCCGCCGCCAGGGCCAGGGCCAGGGTCGCCGCCACGGCAACGGCGGCAACCGTCCTGCCGCGCCGCGCTGAGCCATCCGCGGCCGCGCGCTCCGCACGCATCCAGGCCGCCCTTCGGGGCGGCCTTTTTTGTCCGCTGCACCCGGACGTCGCGTGCCTGCCGCCGGCCCTGCAGCACGCCACGTCGTCCGTTCCGCGCGCCCCGCACCGCGCCATGCCGCTCCACCCCTGACCGTACAATGCCGCCCATGGATATCTTCAAAGTCTTCACCCTCGAAGCCGCGCACCGCCTGCCCAACGTGCCGCCCGGCCACAAGTGCGCGCGCCTGCACGGGCACTCGTTCCGCATCGAGCTGCACGTCAGCGGCGAACCCGGCGCCGAGAGCGGCTGGGTAATGGATTTCGGCGATATCAAGGCGGCGTTCCGCCCGCTCTACGACCAGCTCGACCACCACTACCTCAACGACATCGACGGGCTGGACAACCCGACCAGCGAACGCCTGGCGATGTGGATCTGGGAGCGGCTCAAGCCGGCGCTGCCGCTGCTGAGCGAAGTGGTGGTGCATGAGACCTGCACTTCTGGGTGCCGGTATCGCGGGCCGGGTTGAAGAAGGCCGGGAATGGGGAATGGGGAATGGGGATTCGGGAATCGTAAGAGCGGCACTGCGACGACCGAGAGCCTCCGTGCCGGCTTGCCTGTTCCTCGTCGTCGCGCGCAGTTGGCGCCCGCCGGAGGCGCGGAGGCGATCGGCAAGGGCCGGCAGAATTGCGCCAAGCAATTGATCTTAAAAGCAATTTGAACGGATCCTGAGCGGCTTCAGAAAATTTTGTTGCATCGCAGCAGAATGGGCGTATGTTGCACTGCAACAGCAGTCGGCATTCCAACGGAGTTGCATGATGTCCGCTCAATTCAACGACCAGTTCAGCAGCTACACCCAGCAGTTCGCCGCTGCGGCGGCGCGTGCCAACCGCCTGGCGCTGGAGAGCGCCGAGAGCGTGTTCGGCGTGCAGTTGAAGACCTTCGAGAAGAACGTGTCGGCCACCACCGGCTTCCTCGGCGAACTGACCGAGGCGCGCGACCTGGGCACCGTGCAGGCGCTGTGGCCGAAGGGCCTGCAGATCGCCCGCGACAACTTCGAGCGGCTGGCCACGGCCAACCAGGAAGTGTTCGGCCTGGGCCTGAAGACCTCCGAGGCCATCGGCCAGCTCGCCAAGCACCAGTTCGAGGCGGCGACCGAACAGGCCGCGCCCAAGGCCAAGCCCGCCACGAAGTAACACCCGATTCGACGTCGCTGCGGTCCGCCGCCCGACGCACCCTCGGTCTGCATGGGTCCCTCCCCCCGTGCAACCCCCAGGCCCGGTAGATCCCTCCCTCTACCGGGCCTTTTTTTCTGGGTGGGATTTGGGAGTGGGGATTCGGGATTGGTTGATCCCTGCGCTTCGGCATCCCTGATTTTCTTTTTGGGCTGCAGCACCGGCGCTTCGTTGGTGCGGCGTCGGGACTGAAATCCCTCCCACACACCCGCCCGGCAGTCGATCAGCCCGGCGACATGCCCGCCCAGGGCTGCAATTGGGCCGCCAACTGCTCGGCCTGCGGTTGCGGCCGGTATGGCAACCGCCCCCAGCACGGCATCGGCAGGCGCGCGCGCAGCATCGCCATGTTGTCGTCGATGCGCTCCATCGCCGGGTCGATCTCGTTGCCGATCCAGCCGATGCACTGCAGGCCGTCGGCGGCGATCGCCGCGGCGCTGAGCCGCGCGTGGTTGAGGCAGCCCAGGCGCAGGCCGACCACCAGCACCACCGGCAGCCGCAGCGCGCGCGCCAGATCGGCCTGGTCCAGCGTCGCCGACAGCGGCGCCGCCCAGCCACCCACGCCTTCCACCACCACCACGTCGGCCTGCGCGCGCAGGCGGTCGAACGCGGCCGCGATCGGCGCCAGCTCCAACTGCACGCCGGCATCGGCGGCAGCCAGTTCCGGCGCCAGCGGCAACGGCAGCGCGTACGGATTGAGATCGTCATAGCGCGGGCGCGGCGCGCTGGCCTCCTGCAGCGCCAGTGCGTCCTCGTTGCGCCAGCCCTCGGCCTCGCGGGTGCAGCCGCTGGCCACCGGCTTCATGCCCACCGCGCGCTGGCCGCGCGCGCGCAGGGCATGCAGCAGCGCGGTGCTGGCGATGGTCTTGCCGATGCCGGTATCGGTGCCGGTGACGTAGAAGGCGGGAACAGCCATGCGAGCGAAACCCTGTCGGTTGGCCGGCGGGACGCGCGGCGGCGCGCAGGATAGCCGGGCGCGCCGCGCGCGTCAGCCGCCGCGGTGCCGGCGGACCCAGCGCGCTGCTAGACTCGGGCGATGTTCGCCTCGTCCTCGCTCACCGGCAGCAAGCCGGAACAGTACGCCCAGTTGCTCGACCAGGCCCGCGCCCTGGTCGCCGGGGAGCCCGACCGCATCGCCAATGCCGCCAACCTGGCGGCGCTGGTGTATCACGCGCTGCCGCGGCTGAACTGGGTCGGTTTCTATCTCTACGACGGCAAGGAACTGGTGGTCGGGCCGTTCCAGGGCCTGCCGGCCTGCGTGCGTATTCCGCTGCACAAGGGCGTGTGCGGCGCGGCCGCCAGCAGCGGCCAGACCCAGCGCATCGACGACGTGGAGGCCTTCCCCGGGCACATCGCCTGCGATGCGGCCTCGCGCTCGGAACTGGTGGTGCCGCTGCTGCGCGACAGCGCGCTGGTCGGCGTGTTCGACCTGGACAGCCCCGACCTGGCCCGCTTCGACGCCGACGACCAGCGCGGCCTGGAAGCGATCGCCCAGGTCTTCGTCGACAGCCTGCGATGAGCACCACCAAGCTGCGCAACATCGGCCCCAAGAGCGCGGCCTGGCTGCGCCAGGTCGGCGTGCGCACACAGCAGGACCTGGAGGCGGCCGGCGCGGTCGGCGCCTTCGTCAAGGTCAAGCGCGCCGGCTTCAAGCCCAGCCTCAACCTGCTGTACTCGCTGGAAGGCGCGCTCAGCGGCTGCCACTGGCAGGAACTGTCCGAAGCGCGGCGCGCGCAATTGCTGGGCGAACTGGAGACCGCGACGGCGGCGCTGCCGGCGCAGCGCGGCGCGCAGGTCGCAGGGCCCGTGGCGACTACCCATTTCGACCGCGACGACCCGCGCGGCGACGATGACGCCGACGGCGCCTATGCGCCGGACCTGCACGACACGCCGGTGGGCGACAACCACGGCGACGACGACGGCCACGGCGCCCACGCCGACTGAGCCGCGCGGGCAGCGGCGATCGCGTACAATCGCGCCGCTTCAAGGTGACCCGCCGGCTCCGGCCAGCGGGTTGAAACGGGAAGCCGGTGCGTCTTGCGACAAGGCCGGCGCTGCCCCCGCAACGGTAAGCGATCCGCGCTGACGACCTGCGCCACTGTGCCCTGGGCATGGGAAGGCGTCGCAGCCGGGAGGTCCGCCTCCCCGATCGCAAGCCCGGAGACCGGCCTTGCAGTTCACTGGTTGCGATGCGGAGGGCGTCGCGGCGTGCCGCGCCGTGTCCTGCGCCGTCCGCTTGCACCTTCCGTTCGCGACTCCTTTGCCGTCACAGCGCGCAGCCGCGCGCCGGAGTTGCCACCCATGTCGTCCCGCCTGCTTTCGGTCGCGATCGCGTCCGCCCTGTCCCTGCCCGCGCTGGCCCACGCCGCCGACGCCGCCACCGACCTCGATCAGGTCCTGGTCACCGCCACCCGCACCCAGATTTCCGTGGAGGACAGCGTGGTGCCGGCGCAGGTCATCGACCGCGCCGAGATCGAGCGCAGCCAGGCCACGTCGCTGGCGCAACTGCTGCAGGGCCGCGCCGGCATCGGCGTCTCCAACCAGGGCGGCCTGGGCAAGCTGACCACGCTGAACCTGCGCGGCAGCGAATCGGACCACGTGCTGGTGCTGGTGGACGGCGTGCGCATCGGCTCGGCCAGCGCCGGCCTGGCCGCGTTCCAGGACCTGCCGCTGAGCCAGATCGAGCGCATCGAGATCGTGCGCGGGCCGCGGTCGAGCCTGTACGGCTCCGACGCGATCGGCGGCGTCATCCAGATCTTCACCCGCCGCGGTGGCCAGGGCTTCCAGCAGAACCTGAGCCTGGGCGGCGGCAGCCATGGCCTGCGCGAGGCCGGCGCCGGCTTCAGCAACCGCGGCGAACGCGGCTGGCTGGCCGTGCAGGGCGGCTACCAGAAGACCGACGGCATCAATGCCTGCAACGGCTCGGCCACGCTGTTCGCCGGCTGCTTCGTCGACCAGCCCGACCGCGACGGCTACCGCAACGTCTCGCTGAGCGCGCGCGGCGGCTACGCGCTGACCGACACGCTGCGCATCGAAGGCCAGGCGCTGAACATCGACAGCCGCAACGAATACGACGGCGATGCGCTGTTCGCCGGCAACGAGGCCGACAACACCCAGCAGGTGTTCAGCGGCAAGCTCGACTGGACGCCCTCCGATCGCCTGCACCTGGCCGCGCAGTTGGGCCGCAACGTCGACGACGCCGACAGCTACTACCGTGCGCCGGGCGCACGCACCCGCAGCTTCATCAGCACCTTCGACAGCCGCCGCGACACCGCCGCGCTGCAGGGCGACATCAGCCTGGCCGAAGGCCATCTGCTCAGCGTCGGCAGCGACTGGCAGCGCGAGCACGTCACCAGCACCACCGCCTTCGACGTCGACAGCCGCGACAACACCGGCGTGTTCGCCGAGTACCAGGGCCGCTTCGGCGCGCAGCAGGTGCAGGCCAGCGTGCGCAGCGACGACAACGAACAGTTCGGCGAGCACACCACCGGCAGCCTCGGCTGGGGCCTGGCACTGGCGCATGGCCTCAAGCTCACCGCCAGCGTCGGCACCGGCTTCAAGGCGCCGACCTTCAACGACCTGTACTACCCGTTCGCCGGCAACCCGGCGTTGAAGCCGGAGCGCTCCAAGAGCGGCAACCTCGGCATTGCGCAGTATGCCGACAGCTGGAACTGGACCTTCAACGCCTACGAGACCCGGGTCAAGGACCTGATCTCCTACGACGCGATCAGCTTCCTGCCGGTGAACGTGGACGAAGCGCGCATCCGCGGCGCCGAACTGACCGGCTATGCGCTGCTGGCCGGCTGGGAACTGTCGGCGCAGCTGAGCCACACCGACCCGCGCAACCGCAGCGACGGCGACAACCGCGACAACTGGCTGGCGCGCCGCGCGCAGAACACTGCGCGCCTGGACGTGGACCGCGGCATCGGCCCGGTCAAGCTCGGCGTCACCGTGTTCGGCAGCGGCCACCGCTTCGACGACGCGGCCAACCGCGTGCGCCTGGCCGGCTACGGCACCGTCGACCTGCGCGCGGAATACGCGTTCACCCCGGACTGGACGCTGCAGGCCAAGGCCAGCAACGTGTTCGATCGCGACTACCAGACGGTGAACTGGTACAACCAGCCGGGCCGCGAATACGCGCTGACCCTGCGCTACGCGCCGGCGGTGCGCTGAGTCGGCACCCCGCGCTGCGCCAGCGGGCGTGGCGCGGGGCAACGGCACGGATACAACACGCGCTTTTCGTAGGAGCGGCTTCAGCCGCGATGGGCTTTCCCGATAAAGCCCGTCGCGGCTGAAGCCGCTCCTACGACACAACAGGGATCTTCGCGCTGCACCGGGGCGCTGCGCCGCCATCGCCTCAGCGCAACTGCAGCAGCTCGCGCAGATCGTCCATCAGCAGCACCACGTCGGCCGTGGCCAGATCCAGGTCGCGCGGATAGCCGTAGCGCACCAGCGCCACCGGCATGCCGGCGGCGTGCCCGGCCTGCAGGTCGGTCCCCGAATCGCCGACCATCAGGCAGCACGCAGGTGGCTGCGCGAACTGCTGCGCCAGGTGCAGCAACGGCGCCGGGCTGGGCTTGCGCTCGGGCAGGCTGTCGCCGCCCAGCACGGCAGAGAACACATCGGCCACACCCAGATGGCGCAGCAGCGGCGGCACCATCGCCGCCGGCTTGTTGGTGCACAGCGCCAGCGTCACGCCATCGGCATGCAGTTGCGCCAAGGCCTCGGCCGCGCCGGGATACAAGCGCGGACTGCGCAACAGGCACTCGGCGTAGTGGCGCATGAAGGTCGGCATCACCGCATCGAGCGGCGTGGCATCCCCGGCATGCCGCCAGGCGGCCTCGACCAGCTTGCGCACGCCCTCGCCGATCCAGCCGAGCACGGTCGGCTCCGGCACGCGCGGCAGGCCGAAGTCGGCCAGGGTGCGGTTCAGCGCCTCGGCGATGTCGGCGCCGCTGTCGACCAGGGTGCCGTCGAGGTCGAACACCGCCACTGCATAGGGAAATGTCATGTCGTGCCAGGACAAGGGAGGAAGCATGCATTGTAGGTGGCGCACGGAAGGTATGCGGTCGCGACAAGGCCGATCAGCATGCCCAGACGATGAAGTCCGTATTCCAATCCTTGCGCGCACATGTGGGAGGGACTTCAGTCCCGACGCGGAATGGGCAAAGGCCACGTTCCCGGTTCGCTCGCGTATCCCTTGGTGTTCAATCCACGCACGGCGAGGGAGCGGCTGCCGACTTGGCATCCTCAACGACGACGACAACCCGCTTCAATCCACGCACCAGGCAGAACACCATACAGCCTCCGCGCGTGACCACCTCAACCGAACAGGCGCCCCTGCGCCTGTGAAGGTGCGGGTTCGTGGAAACCGGACAGGCCCACGCCGACCAGGCGGTAGCGGGTGGATGCGGGCAGGTCCACGCGCGCGCGCAGCGCCAGGGCGATGTCGATCAAGGTCTGCAGCGACTCCGGCGGCTGCTCGGGGGTGAAGCTGCGGGTGAGGATGCGGAACTGCGCGGTCTTCAGCTTCAGCACCACGGTGCGGGCGATGCGTTCGGTGCGGCGGGTGGCGTTCCAGGTCTTCTCGGCCAGTTGCCGGATCGCCGGCTCCAGCGCGTCCAGCGCCAGGTCTTCGGCGAAGGTGTCCTCGGAGGAGATCGACTGCACCGGCTGGTCCGACTCCACCGGGCGTTCGTCGATGCCGCGCGCGCGCTGGTACAGGCGCAGGCCGAAGCTGCCGAAGCGCGCTTCCAGCTCCGCTTCGCTGCGCGCGCGCAGATCGCCCACGGTGGCGATGCCCAGTTCCGCCAGCTTGCCTTCCATCACCTTGCCCACGCCAGGCACCTTGTTCACCGGCAACGGGGTCAGGAAGGCTTCCACGCGATGCGGGCGGATCACGAACTGGCCATCGGGCTTGCGCCAGTCCGAGGCGATCTTGGCCAGGAACTTGTTCGGCGCGATCCCGGCCGAGGCGGTCAGTTCGGTTTCGGCGCGGATCTGCGCGCGGATGGTCTGGGCGATCTCGGTGGCGGTGCGCAATTCGCCCTTCGGCTCGGTGACGTCCAGGTAGGCCTCGTCCAGCGACAGCGGCTCGATCAGGTCGGTATGACGCTGGAAGATCTCGCGCACCTGCCGCGACACCGCCTTGTAGCGGGCGAAATCCGGCGGCACGAAGATCGCGTCCGGGCACAGCCGCTCGGCGCGCAGCGCCGGCATCGCCGAGCGCACGCCGAACACGCGCGCCTCGTAGGAGGCGGCGCACACCACCGAGCGCATGCCGCGCCAGGCCACCACCACCGGCTTGCCGCGCAGCGCCGGATCGTCACGCTGCTCCACGGACGCGTAGAACGCATCCATGTCGACGTGAATGATCTTGCGCATCGACCCCATACCCTACGCCTGCGAACGGTGCGCGCATGATAAGCCCGGCACTGCGCACGGACTGAGAATGCGCGCCTTGATCCGGCGCAGTGCGTGCGCCACCGCCGCTGCCGACACTACGCGTGCGTACGGATAAAACGTTTGATTGAACGCGCAAGGCTCATGCACTCTTGCGCGCCTCGACTGTCTCGCCTGGAAATCTTCCGCTCATGAGTCGTCTGTCTTCCTATTCGCGCGAGCAATTGCTCGCCAGCGCACGCGGCGAGTTGTTCGGCGCCAACGCCGGGCGCCTGCCCAACGATCCGATGCTGATGTTCGACCGCATCGTCGCCATCGACGAGACCGGCGGCGCGCACGGCAAGGGCGTGATCCGCGCCGAGCTGGATATCCGCCCGGACCTGTGGTTCTTCGGCTGCCATTTCATCGGCGACCCGGTGATGCCCGGCTGCCTGGGCCTGGATGCGATGTGGCAACTGACCGGCTTCTTCCTGACCTGGCTGGGCGCGCCCGGCCGCGGCCGTGCGCTGGGCGTGGGCGAAGTGAAGTTCACCGGACAGGTGCTGCCCAGCGCCAAGCAGGTGGTGTACGAGATCGACATCAGCCGGGTGATCAACCGCAAGCTGGTGATGGCGGTGGCCGACGGCCGCATGTCGGTGGACGGACGCGAGATCTATACCGCCAAGGACATGCGCGTGGGCCTGTTCACGTCGACGGAGGCGTTCTGATGCGGCGCGTGGTCATTACCGGGATGGGCATCACCTCGTGCCTGGGCAACGATCTGGATAGCGTGGCGCGCGCCTTGCGCGAAGGCCAGTCCGGCATCCGCCACAACCCGCAGGCGGTGGAAGCCGGCCTGCGCAGCCAGGTCGGCGGCGATGTGCAACTGGACCTGGACGCGGCGATCGACCGCAAGCTCAAGCGCTTCATGGGCGATGCCTCGGCCTACGCCTACCTGGCGCTGCGCGATGCGCTGGCCGATGCCGGCCTGGACGAGGCGGCGATCAGCGACCCGCGCATCGGCCTGATCGCCGGCTCCGGCGGCGGCTCCAGCCACTGGCAGGTGGAAGCGGCGGACCTGCTGCGCAACCGCGGCGTGCGCAAGGTCGGCCCGTACATGGTGCCGCGCACGATGTGTTCGGCGGTCTCGGCCAGCCTGGCCACCGCGTTCAAGATCAAGGGCGTGAGCTACTCGCTGTCGGCGGCCTGCGCGACCTCGGCGCACTGCATCGGCGCGGCGGCGGACTTGATCCGCCACGGCCAGCAGGACGTGATGTTCGCCGGCGGCGGCGAAGAGCTCGACTGGACCATGAGCCTGATGTTCGACGCGATGGGCGCGCTGTCCACCGGCTTCAACGACACGCCGGCGGTGGCGTCGCGGCCCTACGACGCCGCGCGCGACGGCTTCGTCATCGCTGGCGGCGGCGGCATGCTGGTGCTGGAGGACTACGAGCGTGCGGTGGCGCGCGGCGCGCGCATCCATGCCGAACTGGTCGGCTACGGCGTGACCTCCGATGGCGCCGACATGGTGGCCCCGTCCGGCGAAGGCGCGGTGCGCTGCATGCGCATGGCGCTGCAGGGCGTGGACGCGCCGATCGACTACCTCAACACCCACGGCACCTCGACGCCGCTGGGCGACGTCACCGAGCTGGATGCGGTGCGCGCGGTGTTCGGCGATGCGGTGCCGCCGCTGTCCTCGACCAAGGCGCTGTCCGGGCATTCGCTGGGCGCAGCGAGCGTGCACGAGGCGATCTACTGCCTGCTGATGCTGCGCGACGGCTTCATCGCCGGCTCGGCCAACATCGACACGCTGGATCCGCGTGCCGAGGGCTTCCCGATCGTGCGCGAAAGCCGCGACGCGGACTTGCGCACGGTGATGTCCAACAGCTTCGGCTTCGGCGGCACCAACGCGGCGCTGGTGTTCGCCAAGGCCTGACCGGACCCAGGCCGCACGGCGCTTTTGAGGGCGCCGTGGCGCGGCTCAGCGTTCCAGTTGCTTCACGTCGTGGCGCCCGGCGGCCTCGTCCTTGTTCGGTTCCGGCTTGGCCGGTGGCGCTGAGGGCGGAGACGGAGGCGGTGGTGGCGGTGGTGGCGGTGGAGGTGGTGGCGGCGGCGAAGTCGGCTTCGGCGGATGCCGCTCGACCCACTGGATCGTCGCCGGCGACGGCGGCCACGCCGGCGATGCCGAGGGCGCGGACGCAGGCGGTGGTACGGGCGACAGTCCCATCGATTCGCGCTGGCGCCGGTCGTCTTCCTGCCGTTGCAGTTCCTTCGACAGTTCCTTGTTGTAGCGGGGATTGAGCGCGTCCGGCGGCGGGATCTGGTACATCCGCTCGCCCGGCGGCGTCCATGCCGGCGTGGCGCTCACGGCCTCGGAGGCAGACGCCGCGGGTGGCGGCGCCCGCCATTGCGGCGCCAACTGGCGCTGCAACGGGGCTGGAATCTGCGCCGGGCCGGCCGCGGCCGCTGTGCTTTCCAGCGGTCGATAGCGCGCGCGTTCACGCGCCCACGGCTGACCGCGATAGTGCGTGTCCCAATAGCGATCCAGCGCAAAGCCGACGGTGGGCACGCCGGGTACGATGCCCTGTTCCTGTGCGCTGAAATCGATCGCGCCGGCCGGCAACCAGCCGCGTTTCTCGCGCCAACTGACATCGCACCAGGCCCAGTCGCGGGTGCAGCCATGCACCCGCAGCGCGTCGTCGGTGACCGGCGTGGCCACGCGCGGATACTCCGGTGCCGGGCCGGCGCGCAGGCTGGCGCCGATGCGCACCGTGCCACTGCCGTCCTGCGCCAGCGCCGGCGCGGCCATGCTCAACAACAACGGCGTCCACCACCCTGCTCGCTTCATGCGGTCCTCCTTGTGCGGTGCGGCGGTTTCCTGCGCCGCGATCGCGGCGGCGAAGATCGCCGTGCCGCTGCGTCCTGTTCTAGCACGGAGGAGCCGGGATTCGGGATTGGGGATTCGGGATGACCAGACCGCGGCTGTTGAAAGCCGGGAATCGGGAATCGGGAATCGGGAATCGGGACGGCAGCGTAGTCCGCGGAGCACAACCGCTGCAAAGCGATCCAGTACGCCGATAAAAAGCAGCTGCTTTTGTGGGAGGGGCTTCAGCCCCGACGGGCTTTCCCGGGAAAGCCCGTCGGGACTGAAGTCCCTCCCACAGTGCAATCGCAACCACTACGCCTGCGCGGGAAAATCCCGAATCCCGGCTCTCAACAGCCGCAGGCTAGTCATCCCGAATCCCGGCTTTCAACAGCCGCAGGCTGGTCATCCCGAATCCCGGCTTATCCGGCCATGCCGCTGTGCCGCAGCAGCGCCTCCAGCTCCGGCGCGCGGCCGCGGAAGGCGGTGAAGTTCTCCAGCGCCGGGCGGCTGCCGCCGCGCGAGAGGATTTCGCGCAGGAAACGTGCGCCGGTGGCGGCCAACTGGTCCGGCGCTTCCTCGAACGCCGCGTAGGCGTCGGCGCTGAGCACCTCGGCCCACTTGTAGCTGTAGTAGCCGGCCGCATAGCCGCCGGCGAAGATGTGGTTGAACTGGTGCGGGAAGCGATTCCAGGCCGGCGGCCGGTTCACCGCCACGGCGTCGCGTACGCGCTCGAGCAACTGCAGCACGCTGTCGGACTGCGCATCGAAGCTGTGGTGCAGCTGCATGTCGAACAGCGCGAACTCGAGCTGGCGCACGGTGAACATGCCGCTCTGGTAGTTCTTCGCCGCCAGCATCTTGTCGAACAGCGCGCGCGGCAGCGGCTCGCCGCTGTCCACGTGCGCTGTCATCGCCTGCAGGCGCGGCCATTCCCAGCAGAAGTTTTCCATGAACTGGCTGGGCAGTTCCACCGCGTCCCATTCCACGCCGTTGATGCCGGCCACGCCCAGTTCGCCGACCTGGGTCAGCAATTGGTGCAGTCCATGGCCCATCTCGTGGAACAGGGTAGTGACCTCGTTGTGGGTGAAGGTGGCCGGCTTGCCGTCGCTGCCGCGGCCGAAGTTGCACACCAGGTACACCAGCGGGGTCTGCACGCCGTCGGCGCGTTCGCGGCGGTTGCGGCAGTCGTCCATCCAGGCGCCGCCGCGCTTGCCTTCGCGTGCGTACAGATCCAGGTAGAACTGCCCGACCAGGCGCCCCTGCGCGTCGCTGAGGCGGAAGAAGCGCACGTCCGGATGCCACACCGGCGCACTGTCGGCCTCCACCCGCAGGCCGTACAGGTCGTGGATCAGGCCGAACAGGCCCTCCAGCACCTTGGGCTCGGTGAAGTAGCGCTTCACCTCCTGCTCGGAGAAGCTGTAGCGCGCCTGCTTCAGTCTTTCGCTGACGTAGGCCAGATCCCAGGCTTCCAGCGTGTCCAGGCCCAGGTGCTCACGCGCGAACTGCTCCAGCTCGGCGCGATCGCGCTGCGCGTAGGGCTTGGCGCGCGCGGCCAGGTCGTGCAGGAACGCCAGCACCTGTGCCGGATCCTGTGCCATCTTCGTCGCCAGCGAATACTCGGCGTAGCTGGCGAAACCGAGCAGGGCCGCCAGTTCGCCGCGCAGGGCGAGGATGCGGCCGATCGCCGCGCTGTTGTCCAGCGCCGCATCGCCGAACTCCGAGGCGCGGATCGCATTGGCGCGGTACAGCGTCTCGCGCAGCGCGCGGTCCTCGGCATACATCTGCACCGGCAGGTAGCACGGCATCTGCAGGGTCAGCTTCCAGCCTTCCTGGCCGTCGCGTTCGGCCGCCGCGCGCGCGGCGGCGATGCTGTCCTCGGGCAGGCCGGCCAGGCGCGCCGGGTCGTCGATCAGCAGCGACCACGCGTCGGTGGCGTCGAGCACGTTCTGCGAGAACTTGGCCGACAGCGCCGACAACTCTTCCTGGATCGCGGCGAAGCGCTGCTTGTCGGCCTCGCCCAGTTCGGCGCCGCCCAGGCGGAAATCGCGCAGCGCGTTGTCCAGCACCTTGCGCTGCGCCGGCGTCAGCGTGGCCGCCTCCGGCGATTGCGCCAGCGTGCGGTACTGGGCGAACAGCGCCAGGTTCTGCCCGAGCGCGCTGGAGAAGCGCGTCACCTTGGGCAGGTTGGCGTTGTAGGCCTCGCGCAGCGCAGGCGTGTTGACCACCGCCTGCAGGTGGCCCACCTGGCCCCAGGCCCGCCACAGGCGCTCGGTGGCATCGTCCAGCGGCGCCACGAAGCTGTCCCAGCGCACCGGCGCCACCGTCTCGGCGGCGGCCACGGCGGCCTCGGCCTGCGCCAGCAGCGTGTCGATCGCCGGGCCGATGTGCTCGGGCTGGATCGCATCGAAGCGCGGCAGGCCGGAAAAATCGAGCAGGGGATTGGTCATCGCGGAACTCTCGGTAGCGGAGGAAGGACCGGCGCGGCCGGCCATGAACGACAGATGGCGGTCAGTCCAGCGCGGCACAAGGCAGCGGCGGCAGGCCGGCACCGGCCACCGCCGCGGCCAGCTGCGCATCGGCCTGCTCCACGTCGATGCCCTGCTCGGCGTACCACTGCGGCCGGTAGTAGCTGTGCACGTAGCGCTCGCCGCTGTCGCACAGGATGGTGACGATGGCGCCGCTGCGGCCCTGCTCGCGCATGCGCGTGGCCGCCTGCAGCACACCGACGAAGTTGGTGCCGGTGGAGCCGCCCACGCGCCGGCCCAGGCGCGCGCTGACGTAGCGCATCGCCGCCAGGCTCAGCGCGTCGGGCACCTTGACCATCGCATCGACACAGCTGGGGATGAAACTCGGCTCCACCCGCGGCCGGCCGATGCCTTCGATGCGCGAGCCGCCGGTGCTTTCCAGGCCGGCATAGTCGCGCCCGGCCAGCGCCTCGCGGTAGCCGTCGAAGAACAGCGACACTTCCGGATCGGCGCACAGGATGCGGGTGGGATGGCGCCGGTAGCGCACGTAGCGGCCGAGCGTGGCCGCGGTGCCGCCGGTGCCGGGGCTGCACACGATCCACGCCGGGATCGGATGCGGCTCCTCCTGCATCTGCCGGAAGATCGACTCGGCGATGTTGTTGTTGGCGCGCCAGTCGGTGGCGCGCTCGGCGTACAGGAACTGGTCCATGAAGTGGCCGCCGGTCTCGCGCGCCAACTGCACCGAATCGGCGTGCAGGTCGCAGGCGCGCCCGACCAGGTGGCAGCGCCCGCCCTGGAACTCGATCGCGGCGATCTTCTCCGGCGAGGTGGTAGCCGGGATCACCGCGATGAACGGCAGCCCCAGCAGGCGCGCGAAATACGCCTCGGACACCGCGGTGGAGCCGCTGGAGGCCTCGATCACCGGGCGCCCCTCGCGCAGCCAGCCGTTGGCCAGCGCGTACAGGAACAGCGAGCGCGCCAGGCGGTGCTTGAGGCTGCCGGTGGGATGGCTGGACTCGTCCTTGAAGTACAGGTCGATGCCGGGGAAACCGGGCAGGTCCAGCGGGATCAGGTGGGTATCGGCCGAGCGGTTGAAGTCGGCTTCGATCTTCTGGATGGCGGCGGCCACCCAAGCGCGATGGGTCATGACGATGCGGGAGCGGAGAAACCGCGCCCACGATACACGCCCGGCCGCGCGCCCGGACCATGCGCGGCAGCGGCCGCCACGCCGGCGTTCACCCGGGAGGACGCGGCGCCGGGGCGGCGCTCAGCCGGCGACCACGCTGAAGCCGGCGTCGGCGATCGCCTGCTCCAGCGCGGCCACGTCGATGCGCGCGGGGTCGTAGTCGATGCCGACGCGCCCGCCTTCCAGCAGCACCGTGCTGGCGGCCACGCCCGGGCAGGCGTCGAGCACCCGCTGCAGCCGTGCGCTGCAGCCGCCGCAGCTCATGCCGTGAACCAGAAGATCGAGATGGTGCATGTCAGGCTCCAGGGTCAGGAAATCGAATCCGCGCTCATTGCGGACGCCAGCGATTCAGCAGCAGCGCGTTGCCCAGCACCGAGACCGAACTCAGTGCCATCGCCGCGCCGGCGATCACCGGGTTGAGCAGACCGAACGCGGCCAGCGGGATGCCCAGGCCGTTGAAGACGAAGGCGAAGAACAGGTTCTGGCGGATCTTGCGCACCGTCGCCGCGGACAGGTCGATGGCGGCGGCGACGCCGGCCAGGTCGCCGTGCATCAGCACCACGTCGGCCGCCTCGATGGCGATGTCCGAGCCGCTGCCGATGGCGAAACTGACATCGGCTGCGGCCAGCGCCGGGGCATCGTTGATGCCGTCGCCGACCATGCCCACGTGTGCGCCCGGCACGGCCTGCAGCCGGCGCACGTGCGCGGCCTTGTCCTGCGGCAGCACCTCGGCCTGCACCTGCTGGATGCCGAGCCGCACGGCCACCGCCTGCGCCGCGTGGCGGTTATCGCCGCTGAGCATGGTCACCGCGATGCCGCGCGCCTGCAGTAACGCCACCGCCTCGGCGGCATCCTCGCGCAGCGGATCGGCGATGGCGATGTAGCCGGTCACCGTGCCGTCCACCGCCACCCCGACCACGCTGTGGCCCTGCGCCTGTGCCGCCTCGGCCTGGCGGCGCAGCGCCGGGTCGGCCGGCGCGGCGACCAGGCCGTCGAGCCACGCCAGCGCGCCCAGCGCCACCTCGCGCCCGTCCACGCGGCCGCGCACGCCCTGCCCCGGCAGCGTCTGCACTGCCTCGGCCGACGGTGCCGGCACGGCCGCGCGCACGCCCAACTCGGCGGCGCGCTGCACGATGGCGCGCGCCAGCGGATGCGCCGACCCGGTCTCCAGCGCCGCGGCCAGGCGCAACAGCGGCGCGGTCTCGGCCGCGTCGGCGACCAGCACCGCAGTCACCTGCGGCTGGCCCAGGGTCAGGGTGCCGGTCTTGTCGACCACCAGCGCGGTCAGCGCACGAGCGCGTTCCAGCACCTCGGCGTCGCGGATCAGGATGCCGGCGCGCGCGCCGACGCCGGTGCCGACCATGATCGCGGTCGGCGTGGCCAGGCCCAGCGCGCACGGGCAGGCGATCACCAGCACCGCCACCGCGTGCACCAGCGCCTCGGCGAAGCTGCCGCCCAGCGCCCAGGTCGCGCCCAGGGTGAGCGCGGCGATGCCCAGCACCGCCGGCACGAACACCGCGGCGATGCGGTCGACCAGGCGCTGGATCGGCGCGCGCGAGCCTTGCGCGGCATCGACCATGCGCACGATCTGCGCCAGCAGGGTGTCCGCGCCGACCCCGGTGGCGCGTGCGCGCAGCAGGCCCAGCTGATTGACCGTGGCCGCATGCAGGCGGCTGCCCGGCGCCTTGGCCACCGGCATGGCCTCGCCGGAGAGCATGGCCTCGTCCACGCTGGAGTGGCCGTCGAGCACCTCGCCGTCCACCGGCACGCGCTCGCCGGCGGCGACCACGAACACGTCGCCGACCGCCAGTTCCGCCGCATCCACCTCCACGATGGCGCCGTCGCGCTCGACCCGCGCGGTGGTCGGCGCCAGGTCGAGCAGCGCGCGCACCGCCGCGGTGGTACGGCGCTTGGCGCGTGCCTCCAGTAAACGCCCGAGCAGCACCAGGGTGATGACGCTGGTGCTGGCCTCGAAGTACACGTGCTGGCCGTGCAGGCCGGCCACGGTGACCACGGCGCTGTACAGATAGGCCATGCCGGTGCCCAGCGCGACCAGCACATCCATGTTGGCGCTGCCGTTGCGCAGCGCGCGGTAGCCGGCGCGGTAGAAGCGGGCGCCGATCCAGCACTGCACCGGCGTGGCCAGCAGCAACTGCAGCCAGCGCGGCAGCGGCTCGGCATGCGCGCCGCGCAGGGCGTCGCCATCCAGCATGCCGAGCATCTGCCCCCAGAACGGCAGCGTCAGCAGCACCGCCGCGGCGAACAGGCCCAGCTCGCGGCGCCAGGCGCGCCGCTCGCTGCGCTCGCGCTCGGCCAGCTGCGCCGGGTCCATGGCCTGGGCGACGCGCGCGCCGAACCCGGCGCGTTCGATCCGTGCGACCAGCTCCGCCGGCGCAACCGCACCAGGCACGATCTCCACCCGCGCCTTGGCCGAGACCAGGTTGGCGTGGCCGGCGAGCACGCCGGGGGTCTTCGCCAGCACCGCATCGATCGACGCCACGCAGGACGCGCAGTGCAGGCCGCTGAGTTCCAGGGTCACGGTCTGGGTCGGCACGCGGTAGCCGGCGTGCTGGATGCGCTGCAGCAGCGTCGGCAGGTCCACCTGCTGCGGGTCGTAGTCCACCTGCACGCGCGCGCCGGCGTAGCTGGCCTGCGCCGCCACGCCGGGCAGACGCGTGAGCGCTTTTTCCACGCCCGCCGCGCAGGCGGCGCAGGTCATGCCTTGCACCGGCAGCGTCAGCGACGTGGTGGCCCGGTCTGCGCTCATCGCGACGGCTCGCCAGCGGCATCGCCGCGGATGTCGCCCAGGATCGGGCAGGCGTCCGGCGCGCCGTGGCCGGGACAATCCTCGACCAGGGCCGCCAGGGTCTCGCGCATCTCGGTCAGCTCGGCGATACGCCGATCCAGCGCCTGCAGGCGTGCGCTGGCGCGCTGCTTGATGCCCTCCACGCCGTGTACGCGATCGTCCTGCAACGCCAGCAACTCGCCGATCTCCTCCAGCGAAAAGCCCAGCTCCTTGGCGCGGCGGATGAAGCGCACCCGCTGCACCGCCGCGGCGTCGTACTCGCGGTAGCCCGAGGCGCGGCGTGGGGCGGGCGGCAGCAGGCCCTGGCGCTCGTAGTAGCGCACGGTGTCGATGGCGACGTCGGCCTGGCGGGCGAGCGCGCCGATGGTGAAGCGGGCGGTGGCGGGGTCGGATCGCATGCGCACACCCTACTCCCTGGACTCGGGTCCAGAGTCAAGCCTTGCCGCATGGCGGTCGCTTGCTGCGCACGCCGGCTTCGGTATCCTCTTCCGTTCCCGCTACCACCCTGCCGCCTGTGCCGACCTTCGCCGTCCTGCTGCGCCTGCTGCTGTGCCTGAGCCTGCTGCTCAAAGGCACCGCGGCCGCCATGGCGATGCCCGGCATGCCGGCGCACGGCAGCGCGGCGCACGAAGCGGCTGCCACCGTCGCCAGCGTGGTGCCGGCGCATGCGGCGATGCCCTGCCACGACGCACCGCCACCGCCGCCGGCCGATCACGGCGAGCACTGCCACGACCATGCCGGCAAGCACGGCAACTGCGGCGGCATGGCCGGCTGCCAATGCCCGCACGCGCAACCGCTGCCGGCCTTGCTGGCGATGCCGCTGGCGCTGCCACGCTTGCCCCGCACCCTGATTGCCGCCGTTCCCCAGGCCGCGCACGGCGCGCCCGGCCTGCCGCGGCTGGAGCGCCCTCCCAGCGCCTGAGCGCGCGCGGCCGCCTGCTGGGCGGTCTCCCGGCGGCAGCGCACAGGCGCTGCCGCGTCCGTGCCTGCAGCGCTCCGTCGGCGCTGTGCGGCGCATCGCATCCGCTTACGGACATCGCACATGAACCCATCTTCTTCCGGCCTGCCGGCGCTGCCGTCGCGGCGCCGCTTCGTCACCGGGCTGGCGCTGGGCGCCGCCGCCGGCCTCACCGGGCTGCCGCTGCGCCACGCCCAGGCCAGCACACTGGCGCGCAACGGCGCCGCGCCCTACGTGCTGCACGGCACCGACCTGGACCTGAGCATCGGCAGCACGCGGGTCAACTTCACCGGGCGCGAGCGTCCCGCCATCGCGGTCAACGGCAGCGTGCCGGCACCGCTGCTGCGCTGGCGCGAAGGCGACACCGTGACCATCCGCGTGGCCAACCGCCTGCCCGGCCACACCCAGACCTCGGTGCACTGGCACGGCCTGCTGCTGCCGGCCAACATGGACGGCGTGCCGGGCATGAGCTTCGACGGCATCTACCCGGGCGAGACCTACCAGTACCGCTTCGCCCTGCGCCAGTCCGGCACCTACTGGTACCACAGCCATTCGCTGCACCAGGAGCAGGCCGGGCTGTACGGCGCCATCGTCATCGACCCGCGCGAGCCGCCGCCGTACCGCTACGACCGCGAACACGTGCTGTTGCTGTCGGACTGGACCGACCTGGACCCGGCGGCGCTGTTCCGGCGGCTGAAGCAGATGCCGTCCTACGACAACCTGTACCAGCGCACTGTCGGCGATTTCCTGCGCGACGCGCGCGAGGACGGGCTGCGCGCCACCCTCGCCGACCGCGGCATGTGGGGGCGCATGCGCATGACGCCGAGCGACCTGTCCGACGTCAACGGCAACACCTACACCTACCTGCTCAACGGCATGACCCCGGGCGGCAACTGGACCGGGCTGTTCCGCCCCGGCGAGAAGGTGCTGCTGCGCTTCATCAACGCCTCCAGCATGAGCTACTTCGACGTGCGCATCCCCGGGCTGAAGATGACCGTGGTCGCCGCCGACGGCCAGTACGTGCATCCGGTGAGCGTGGACGAGTTCCGCATCGCCGCGGCCGAGACCTTTGACGTGCTGGTCGAGCCCAGCGGCCAGGACGCCTACACGGTGTTCGCCCAGGACATGGGCCGCACCGGCCACGCGCGCGGCACCCTGGCCGTGCGCGAGGGCCTGCAGGCGCCGGTGCCCGCGAACGATCCGCGTCCGTTGCTGCGCATGCAGGACATGGGCCATGCGATGGCCGGGCACGCCGGCATGGACCACGGCGCCGGCACGGCCATGCAGGGCATGGAAGGCGGCTGCGGCGCGAGCATGCACATGGCCGGCATGCCGGGCATGGACCACGCCGCGCACGCGGCTGCCGCCGCACCTGCGCATCCGCGCAGCGAACGCGGCAATCCGCTGGTGGACATGCAGTCCTCCGCCACTGCGCCGCGGCTGGACGACCCTGGCATCGGCCTGCGCGACAACGGCCGCCGCGTGCTGAGCTATGCCGACCTGCACAGCCTGTTCGAGGACCCGGACGGACGCGAGCCGGGACGCGAGATCCAGTTGCACCTGACCGGCAACATGGAGAAGTTCGCCTGGTCGTTCGACGGCATTCCCTTCGCCAGCGCCGAGCCGCTGCGGCTGAACTACGGCGAGCGCCTGCGCATCGTGCTGGTCAACGACACGATGATGCAGCACCCGATCCACCTGCACGGCATGTGGAGCGACGTCGAGGACGCCGCCGGCCGCTTCCAGGTGCGCAAGCACACCGTGGACATGCCGCCGGGCACGCGCCGCAGCTACCGCGTGCGCGCCGATGCGCTGGGCCGCTGGGCCTACCACTGCCACCTGCTGTACCACATGGACGGCGGCATGATGCGCGAAGTGCGGGTGGACGCATGAGCCGCTTCCCTCTCGCTCCGCTCGCCCAGGCCACCGGCATGGCACTGCTGTTGGCGCACGCCGTGGCGCAGGCACAGCATGTCCACGCGGCCGACAGCGACGCCGATCTCCCTGCCGCGCCCTGCGCCTGCCCGGCGTCCGCTGCCAGCATGCCCATCGCGGACGCGACAACGGCACCGCAGCCCGACGCGGCAATACACGGTGCTGTGGACCACACCGCAATGGGGCATGCCGCGCACGCGCCAGCCATGCACGCCGCGCCTGCCACGCAGACCACGGCAGAGCACGCCGACGCCATGTCGCACGAGCACATGGACCACGCCACGATGGACCAGGCGGCCGCGCCGGCGTCGCAGGTCGAGCATGGCGAACACGCGCACTCCGCACGCGACGGCATGCATCACGACCGCATGGACCATGCGACGCCGTCGGCGCCCGGACCGACAGCGACAGCGACAGCGACAGCGACAGCGACAGCGTGCCACTGTCCCGCGAGCGCCGACACGTCGCTGCCGCGCGAGCCGATCCCGCCGATCACCGCCGCCGACCAGGCGGCGGCGTTCCCGGTGCTGCGCGACCACGGCATGGCGCACGGCGCGGCGCGCACCGGCTACCTGCTGGTCGATCGCCTGGAGCGCTGGGACAACGCCCGCGGCAGCGGCCAGGCCTGGGAAGCGCGCGGCTGGTACGGCGGCGACATCGACCGGCTGTGGCTGCGCAGCGACGGCGAACGCGAGGGCGGCCGCACCACGGCGTCCTCGCTGGAACTGGCCTACGGGCGCGCGATCTCGCCGTGGTGGGACGTGCTGATCGGCGGTAGGCAGGCGTTCGCGCCGGGCAGCGCGCGGACCTCGGCCGCGTTCGGCGTGCAGGGCATGGCGCCGTACAAGTTCGAGGTCTCGGCCATGCTGTACGTCGGCGCAGGCGGCCATGCCAGCCTGCACCTGGAAGGCGAATACGACGTGCTGCTGACCAACCGGCTGATCCTGCAGCCACGGCTGGAGGCGGAACTGGCCGTGCGCGACGATCCGGCGCACCGCACCGGCAGCGGCCTGGCCACCGTGGAGGGCGGACTGCGCCTGCGTTACGAGATCACGCGGCGGTTCGCGCCGTACATCGGCGTGGACCACGTCCGCCACTTCGGCGACACCGCCGAGCTGCGCCGCGCCGACGGCGAGGCGGTGCGCGAGACGCGTTGGGTCGCGGGCCTGCGGTTCTGGTTCTGACGGTTCTGGTGTCGAGCTGCGGGTGCGCGCTCCGGCGGCAAGGACGCGCCCCCGCAGCGAAACGCGACGTCGCCGCCAGAGCGATGCGCGTCGCGCGCCAGGCGCACGCACGGCTCTCTCCACACCCGGGCACCGCAAACGGCCGTGCGTCCGTAGGAACGGCTTCAGCCGCGAGGGGCTTTCCCGGGAATGCCCGTCGCGGCTGAAGCCGCTCCTACGAGATGCGGCACCGGGAGCCCGGCACAGCGCATCAGGCACCGACGGCGACGAACGCTGGACGTGCCTCTTCGCCGTTCACGCGTGCAGCGCCGCCTGCAATGCCTCTACTTCGTGGCGTGGCGGACGCAGCGCGCCCAGCGTGCGGACCAGCTCCCGGTAGCTGCGTGCGAGTTGCCCGAACAGGCTGGCGTCGCTGTCGCGGGTTTCGGCGACTTCGGCGTAGGCGCCGCGGCCCAAGTCGATGAAGTAGTCCACGCTGACCCGGCGCCGCGCCGCCACGCCGGGGAACAGCCCGGCGATCAGCAGGCAGCCGTCGCCGACCTCACGCAAGGCGTCGGCACGTGCACGCCCCACCTGCTCCTGCGCATGCAGCCACGCCAGCGCCTGGATGCGCGCCAGCAACTGCGCGTCGCGCTGGTAGCGCAGCAGCACGAACACCAGATAGTGCTCGCGCGATTCGTCAAGCGGCCGGCCCAGGCGCTGCCCGGCCTCGTGCACCAGCGCCTGCCACAACTCGGCCGGCGCCCCCTGTCTGAAAGACTCGTACATGCGTCCTCCTGCGTGGCGGGAACCCTCGCAGGAAGCTTATGCATAACCCGCGCCACACTGCTGGCAATGTCCACGCACAAGTGCCAGCGTTCGCGTCGTGACCAGCGGCGTCATGCGGCGCTCGCAGCTGCGCGCCATGTGCCACCTCGCGCAGCGCTCGGTGCCCGGATCGTTCAGGACCTGCGGCGCTTGCGGACGTCGCCGGTCGCCGGCGCAGCGCCCTGCGCCAGGATGCCGGCGAGGATCAGGTCGATCCCGGCGACGAAATCCAGACGGTCGTCGTGCGTGCGCAGCGCGGTGGCCATGCTGCGCACGAACGGATACGCGGCCGGATCGAGCCGCGACCACATGCCCGCCATCGCATCCAGGGCCTCGCTGCGGACAAGCCCCTGGGTCAGCGCCAACTGCGTGTTGGCCGCGTTCTGTCCGCTCACGCCGAGCATGTAGTTGAGCAGCGCGGACACCGCCGCCCATTGCGCGGCGTCGGCCACACCGAGCGCGCGCAGCGGCTGGCCCAGGCCTTCGATGATGCGCACGATCGGCAACTGTCCCGGCGCCTGCCACAGCGCCGACCCGATCCACGGATGCGCATCGATCGCGTCGAACATGGCCAGGGCCAGCGCGCGGATGGCGGCCTGCGGCGTGGCGCCTGCCGGTGGCGGCGGCAGGCTGCGCGCGATGACGGCGTCGCAGGCGGCGGTCAGCAGATCGCGCTTGTCGGCGATATGGCCATACAGGGCGCCCGGTCCGGTGGCGAGCCGTTCGGACAGCGCGCGGAAGGTCAGGCCGGCTTCGCCGTCGCGATCGAGCAGGGCGATCGCCGCGTCGACGATCTGCTCGCGCGACAACGCGGCATCGCGGCGGGACGGGCTGGGGCGTGGCTTGGCCATGGCCGATCTTGACACGAATGGAACGTCATTCCAATATGATGGAACGACGTTCCATCACCCATGCGCCGCGCGCTTCGCTGCGCGCGCCACGCCTTCGAGGTCCCCGGATGCACACTCCCATCGCGATCATCGGCGCCGGACTGGGCGGGCTTGCGCTCGCCCGCGTGCTGCACCTCCACGGCATCGCCGCAACGCTCTACGAAGCCGAGGCATCGGCCGAGGCGCGCCCGCAGGGCGGCCTGCTCGACATCCACGAATACAACGGGCAACTGGCGCTCAAGGACGCCGGGCTGTACGCGCAGTTCCGCGCGCTGGTGTTGCCCGGCGCGGATGCGAAACGCGTGGTCGGCGCGCACGGGACGCTACTGGTGGAGCGGCCGGACATCGCCGCCGGCAGTCGGCCGGAGGTGGATCGCGGGCAGTTGCGCCGCCTGCTGCTCGATGCGCTTCCGGCCGGCGCGGTGCGCTGGGGCCACAAGCTCGCCGGCGTGTCGCCGCTCGGCGAGGGGCGGCATCGGCTGCACTTCGGCAATGGCGCCACGGTCACCACCGACCTGCTGGTGGGTGCGGATGGCGCCTGGTCGAAGGTACGGCCCTTGCTGTCCGCTGCGGTGCCCGCCTACAGCGGCATCACCTTCGTCGAGACCTGCCTGTTGCACGCCGACACCCGGTATCCGGCCAGCGCGCACCTGGTCGGCGGCGGAACGCTGATGGCGGTCGCACCGGGCAAGGGCGTGCTCGCGCACCGCCATGCCGACGGCATGTTGCAGGCCTATGTGGCGCTGGTCAGGCCGGAGGCATGGTTCGACGGCATCGACGCTGCAGTGCCGGCGAGCGCGATGGCGCGCATCGCCGCGGAGTTCGCCGGCTGGGCGCAAGCGCTGACCGCGTTGATCACCGCCAGCGACACACCACCGGTGCTGCGTCCGATCCACGCCTTGCCGGTCGACCATCGCTGGGAGCGCGTCCCCGGCTTGACCCTGCTCGGCGATGCGGCGCACCTGATGTCGCCGTTCGCCGGCGAAGGCGCCAATCTCGCGCTCCACGATGGCGCCGAGCTGGGCAAGGCCATCGCCGCGCATCCTGGCGCGATCGACGCCGCGCTGGCCATGTACGAAGCCGAGCTGTTCGCGCGCAGCGCGCCGTTCGCCCGCGAATCGCAGCGCAACCTCGCCCTGTTCTTCGACGACACCGCGCCGCAGAGCCTGGTCGATTTCTTCAACGGCATCGGCGCCTAGCGCTCAGCGACAGCCCGGCGCCGCGGCGGACATCGCCACGGCGCTCAGCCTGCGCATCGCTGGCGCACCGAACGCGACTGAGCGCGCTTACTCCACCGTCACCGACTTGGCCAGGTTGCGCGGCTTGTCCACGTCGGTGCCGCGCGCCAGCGCGGTGTGGTAGGCCAGCAACTGCACCGGCACGGTGTGCAGCACCGGGCTGAGCACGCCGGCGTGGCGCGGCGTGCGGATCACGTGCACGCCCTCGGATTCGTTGAAGTTGCTGTCCTGGTCGGCGAACACGAAGAGTTCGCCGCCGCGCGCGCGCACTTCCTGCATGTTCGACTTCACCTTCTCCAGCAGGGTGTCGTTGGGCGCGATCACCACCACCGGCATGTTGGCGTCGACCAGCGCCAGCGGGCCGTGCTTGAGTTCGCCGGCCGGGTAGCCCTCGGCGTGGATGTAGGTGATTTCCTTGAGCTTGAGCGCGCCTTCCAGGGCGATCGGGTAATGCAGGCCACGGCCCAGGAACAGCGCGTTGTGCTTGTCGGCGAAGCGCTCGGCCCACACCGCGATCTGCGGTTCCAGGTTGAGCACGTGCTGCACGCTGCCGGGCAGGTAGCGCAGTTGCTCCAGGTACTCGGCCTCCTGCTCGGCGCTCAGCCGCCCGCGACGCTTGGCCAGCACGCAGGTGAGCTGGAACAGCGCCGCCAGCTGGGTAGTGAAGGCCTTGGTCGAGGCCACGCCGACCTCGGCGCCGGCGCGGGTATACAGCACCATCGCGCTGGCGCGCGGAATCGCGCTCTCGGGCACGTTGCAGATCGACAGCGTCTTGGCATGGCCCAGCGCCTTGGCGTACTTGAGCGCCTCCATCGTGTCCAGGGTTTCGCCGGACTGTGAGATGGTCACGATCAACTGCCGCGGGTTGGCGCAGGCATCGCGGTAGCGGTACTCGCTGGCGATCTCCACGCTGCACGGCAGCCCGGCGATGCCTTCGATCCAGTAGCGCGCGGTGAGGCCGGCGTAGTAGCTGGTGCCGCAGGCCAGGATCTGCACGGCGTCCACGTCGGCCAGCAGCGCCTCGGCCTTGCTGCCGAACAGCGCGGTGTCGAAGCCGCCGGCGTCGAACAGCGCCTCCAGGGTGTCGGCCAGCGCGCGCGGCTGCTCGTGGATCTCCTTCTGCATGAAGTGGCGGTACGGCCCCAGTTCCAGCGAGGCCAGCGACACGTCGGAGACGTGCGGCTCGCGCTGCACCGGCTGGTCCTGCGCGTCGTACACCTGCACGCCGTCGCGGCGCAGTTCGGCGGTATCACCTTCTTCCAGGAAGATCACCCGGCGCGTGGCCTGGATCACCGCCGAGACGTCGGAAGCGATGAAGTTCTCGCCCTCGCCCAGGCCGATCAGCAGCGGGCAGCCCATGCGCGCGCACACCAGCAGGTCCGGGCGCGACTTGCTGACCGCGGCCACGGCATAGGCCCCGGTCAGTTCCTTTACCGCCGCCTGCAGCGCGCCGAGCAGGTCGCGGCCCTGGTCGATGTAGTGGTGGATCAGGTGGGCGATGACCTCGGTATCGGTCTGCGATTCGAACACGTAGCCGAGCGCGGTCAGGCGCTCGCGCTGCTGTTCGTGGTTCTCGATGATGCCGTTGTGGACCAGGGCCAGGTCGCCGTGGCTGACGTGCGGGTGCGCATTGGCCTCGGTGACGCCGCCGTGGGTGGCCCAGCGGGTGTGGCCGATGCCCAGCGGCGCGTGCAGTCCCTCGGCCTGCGCGGCGCTTTCGGTCTCGGCCACGCGGCCGGTGCGGCGCACGCGGCGCACCTGCCCGTCGGCGATGGCGGCGATGCCGGCCGAGTCGTAGCCCCGGTATTCCAGGCGCTTGAGCCCTTCGATCAGGACCGGGACCACATCGCGATCCGCGATCGCACCGACGATACCGCACATAGCCACGCCCTTCCCGAAAAGTCCGCCATTCTAGCCAAGTCCGCTGAATGTCTCGCCGCTGTCCTCTGCAGGACCCAGGCGAGTCACCCATTCCCGGGTATGCCGCGCCTGCCAGGCACAACCCGAAGGGCCACGGTTGCGCGGGGATTGATGACACGTCCTAGTGTCCGCGAACGTGTCCGCGGACACCCGGACACCTGTCCGCGCCGGCCGCACCCATACAATTCAACGACTTGCAGTTGGCACGCATCGTGCGATGGAGTCCCCATCCTCACCGCTGCGATCGTCCGATGATCCGTGACACCTCCGCCCAGGACCAGGTTCTCGCCCGCCCCCGCTCCGCCGCCTGGCGCCGCTGGCTGTGGCCCGGGGCGATCGCCGCGCTGGTGCTGCTGGGCATCGCCTTCGCCGCGCGCGGCTGGATCGCCGGCAGCCGCTCGTTCGACGCGCAGCGCGTGCGCATCGCCACGGTGACCCGCGGCGACCTGGTCCGCGACATCTCCGCCGACGGCCGCCTGATCGCCGCCAACAGCCCCACCCTGTACGCCATCTCCGGCGGCACGGTGACCCTGAAGGTGGTCGCCGGCGACGTGGTCAAGCAGGGCCAGGAGCTGGCCGAGATCGACAGCCCGGAGCTGCGCAGCAAGCTGGCCCAGGAAGAGGCCACCCTGGCCGGCCTGGAAGCGGAGGCCGGCCGCGCCGACCTGGACGCGAGCCTGGCCCGCGCCAACGCCAGCAAGCTGATCGACCAGGCGCAGATCGAACGGCAGGCCGCCAGCCGCGACCTGGAGCGCTACCAGCGCGGCTACGAAGGCGGCGCGGTGCCGCAGGTGGAACTGGCCAAGGCCCAGGACACGCTGAAGAAGGCCGACATCGCGATGAGCCACGCGCAGAAGGATTCCGGCCTGCAGGCGCAGGGCGCCTCGCTGGACGCGCGCAACAAGCGCCTGCTCGCCGAGCGCCAGCGTGCGGTGGTGGCCGAGGTGAAGCGCCAGGTCGACCTGCTGACCCTGCGCTCGCCGTTCGACGGCCAGGTCGGCCAGGTGCAGGTCTCGCAGCACACCAACGTCGCCGCCAACGCGCCGGTGCTGAGCGTGGTCGACCTGTCCAAGTTCGAACTGGAGATCAAGGTGCCGGAAAGCTTCGCCCGCGACCTGGCGATCGGCATGCCGGCGCAGTTGACCAGCGGTGCCGGCGAGCCGTTCGCCGGGGCGATTTCGGCGGTGTCGCCGGAAGTGGTCAACGGCGAGGTCAACGCGCGCATCCGCTTCACCGACAAGCAGCCGCCGGGCCTGCGCCAGAGCCAGCGCATGAGCGCGCGGGTGCTGCTGGATACCCGCAAGAACGTGCTCAAGCTCGAACGCGGCCCGTTCGTCGAACAGTCCGGCGGCCGCTACGCCTACGTCATGGACGGCGACTCGGCGGTGCGTCGCCCGGTCGAACTCGGCGTCACCAGCCTGGGCGAGGTCGAAGTGCGCTCGGGCCTGCAGCCGGGCGACCGGGTGGTCGTCTCCGGCAGCGATCTGTTCGGCGACGCCCCGCAGGTCACGGTGCATTGAAGGCCGGGATTGGGGAGTCGGGAGTGGGGATTCGTCAGCCCCTCCCGCTCTCCTTTCCCGGCTGCTGATTCCGAATCCCGACATCTCCAATCCCCAATCCCCGCTCCACCACCACAGGAACTCACGCCATGCTCGAAATGCGCTCCGTCTCCAAGGTCTTCCGCACCGAACAGGTCGAGACGCATGCGTTGCGCTCGCTGGACCTGCATGTCCGCGAGGGCGAGTTCGTCGCCGTCACCGGGCCGTCGGGTTCGGGCAAGACCACCTTCCTCAACATCGCCGGCCTGCTGGAGACCTTCACCAGCGGCCAGTACCTGCTCGACGGCCAGGACGTCAGCAACCTCAACGACGATGCGCGCTCGCGCATGCGCAACCAGAAGATCGGCTTCATCTTCCAGGGCTTCAACCTGATTCCCGACCTCAACCTGTTCGACAACGTCGACGTGCCGCTGCGCTACCGCGGCATGGGCGCCGCCGAGCGCAAGCAGCGCATCGAGGAGGCGCTGAGCCGGGTCGGGCTGGGCTCGCGCATGAAGCACTATCCGTCCGAACTGTCGGGCGGCCAGCAGCAGCGCGCGGCGATCGCCCGCGCCCTGGCCGGCAGCCCGCGCCTGCTGCTGGCCGACGAACCGACCGGCAACCTCGACTCGCAGATGGCGCGCGGGGTGATGGAACTGCTGGAGGAGATCAACGCGCAGGGCTCGACCATCGTCATGGTCACCCACGACCCGGAACTGGCCGCGCGCGCGCAGCGCAACGTGCACATCGTCGACGGCCAGGCCACCGACCTGCAGCGCGACCCGGTGCTGGTGCACGGCGGCAGCGACGCCGCGGCCATGCGCTGACCGGCACGGCGACGGCGCGGAGATCGACATGCTCGGCTACTACTTCCAGCAAGCGTGGCGCAGCCTGCGCCGCAGCCCGGTGCTCACCGCGCTGATGGTGCTGTCCATCGCCGTGGGCATCGGCGCGGCGATGACCACGCTGACGGTGATGCGGTTGCTCTCCGGCGACCCTCTGCCGGGACGCAGCCAGCAGATCTTCTTCGCGCAACTGGATCCGCGCCCCAGCAACGGCGCCAACCAGAAGCCGTACGACAAGCTCGACTACCCCTCGGCCATGGACCTGTGGAAGCGCGGGCGCGCCGATCGCCAGGCCATGGTCGCCGAGAGCGAGATCAAGGTGCACGCGGCGGACAGCGCCGCACCGCCCTTCATGACCCAGTTGCTGATGACCCAGGCCGATTTCTTCCCGATGTTCCAGGTGCCGTTCGCCTACGGCAGCGGCTGGCGCGCGCGCGAGGACGAGGACCGGGCGCGGGTGGCAGTGATCTCGTCCGATCTCAACGCCAAGCTGTTCGGCGGACGCAACAGCGTCGGACGCAACCTGCTGGTGCGCGGCACCGCGGTGCGCATCGTCGGCGTGCTGGCGCCGTGGCGGCCGTCGCCGCTGTTCTACACCTTGGCCGGCGGCAGCTTCGCCCATGGCGATACCGGCAGCTTCTACGGACGGCCGCAGGACGTGTTCATGCCGCTGTCCAGCAGCCTGGAGGTCAACGACGGCCACGTCCAGCCGTGGACCTGCTTCGGCAAGCCGGACGCGAACATGGACCTGCGCAGCGCCCCGTGCGTGTGGCTGCAGTTGTGGGTGCAACTGGACACGCCGGCGAAGATCGCCGACTACCGCCGGCTGCTGGCCGACTACGCCGCGCAGCAGCATGCCGCCGGGCGCATCGGCCGTGCCGACACCGCACGCCTGCTGTCGCTGCCGCAATGGCTGGACCACAACCGCGTGGTGCCGGGCGATGTGCGCCTGCAGAGCTGGCTGGCGCTGGCGTTCCTGGGCCTGTGCCTGTTCAACAGCGTCGGCCTGCTGCTGGCCAAGTTCCTGCGCCGCGGTGGCGAGATCGGCGTGCGCCGCGCGCTGGGGGCCTCGCGCCGCGCGATCTTCGCGCAGTGCCTGACCGAGGCCAGCGTGATCGGCCTGGTCGGCGGCATCGGCGGTTGGCTGCTGACCCTGATCGGCCTGTGGAGCGTACGCCAGCAGCCCACCGCCTACGCCGACCTCGCACACCTGGACCTGACCACGTTCGCCGGCACCTTCGCCCTGGCGATCGCCTGCAGCCTCGCGGCCGGCCTGTTCCCCGCCCTGCGCGCCAGCCGTATCGCGCCAGCCATGCAACTCAAGAGTCTGTAACCGGGGCCCGCGACCATGCAGATCACGCCCATCCTCAGCGCGCTGTCGCGCCATCGCATTGCGGCCACGCTGATCGCGCTGGAAGTGGCGCTGGCCTGTGCGGTGCTGTGCAACGCCTTCTTCCTGATCGGCAACCGCCTGGACCTGGTGCATCTGCGCAGCGGCATCGACGAATCCGCGCTGGGCCTGGTGACGCTGTCCGGCTGCGACGGCTGCAACGATGCCGATGTCAACGCGCGCGCGCTGGATGCGGTGCGGCGCACGCCCGGCGTGCGCGCGGCCGGCGCCATCAACACGGTTCCGTTCGCGCCACCGGCGTTCAACAACGGGCTGTGCCTGGACCAGGACTGCACCCAGGTCGGCGGCGTGCCGCACTTCTACATGCTCAGCCCGGGCGCTGTCGCCGCGCTGGAACTGAAGCCGGACAGCGGCCGCGCGTTTGCCGACGCGGACTACCAGCCGCTCGTCAACGGCCTCCCGACCGCGGCCGGCGTGTGGATCACACGGGCGCTGGCCGCGCATCTGTGGCCGGGCCAGGATCCGCTGGGGAAGGAGTTCTGGGCCGGCGGCCATTTCCGCGTGATCGGCACGCTGGCGCATCTGGCGCGCCCCGACCCCGGCCGCAGCGAGGACGGCGTGATCGGCAGCGACTGGTCGGTGGTGCTCCCGGTGCGCGAAGCCGCGCAGTCCGGCACCTACGTGCTGCGTGCCGATCCGCGCGACCTGCCACGGGTGTTGGCGCAGGCGCGCGCAGCGGTGGCGCGTGCGGTGCCAGAGGCGGTGCTGGACAACGCCAACAGCCAACCGCTGGACGCGCTGCGCCAGACCTACTTCCAGAGCGACCGCGCGATGACCGGGCTGCTGGTCGCAATCATCGTCGCGATGCTGCTGGTGACCGCGCTGGGCATCGTCGGCCTGGCCAGCTTCTGGGTGCAGCAGCGCACCAAGCAGATCGGCATCCGCCGCGCGCTCGGCGCGACCCGCCGCGACATTTTGCGCTACTTCCAGACCGAGAACCTGCTCATCGTTGGCGCCGGCGTGGCGCTGGGCATGCTGCTGGCCTACGGCGGCAACGTGCTGCTGATGCACGTCTTCGAACTGGAACGGCTGCCGGCCAGCTACCTGCCGGTCGGCGCGCTGCTGCTGTGCGCGTTGGGCCAGCTCGCCGTGCTCGGCCCGGCCCTGCGCGCCGCCGCCGTCGCCCCCGCCACCGCCACCCGCAGCGCCTGACCCGGAGCCCGCATGTTCGCCTACTACCTCCGCCTGGCGCTGCGCAGCTTCGGCCGCAACCGCATCCTCACCGCGCTGATGGTGCTGGCGGTGGCGCTGGGCATCGGCGCGTCGATGACCATGCTGACCGTGCTGCATACGCTCTCCGGCGACCCGCTGCCCGGGCGCAGCGCCACGCTGTTCCATCCGCAACTGGATCCGCGTCCGCGCAACCTGCCCAGCGCCGACCCCGAGCCGCCGGACGAACTGACCTGGCAGGACGCGACCGCGCTGTATCGGGCGCAGGCGGCGCCAGCGCAGACCATGACCAGCGCGAACTGGCTGCCGGTGCGCCAGACCGTGCCCGACAGCCCGCTGCGCATGCTGACCACGCGTGCCGCCACGGCCGACCTGTTCGGCATGTTCGGCATGCGCTTCGTGTACGGCAGCGGCTGGAGCCGGCACGACGACAGCCAGCGCGCGCCGGTGGTGGTGCTGAGCCGCAAGCTCAACGACGCGCTGTTCGGTGGCGCGGACAGCGTCGGCAAGACCCTGACCATCGCCACTCGCCCGTTCCGGGTGATCGGGGTGATCGACGCCTGGAACGCGCAACCGCGCTTCTACGATCTCAACTCCGGCGCGTACACGCCGCCGGAGGAACTGTACATGCCGTTCGAGACCTGGCTGGACCTGCCGCAGGACTACGGCTACGGGCCGATGCAGTGCTGGGGC
This sequence comes from Xanthomonas sp. D-109, assembly GCF_017746095.1. NCBI lineage: Bacteria > Pseudomonadati > Pseudomonadota > Gammaproteobacteria > Lysobacterales > Lysobacteraceae > Xanthomonas > Xanthomonas sp. D-109. The sequence goes on from NZ_JAGHWV010000014.1 coordinate 149,481, forward strand.
AAGGATGGCGAGGCCGGCCTGCACGACCCCAAGGCCGCGCAATGCACCTGGGTGCAGTACTGGGTGCGGCTGGACACGCCCGAGCAGGTGCGGCGCTACCGCGCGGCGCTGGAAGCCTACAGCGCGCAGCAGCGCCAGCTCGGCCGCTTCGAACGCGCCCCCAACACCCGCCTGCGTAGCCTGGTCGACTGGCTGGACTACAAGCGGGTGGTGCCGGCCACGGTGCGCATGCAGACCTGGATCGCCTTCGGCGTGCTGCTGGTGTGCCTGCTCAATGCGGTCGGCCTGCTGGTCGCCAAGTTCATGCGCAAGGCCGGCGAGATCGGCGTGCGCCGCGCGCTCGGCGCCAGCCGCCGCGCGGTGTTCGCGCAATGCCTGGCCGAATCGGCGCTGATCGGCTGCCTGGGCGGCCTGCTCGGCATTCCGCTGACCTGGATCGGCCTGTGGCTGGTGCGCCAGCAACCGGTGGCCTACGCGCAACAGGCGCATGCCGATCCCGCGATCCTGGGCATCGCCCTGGCCGTGGCCACGCTCTCGGCGCTGGCCGCCGGCCTGTGGCCGGCCTGGCGCGCCTCGCGCATCGCCCCCGCCCTGCAGGTGAAATCGCTATGACTCCGCTGCCTCCGGTACGCCCCATCCTGTCGGCGCTGGGCAGCCATCGCGCCGCGGTGGTGCTGATGGCGCTGCAGATCGCCCTGACCCTGGCGGTGCTGTGCAACCTGGTGTTCATCATCGCCCGCACCTACCAGCGCGTGCAGACCCCGACCGGGGTGATGGAACAGGATATCGGCCTGATCCAGAGCATCAGCGTGGTCGGCGAGCCGGGCAGCGTCAGCAGCGTCGGCCGCAGCCTGGACCTGCTGCAGGCGGTGCCCGGCGTGGAGGCTGCGGCGTTCGGCACGCCGCCGCTGTGGGGCCCGACGCAGGCGCAACTGTTCCTGCAGCCGCAGGCCACGCAACCGGTCGCCCGTGCCCGCCTGTTCCTCGGCAGCCAGGGCCTGAACCGCACGCTGGGCATCCGCATCGTCGCCGGCCGCGACCTGCGCGATGCGGAACTCACCGGCGCCTCGGACCTGTTCGGCGCGCCGCCGGAGATCGAGCGGCGCCTGCCGGCGCTGATCACGCCCTCGCTGGCCGCCAAACTGTTCCCCGGCGCGTCGCCGCTGGGGCGCACGCTCTACACCAGCACCTTCAACCAGCCGGTGCGCCTGGACATCGTCGGGGTGATGGCGCCGGTGCGCGGCGAGATCACCGGCCACGACGACGATGCCGATGCGCTGCTGACCGAGATCCGCATCGGCAGCGAAGGCTGGGGCGGCGGCTACTTGATCCGCAGCACGCCGGGGCAGCTGGCGCAGGCGCTGCCGCGCGCGGCCGCGGCGATGCAGCGCGCCAACCCGACCTACGTGCAGCAGCGGGTGAGCACCATGCAGGAACTGCGGGCCGAGTACTTCAAGAGCGACAGCGCAGTGGCGCGGATGCTGCTGGCGATCATCCTGATCCTGCTCACCGTCACCGCGCTGGGCATCGGCGGGCTGGCCAGTTTCTGGGTGCAGCAGCGCACCCGGCAGATCGGCATCCGCCGCGCGCTCGGCGCCACCCGCGGCGACATCCTGCGCTACTTCCAGACCGAGAACCTGCTGATCGTCGGCGGCGGCGCGCTGCTCGGCGCGGTGCTCGCCTACGTCATGAACCAGTGGCTGATGCAGCGCTTCGAACTGGAGCGACTGTCTTCGCCGACCGTGCTCACCGGCATCGTCGCGGTGTGGCTGCTCGGCCAGCTCGCCGTCCTCGGCCCGGCCCTGCGCGCCGCCGCCGTCCCGCCCGCCACCGCCACCCGCAGCGCCTGACCCCGGAGCTCCCATGTTCGGCTACTACGTCCGCCTCGCCTTGCGCAGCTTCCGCCGCAACACCGTCCTCACCGCGCTGATGGTGCTGGCCATCGCCTTGGGCATCGGCGCCAGCATGACCACGCTGACCGTGTTCCACGTGCTCTCCGGCGACCCGATTCCGCAGAAGAGCGATCGCCTGTTCTACGTGCAGGTCGATCCGCAGCCCAAGGCCGGTTTCCAGCCGGGCGAGGAACCGGATTCGCAGAACACGCGCTTCGATGCCGAGGCGCTGCTGCGCGAGAAGCGCGCCAAGCGCCAGGCGCTGATGACCGGCGGCAGCGTGGCGATCGAACCGACCAAGAGCGGCCTGAAGCCATTCAAGTCGGAAGTGCGCTTCACGTCGGCGGACTTCTTCCCGATGTTCGACACGCCGTTCCAGTACGGCCACGGCTGGACCGGCACCGAAGACGAGCGCCACGACCGCGTGGTGGTCATCAGCAGGAAGCTCAACGAGAAGCTGTTCGACGGCGCCGACAGCGTCGGCCGCGAACTGCGCATGGACCAGAACACCTTCCGCATCGTCGGCGTGCTCGACACCTGGGAGGTCAAGCCGCGCTTCTACGACGTCACCAACACCTATGGGTCGGACGAACAGGCCTATCTGCCGTTCTCGGTAGCGATGGACCTGAAGATGGACCGCAACGGCAGCATGAACTGCTTCGGCGACAGCAACGGCGACCAGACCGCGCTCAATGCGCCCTGCACCTGGGTGCAGTACTGGGTGGAACTGGAGAACCCGGCGCAGGCTGCCGACTACAAGGCCTACCTGGAGAACTATTCGGCCCAGCAGCGCGCCGCCGGGCGCTTCCAGCGCCCCAACAACGTGCGCCTGCGCAACGTCATGCAGTGGCTGGACCACAACGAAGTGGTGCCCGGCGACGTGCGCCTGCAGCTATGGCTGGCGATGGGCTTCCTGCTGGTGTGCCTGCTCAACACCGTCGGCCTGCTGCTGGCCAAGTTCCTGCGCCGCAGCGGCGAGATCGGCGTGCGCCGCGCGCTCGGCGCTTCGCGTGGGGCGATCTTCGCGCAATGCCTGGTGGAGGCCGGCGCCATCGGCCTGGCCGGCGGCGTGGCCGGCCTCGGCCTGGCCACGCTCGGCCTGTGGGCCGTGCGCCAGCAGCCGGCCAGCTACGCCAAGCTGGCGCACCTGGATCCGAGCATGCTGGCGCTGACCTTCGCGATGGCGGTGGGCGCCAGCCTGCTCGCCGGCCTGTTGCCGTCGTGGCGCGCCATCCAGGTCGCGCCCGCCCTGCAGCTCAAGTCCTGATCCTGCGCGCCCTGCGCCTTCCACGCATTCTCACAAGGTCATCGCCATGGATATCCGCCCCATCCTGTCCACCCTGCGCCGGCACAAGACCGCCGCCGCGCTGATCGTGCTGGAGATCGCCCTGGCCTGCGCGATCGTCTGCAACGCGCTGTTCCTGATCGGCAACCGCATCGAGACCCTGCACCGGCCCAGCGGCATCGCCGAGTCGGAACTGGTGACGATCTCGCTGGGCGGCATAGGCCAGCAGGTCAACGCCGCCGCGCGCACCCGCGAGGACCTGGCCGCGTTGCGCGCGGTGCCCGGCGTGCGTAACGCCACCGTGCTCAACCAGGTGCCGTTCGTGCACTACTCCTGGAACACCAGCCTGTCGCTGAGCGCGGACCAGGAGCGGCCCACCCTCAATGCCGCGCAGTACATGGCCGAGGAAGGCACGCTGAAGACCCTGGGCCTGAAGCTGGTGGCCGGGCGCGATTTCTCCCCCGACGAGTACATGGATCTGGAAGCCGCGCAGACCGACAAGCGGATCCAGGAGAAGGGCACCGCCATCATCCTCAACCGCGCCACCGCGGAGAAGATGTTCCCGGGGCAGAACGCGCTGGGCAAGACCGTGTATACCGGGCCGGTGGGCGCCCGCGTGGTCGGCATCGTCGAGACCCTGGCGCGGCCCACCGCCACCAGCGGCCTGGCCGAGATCGACTACGCGATGCTGCTGCCGTTTCGGCTGAACTACACCGACGGGCTGTACGTGCTGCGGGTTACCGACCCGGCGCGGCGCCAGGAAGTGCTGAACGCGGCCACCGCGGCGCTGATGAAGGTCGACAGCAGCCGCCTGGTACTCAAGCAGCAGACCTACAGCGAGATCCGCGACGCCTACTTCCAGGGCGACCGCGCGATGGTGTGGCTGCTCGGCGCGGTCTGCGTGGCGTTGCTGATCGTCACCGCGCTGGGCATCGTCGGCCTGGCCAGCTTCTGGGTGCAGCAGCGCACCAAGCAGATCGGCATCCGCCGTGCGCTCGGCGCCACCCGCGGGCAGATCCTGCGCTACTTCCAGACCGAGAACTTCCTGCTGGCCAGCACCGGCATCGTGCTCGGCATGCTGCTGGCCTACGCCATCAACCAGTGGCTGATGGGCAAGTACGAACTGCCGCGGCTGCCGCTGGCCTACCTGCCGATCGGCGCGGTGGCGCTGTGGCTACTGGGCCAGCTGGCGGTGTTCGCGCCGGCGCGCCGCGCCGCCGACGTGCCGCCGGCCGTGGCCACCCGCAGCACCTGACCCATCCCCTTGGCCGGCTCCGGCCGGCCTTTTTTCTTCAGGACGCCCGATGTTCGGCTACTACTGCAAACTGGCGCTGCACAGCTTAGGTCGCAACCGCCTGCTGACCGCCCTGATGGTGCTGGCGATCGCGGTCGGCATCGGCGCGTCGATGACCACGCTGACCGTGTTCCACGTGCTGGCGGCCGATCCCATTCCCGGCAAGAGCGCGCAGTTGTTCAACGTCGAGTTCAACATCGCGCCGGACGACCACTACGATCCGAACGACACCGATCCGCAGCAACTGACCCGGCGCGACGCCGAAGCGTTGCTGCGCGACAAGCGCGGCGACCGCCAGGCGATGATGTCCGCCGGCGGCGTGACCGTGGTGCCGGCGCAGGCGAACCAGTCGCCGTTCGGCGCCGAGGCACGCTACACCAGCGCCGATTTCTTCCCGATGTTCGCGGTGCCGATGCGCTATGGCCACGCCTGGACCGCAGACGACGATGCCCGGCGCGCACGTGTCGCGGTGATCTCGCGGCGACTCAATGCCCAGCTGTTCGGCGACGCCAACAGCGTCGGCCGCCAGCTCCAGCTGGGCGATGCCGTGCTGCGCGTGGTCGGGGTGATCGACGCCTGGGACATGAACCCGCGCTTCTACGACCTGACCAACACCGAGTATGGCGACAGCGAAGAGGTGTTCGTGCCGTTCTCCACCGCGCGCGACCTGGACCTGGACGTCAGCGGCTCGATGTCCTGCTGGGGCGACCATGCCGGCAACAGGACCAGCGCGAACGCACCCTGCGCCTGGATCCAGTACTGGGTGGAACTGGACACCCCCGCCAAGCGCATCGCCTATCTGGATGCGCTGCAAGCCTATGTGCGCCAGCTGCGCGACGCCGGCGGCTTCCGCCACCAGCCGGACATCCGCCTCAGCGACGTGATGACCTGGCTGGACCGCAACCACGCCGTGCCCTCCGACGTGCGCCTGCAGGTGGGGCTGGCGCTGGCGTTCCTGGGCATCTGCCTGCTCAACACCGCCGGGCTGATGCTGGCCAAGTTCCTGCGCCACAGCGGCGAGATCGGCGTGCGCCGCGCGCTCGGCGCCGCGCGGCGCACGATCTTCGCCCAGCACCTGATCGAAGCGGCGGCGATCGGGCTGGCCGGCGGCGCCGGCGGCCTGCTGCTGGCCTGGATCGGCACCTGGCTGGTGCGGCAGCAGCCGGCCGACTACGCCGCGCTGGCGCACCTGGACGGCCGCATGTTGCTGCTCGCCCTGGCGCTGAGCCTGGGCAGCAGCCTGCTCGCCGGCGCGCTGCCGGCCTGGCAGGCGATGCGCGTGTCCACCGCCCTGCAGCTCAAGTCGCAATGACGCGCCGCGCGCGCCCTCTCCGCCAGGAACTCCCATCGTGTCCCTCCATCCCATCCTCTCCAGTCTGCGCAAGCACCGCGTCGCCGCCAGCCTGATCGTGCTGGAGATCGCCTTCAGTTGCGCCGTCGTCTGCAACGCGCTGTTCCTGATCGATCAGCGGCTCGAACGCATGCAGCGGCCCAGCGGCGCCGCCGAGCAGGAACTGGTGCAACTGCGCAGCCGCAGCGTGGTCAGCGACGGCAACAGCGCCGCGCAGACCCGCGCCGACCTAGACGCGCTGCGACGCATTCCGGGTGTGCGCGAGGCCAGCATCATCAACCAGCCGCTGTTCGGCGACTCGCTCGGCTACAGCGGCGTGTCGCTGCGCCCGGACCAGGAACGCAGCACCCTGCATGCGGTGCAGTACTTCGGCGACGCGCGGCTGCTCGATACCCTGGGGCTGCATCTGGTCGCAGGGCGCCGCTTCGCGGACGACGAGTTCATCGACGACGCGCAACTGCGCGATCCAGTGGCCAAGCGCATCCCGCCCTCGGTCATCCTCAGCCAGTCGCTGGCGCAACGCCTGTTCCCCGGCCAGAACGCCGTGGGCCGCACCATCTACGTCTACGGCGAACACCGCGTCGTCGGCGTGGTGCAGCGCCTGGTGCAACCCCGCGAAGGCGGGAGCACCGGCCACTACGAGGACACGATGCTGTTCCCGGTGAACGTTCCCTACGATCGCGGCACCTACCTGCTGCGCGTGCGCGATCCGGCGCAGCGCGAGGCGGTGTTGCGGCAAGCCAAGGCGACGCTGTCGCAACACGGTCCACGGCGGATGGTGAACCGCACCAAGACCTTGCAGCAGGCGCGTGCAGACTATTACCGCAACGACCAGGCGATGGCGTGGCTGCTGGTCGGGGTCTGCGTCGCGCTGCTGCTGGTCACCGCGCTGGGCATCGTCGGCCTGACCAGCTTCTGGGTGCAGCAACGCACCAAGCAGATCGGCATCCGCCGCGCGCTCGGCGCCACCTGCACGCAGATCCTGCGGCATTTCCAGTTGGAGAACTTCCTGCTCGCCAGCGCCGGCATCGTCCTCGGCATGCTGCTGGCCTATGCCGCCAACCTGTATCTGATGAGCGCCTACGAACTGCCGCGGCTGCCGTTGTGGTACCTGCCGATCGGCGCGCTGGCGCTGTGGCTGCTCGGCCAGCTCGCGGTGCTGCTGCCCGCGCGCCGCGCCGCCGCGGTGCCGCCGGCGGTGGCCACGCGCAGTGTCTGAGGCGCCGATGCACGCAGGCACGACAATCTCCACGCAGACTGCGATGATGCCGCCTGGTCCGTTTTTCTTCGCCGGCGCGCCGTTCCGCGCCCAAGGTGCACGATGCCCTGCCTGCTGATCATCGACGACAACCCCGCGGTCGCCACCGCGCTGGAAGTGCTGTTCTCCCTGCACGACATCGACACCGTCTACGCCGACAGTCCGCAGGCCGGCCTGCAGCGCCTGGGCGAAGGCGACATCGACCTGGTCCTGCAGGACATGAACTTCACCGCCGACACCACCTCCGGCGAGGAAGGCGTGGCCCTGTTCGAGGCGATCCGCACGCGCCATCCGGACCTGCCGGTGATCCTGCTGACCGCCTGGACCCAGCTCAGCAGCGCGGTGGAGCTGGTCAAGGCCGGCGCCGCCGACTACCTGGCCAAGCCCTGGGACGACCGCAAGCTGCTGACCACCGTCAACAACCTGCTGGAGCTGTCGGAGACGCGACGCGAACTGGAACGCCGCCGCGACGGCGAGCGCCGCCATCGCCAGCAGTTGGCGCAGCGCTACGAGCTGTGCGGTGCGGTGTTCGCCGACCCCGCCAGCGAGCGCGCCATCGCCCTGGCCTGCCAGGTCGCGCGTTCGGAACTGCCGGTGCTGATCACCGGCCCCAACGGCAGCGGCAAGGAGAAGATCGCGCAGATCATCCAGGCCAACTCTTCGGTGCGGCGCGGCCCGTTCGTGGCGCTGAACTGCGGCGCGATCCCGGCCGAACTGATCGAGGCCGAACTGTTCGGCGCCGAGGCCGGCGCCTACACCGGCGCCAACAAGGTGCGCGAAGGCAAGTTCGAGGCCGCCGACGGCGGCACCCTGTTCCTGGACGAGATCGGCAACCTGTCGCTGGCCGGGCAGATGAAGCTGCTGCGGGTGCTGGAGACCGGCCGGTTCGAGCGGCTGGGCTCCAACCGCGAGCGGCAGGTCAAGGTGCGGGTGATCAGCGCCACCAACGCCGACCTCATCGGCATGATCCGCGACGGCAGTTTCCGCGAGGACCTGTACTACCGGCTCAACGCGGTGGAACTGTCGCTGCCGGCACTGGCCGAGCGCCCCGGCGACATCGTGCCGCTGGCCGAGCACTTCCTGTCCGGCGACAAGCCGCTGTCGGCCGGCGCCTGCCAGGCGCTGCAGCGCCACGCCTGGCCCGGCAACGTGCGCGAACTGCGCAACGTGGTGCAGCGCGCCGAGCTGCTGGCCGGCGGCGCGCAGATCGAGGCCGCCGACCTCAACCTGCCCAAGCCCGCCGCGCCGCGCACGGCCACCGCCGCCGAACCCGATCGCGAGCGCATCGTGGCCGAGCTGAGCCGTGCGCACGGCGTCATCGCCCAGGCCGCCGCCGAACTGGGCATGAGCCGGCAGGCGCTGTACCGGCGCATGGACCGCTACGGCATCCCGCGCGAATGAAACTGCGCCGCTCCTTCACCGTCATGCTGTTCCTGCGCCTGCTGCCGGTGCTGGCGCTGGCCGCCGCCCTGCCGTGGCTGCTGGCCTACTGGATGGACCGCGGCTGGGAAGTGGTGACGGCCTCGGCGCTGGCCCTGCTGCTGCTGATGTGGTGGACCCTGCGCCGCGCCACCGCGCCGATGCGCTCGCTGTTCCGCGCCCTGGCCGGCACCGTCAGTAGCTACCGCGACGGCGAATACAACTTCGGCGTGCACTGGCGCGGCGACGACGAACTGGGCGAGATGGTCGCCGCGCACGCGCAACTGGGCGAGATCCTGCGCGAGCAGCGCCAGGGCCTGGCGCAGCGCGAACTGATGCTCGACACCATGGTGCAGAACACCCCGGTGGCGATGCTGCTCATCGCCAAGGGCGGCGACGGCCTGCGCCGCGTGGTGTTCTCCAACCTGGCCGCGCGCAAGCTGCTGCACAGCGGCTGGAAGCTGGAAGGCCAGCGCCTGGACGACCTGCTGCTGGGCGTGCCGGGGCCGTTGCGCGAGGCGATCTCGCGCGGCGGCGACAGCCTGTTCGCCATCGAGGGCGGCGACGAGGATCCGGACGAGGAGCAGATCTACCACCTGTCGCAGCGCCGCTTCCATCTCAACGGCCGCCCGCACGAACTGCTGCTGATCCGCCTGCTCACCGCCGAACTGCGCCGCCAGGAAGTGCACACCTGGAAGAAGGTGATCCGGGTCATCAGCCACGAACTCAACAACTCGCTGGCGCCGATCGCCTCGTTGGCGCACTCCGGCGCCGAACTGGTGCGGCGGCAGAAGGTGGAGCGGCTGGAAGAGGTGTTCGGCACCATCGAGGAGCGCGCGCGGCACCTGGAAGGCTTCATCCGCGGCTATGCGCGCTTCGCCAAGCTGCCGCAGCCGCAACTGCAGACGGTGCACTGGGCGCAGTTTCTGGCCGGGCTGCAGCAGCACATCCCGTTCGCGCTAGAACTGGAGTCGCCGGACCTGCACAGCCGGGTCGATCCGGCGCAACTGCAGCAGGCGTTGCTCAACCTGGTCAAGAACGCCCACGAATCCCTGCCGGAAGGGCAGACGCCGGTCGACGGCGTGCGCGTGCGCGTGTCCACCCGCCCGGACTGGCTGCGCCTGGAAGTGCTGGATCGCGGCAGCGGCATGAACGAGGCGGTGCTGCACAACGCGCTGATGCCGTTCTATTCGACCAAGCGCAACGGCACCGGCCTGGGCCTGGCCCTGACCCGCGAGATCGTCGAAGCCCACGGCGGCCGCCTGTCGCTGCACAACCGCGACGAAGGCGGACTGTGCGTGACGGTGCAGTTGCCGCAGGGCGAGCGCGGCTGATTTTTTGGGGCCGGGATTGGGGATTCGGGATTGGGGACCCGGCTCCCTGGGAATGCAGCGGTCGCGGCGAGCTGAGACGCGGCGAGCCGGCCGCGAGGCTCAGTGCGACGGCAGCGTGCAGCGCATCGCCATTCGCAGCTGCATCGGGAAGCCGAGCGCGGCTTCCTGTCGCCAGGTCGCGCGCAGTTGCGGCCCCCACTGCGCAGGCGGCAGTTCGGCGAAGCCTTCGCTGGCGTAGAACGGCGCATTCCACGGCACATCGCGCAGAGTGGTCAGCAGCATGCACGGGAAGCCGGCAGCCATTGCCGCCGCGTGCGCGTACCGCAGCAGCGCCCGGCCATGGCCGCGGCGTCCTGCGTCGGGGTCTACATCCATCTGTTGCACATGGAAGCCGTCGTCCAGCCGCCCGCCGAGCAGATAGCCCACGCACTGGCCGTCCTCGTCCAGCGCCACCCACAGCTGCTCGCGCGCCAGCCCAGCACGCAACGCTTCCGCGTCCAGCACGTGCGCTGCGAACACGGCCTGCTCTGCGTGGCCCTGCAACAGGGCGCCGGCACGCCGCTCGATCTCCTGCAGCCGCGCCAGCTCCTGCGCGCGCGCCAGACGAATGCGCCGGACCATGCCTCAGTCGCGCTTGCCCGGGCGTTTCCAGCCTTCGATGGTTTCCTGGCGCACCCGCGCCACGCTCAGCTTGCCGGCCGGCGCACTGCGGGTGATCACCGAGCCGGCGCCGATGGTGGCGCCGTCGCCGATCTCCAGCGGCGCCACCAGCGCGCTGTTGGAGCCGACGAACACGCCATCGCCGATCGACGTCTGCGACTTGTTCACCCCGTCGTAGTTGCAGGTGATGACGCCGGCGCCGATGTTGACCCCGCTGCCGATCGTGGCATCGCCCAGATAGGTCAGATGATTGGCCTTGCTGCCGACGCCGAGCACGGCCTTCTTGGTCTCGACGAAGTTGCCGATGTGCACGCCGTCGGCCAGCACCGTGCCAGGGCGCAACCGCGCGAACGGGCCGATCTGCACCGCGCCCTCGGTGACCACGCCTTCCAGATCGCAATGCGCACGCACCTCGGTGCCCGGCCCCAGCACCACGTCCTTCAGCCGCACGAACGGGCCGATGCTGACGCCGTCGCCCAGTTCCACCTCGCCTTCCAGGATCACGTTGGCGTCGATGCGCACGTCGTGGCCGGCGCGCACGCGGCCGCGCTGATCCACGCGGTTCGGGTCGATCAGTTGCACGCCCTGTTCGCACAGCGCACGCGCCGCACGCAGTTGCCAGGCGCGTTCCAGTTGCGCCAGCTGCCACGGATCGTTGGCGCCCTCGGCCTCGATCGGGTCGGCCACCAGCACCATCTCGGCCGGGGTGAACTCGGCGGCGGCGGCGGCGAACACGTCGGTCAGGTAGTACTCGCCCTGCGCGTTGTCGTTGCGCAGCTGCGCCAGCCAGCGCTTCAGCGCGGTGGACTCGGCGGTGACGATGCCGGTGTTGATGGTGCGGATGCGCCGTTGCTCGTCGTCGGCGTCCTTCTGCTCGACGATCGCTGCGACCTTGCCGGCCGCATCGCGAACGATGCGGCCGTAGCCGGTGGGATCCTCCGGTTCGGCGACCAGCACCGCGACGCGGCCGGGCGCGTGCAGCAGGCGGGTCAGGGTCTCGGCACGGATCAGCGGCACGTCGCCGTACAGCACCAGCACCGTGGCCGCGTCGGGCACGGCCGCCATCGCCTGCTGCACCGCGTGGCCGGTGCCGAGCTGCTGCGCCTGCTCGGCCCACAGCAGGTCCGGCTGGTCGGCGAACGCCGCCAGCACTGCCTCGCCGCCGTGGCCATGAACGATGTGGATCGCATCGGGCTGCAGGTGGCGCGCGGTCTCGATCACATGCGCCAGCATCGGCCGGCCGGCGATCGGCTGCAGCACCTTGGGCTTGACCGACTTCATCCGCTTGCCCGCGCCGGCGGCGAGGATCACGACGTGCAGGGGCAGGCTCATGGGGCGGTTCCGTTGCGAGTGGACGACGAATTCTAGAGGGTGCCGGCCGCGCCTGCCGTCACGGGCGCCGCACGCGCGGCGGGCTGTACATCGGCGCGGCAGGCGCTAGCATGCGCGATCGTCTTCTCCTGCGGATGTTCATGGGTCTCCTGCGCCAGGGCAGCCAGTTCCTGCTGATCGGCCTGCTGCAATTGCTGGTCGACTGGAGCGTGTTCGTCGCCGCCACCGCGGCCGGCATGCCCACCGTGCCGGGCAACGTGCTGGGCCGCGTCTGCGGCGCCCTGCTCGGGTTCTGGCTCAACGGCCGCATCACCTTCGCCAACGGCGACGACGCGCGGCTGGGCTGGCGGCGCTTCGGCCGCTTCATGGCCATGTGGTTGGTGCTCACCGCACTCAGCACCTGGCTGGTGGCGCTGTGCGCGCACGGGCTGGGTCTGCGCCTGGCCTGGCTGGCCAAGCCGCTGGTCGAAGGCATGCTGGCGGTGGTGTCGTTCTTCCTGGGCCGACAGTTGGTCTATCGCTAGCGCCGGCGCGCGTGGCGGCAATCGGGCATGACCGTTCTACGCGATCGGCGTCCATCGCGACGGCGGCTGAAGCGGCTCCCACACGGGTTCGGCAGATGCTGGGGGGCGTCTGTCATGCGGCGGCGGCGCACGAAGTGGCGTGCTTTTGATGGCGCAATGCGTCGGGACTGAAGTCCCTCCCACAGTGCATCCCGCGCGTTCGCCGCAAGTTCTTGTGGAGCGACTTCAGTCGCGACAAGCGAAGCCCGGGTCGTGATTGTATCGACGGCCGTCGGGACCGAAGCCTCTCCCACAAGGCCCAGCAGATGCCGGGAGCATCCCTGTGGGAGCGACTTCAGTCGCGACGAGCGAAGCCCGGACGACGAGCCCACATCAGGGGCGCTGATCGCCAAAGCAACTTTGTCTGCCTCCGACGCAGGCCATCCGTTGCCGGCCCCGCTAGCGACGACTCAGTGGCAGAAATCGCCCAGGCTGCGCACCAGCGCCGTGCGATGCAGTTGGTCGAGCTGCCAGCGCAGCGCATAGGCCTCGGCCGCGCGTGCGGTCGTGGCCGGGCAATCCGGAGCCTGGCGCACCGCGGCGCTGGCCTGCAACGCGTCCAGCATCTCGCCCTGCAACTGGTCCAGGCGCGCGCGCAGCGCGGTCAGGTCGGGGCGCGGGCTGTCGGGCGCGCGGCCGCGCAGATGCCAGCGCGACAGCAACTCGTATTGCACCAGCTTGTTGGATTCGATCTGCATGCCGAAGAAGCGCACGGCATCGTCGGCATCCACGCCATGGGCCGGCGCCTGCTCGCGCACGCTGGCCAGCACCGCGGCCTCGCGCGTGGCATCCAGCACCGGCTTGCCGCTGTCCCACTTGCTCAGCGCGACCTGGTCGCCGATCGCATTGCGCTCGACGATGCGATCCAGCAGCGGCTCCAGCGGGGTGGCGCTGCGCGCGGGCAAGGCGCAGCCCATCAACATGGCGCCGGCCAGCACGGCGGTCAGGGCGTGCGCACAGGGGCGAGGAACGGAAGCGGACAGGCTCATCTCGGTTCTCCGGTAACCGTCTGCGCGTGGGGGATGGAGCGCAGATCGGGCCGCCATCTTGCCGCAGTCCACCGACCGCACGATGACCGCACCCGCGTCTTGTCGCATGGCGACACCGCCGAGTCAGCGACCAGCAAGCCAGCGCCGTGCGCGACGTCGCATTCCGCGGTGGCAACGTCGCAGCGCGCCCGCGACCACCGCGCGCCGGTGCCGTCCACCCGCCGCCTTTCCCAGACACGAAAACGCCGGCAGAAGCCGGCGTCGTCATCGCGCATTCGGCCGCTGGGCCGCGTGGCGGGAACCCTCAGTGCTTGAGGTTCTTGCGCAGGCGCTCCAGCGCCTGCAACTGCGCGGTGACCTCGGCCAGCTTGGCCTGTGCCTCGGCCACGTCCATGCCTTCGCCGCGATTGGCGAGCAGGCGTTCGGCTTCTTCCTTGGCCTTGCGCACCGACGCCTCGTCGATGTCCTGCGCACGGATCGCGGTGTCGGCCAGGATCGTCACCACCTGCGGCTGCACCTCGAGGATGCCGCCGGAAATGGCGAAATCCAGCTGCTCGCCGCTCGCGGTGGTCACCACCACCTTGCCGGGCTTGAGCCGGGTGATCAACGGCGCGTGCTTGGGCGCGATGCCCAGCTCGCCCAGTTCGCCGGTCGCGACCACCAGGGTGGCGTCGCCGTGGTAGATCTCATGCTCGGCGCTGACGATGTCGCAACGGATGGTGCTCATGGTGCCTCACTGGGTGAGGCGGGAATCGGGAATCGGGAATCGGGAATGGGGAGAAGCAGATTGCCTTCTCTCAACCAGTACGCGATGCATCAGATTCCAGTTGTCCCGCCTTGACGATTCTCTATTCCCGATTCCCCATTCCCGGATGCCGGCCGCCTGCGGCCGGCGTCCAGATCAGGCCTTCTCGGCCATCTTCTTGGCCTTCTCGACCGCTTCCTCGATGCCGCCGACCATGTAGAAGGCCTGCTCCGGCAGGTGGTCGTATTCGCCGTCGACGATGGCCTTGAAGCCGCGGATGGTGTCCTTCAGCGACACGTACTTGCCCGGCGAGCCGGTGAACACTTCGGCCACGTGGAACGGCTGGCTGAAGAAGCGCTCGATCTTGCGCGCGCGCGACACGGCCTGCTTGTCGTCTTCGGACAATTCGTCCATGCCCAGGATCGCGATGATGTCCTTCAGTTCCTTGTACTTCTGCAAGGTGGACTGCACGCGGCGGGCGGTGTCGTAGTGCTCGTGGCCGATCACGTTCGGGTCCAGCTGGCGGCTGGTCGAGTCGAGCGGATCCACCGCCGGGTAGATACCCAGCGAGGCGATGTTGCGCGACAGCACGACGGTGGCGTCGAGGTGGGCGAAGGTGGTCGCCGGCGACGGGTCGGTCAGGTCGTCCGCGGGCACGTACACGGCCTGGATCGAGGTGATCGAGCCGGTCTTGGTCGAGGTGATGCGCTCCTGCAGCACGCCCATTTCCTCGGCCAGGGTCGGCTGGTAGCCCACCGCCGACGGCATGCGGCCCAGCAGCGCCGACACTTCGGTACCGGCCAGGGTGTAGCGGTAGATGTTGTCGACGAAGAACAGCACGTCTCGGCCCTTGCCGTTGGCGTCCTTCTCGTCGCGGAAGTACTCGGCCATGGTCAGGCCGGTCAGCGCCACGCGCAGACGGTTGCCCGGCGGCTCGTTCATCTGGCCGTACACCATCGCCACCTTGGACTTGCTCAGGTCGTCCTGGACGATGACGTTGGCGTCGCTCATCTCGTGATAGAAGTCGTTGCCCTCGCGGGTCCGCTCGCCCACGCCGGCGAACACCGACAGGCCCGAGTGCTCGGTCGCGATGTTGTTGATCAGCTCCAGCATGTTGACGGTCTTGCCGACGCCGGCGCCGCCGAACAGGCCGACCTTGCCGCCCTTGGCAAACGGGCACATCAGGTCGATGACCTTGATGCCGGTTTCCAGCAGTTCGGTGCTGGAGGACTGGTCGGCGTAGTCGGGCGCCTCGCGGTGGATTTCCCACTGCACGTCGGACTGGACCGGGCCGCGCTCGTCGATCGGCTCGCCGAGCACGTTCATGATGCGGCCCAGGGTGCCGATGCCGACCGGCACGGCGATCGCCTTGCCGGTGTTGGCGGCGACCAGGTGGCGCTTGAGGCCGTCGGTGGAGCCGAGCGCAATGGTGCGCACGACGCCGTCGCCTAGCTGCTGCTGCACTTCCAGCGTGATGGCGGTGCCTTCGACCTTCAGTGCGTCGTAAATCTTCGGCACATCGGCACGCGCGAATTCGACGTCGACGACCGCGCCGATGATCTGAACGATCTTGCCCTGACTCATTTGGATAGCTCCACTAATGTCTATGCGAATCTGGTGTCGGGAATGGGGAACGGGGAATCGGGAATGGGAAGATCGAGCGCTGCTGCTTCGACCATTCCCGTTTCTCCATTCCCCATTCCCGGCTACACAGCGGCTGCGCCGCCGACGATTTCGGAAATTTCCTGGGTGATCGCGGCCTGACGCGCCTTGTTGTAGACCAACTGCAAGGTGCTGATCAGCTTGCTGGCGTTGTCGCTGGCCGCCTTCATCGCGACCATGCGCGCCGCATGCTCGGACGCCACGTTCTCCAGCACCGCCTGGTACACCAGCGACTCGATGTAGCGCGTCATCACGTGCTCGAGCACGCTCGCGGCATCGGGTTCGTACAGGTAGTCCCAGTCGTGGTGCGCGACCTGGCTCTCGGCCGCCGGCAGCGGCAGCAACTGGTCGAAGCTGGCCTTCTGCGTCATCGTGTTGACGAAGCGGTTGTAGACCAGATACACGCGGTCCAGCTTGCCTTCGGTGAACGCGTCCAGCATCACCTTGATCACGCCGATCAACTGCTCCAGCTGCGGCAGGTCGCCGAGGTGGCTGACGCTGCCGACCATGTCCACCTTGATCCGGCGGAAGAACACCGAGGCCTTCTGGCCGATGGTGACCACGTCCACGCCCGCGCCCTGGTCCTGCCACTGGCGCACTTCGCCCAGCATCTTGCGGAACAGGTTGTTGTTCAGGCCGCCGGCCAGGCCGCGATCGGAGGAGATCACGATGTAGCCGACGCGCTTGACGTTCTCGCGCTCGGCCAGGAACGGATGCGTGTAGTCGGTGCTGGCCTGCGCCAGATGCCCGATCACCTGCTTCATCGCCTGCGCGTACGGACGCGAGGTCTTCATCCGATCCTGCGCCTTGCGGATCTTGGAGGCCGAGACCATCTCGAGCGCGCGCGTCACCTTGCGGGTGTTCTGCACGCTCTTGATCTTGGATTTGATTTCGCGTCCGCCTGCCATGCTCTCGCTCGCTTTGCTCGCTTCGTGGGAATGGGGAATGGAGAATCGGGAATGGGCAAGCCCGGATCCCGCTCCTACGATTCCCTATTCTCTATTCCCGATTCCCGATTCCCGGCAACTGATTTACCAGCTGCCCGTGGTCTTGAACTCGCCGATGCCCTTCTTGAACGCGGCTTCGATGTCGCCGTTCCAGTCGCCGGTGTCGTTGACCTTGGCCACCAGGTCGCCCTGGGTGTTGGCGAAGTGGGCGTGCAGGCCCTCTTCGAACGCCAGCAGCTTGTTGACCGGCACGTCGTCGAGGTAGCCCTCGTTGACCGCGTAGATCGACAGCGCCTGGTTGGCGATGGACATCGGCAGGTACTGCTTCTGCTTCATCAGCTCGGTCACGCGCTGGCCGCGCTCGAGCTGCTTGCGGGTGGATTCGTCCAGGTCCGAGGCGAACTGCGCGAACGCCGCCAGCTCACGGTACTGTGCCAGCGAGATGCGGATGCCGCCGGAGAGCTTCTTGATGATCTTGGTCTGCGCGGCGCCGCCGACGCGCGAGACCGAGATGCCGGCGTTCACCGCCGGGCGGATGCCGGCGTTGAACAGGTCGGTTTCCAGGAAGATCTGGCCGTCGGTGATCGAGATGACGTTGGTCGGCACGAACGCGGACACGTCGCCGGCCTGGGTCTCGATGATCGGCAGCGCGGTCAGCGAACCGGTCTTGCCGGTGACCTTGCCCTCGGTGAACTTCTCCACGTATTCCTCGGACACGCGCGCGGCGCGCTCCAGCAGGCGGCTGTGCAGGTAGAACACGTCGCCCGGGTAGGCTTCGCGGCCCGGCGGACGCTTCAGCAACAGCGAGATCTGGCGGTAGGCCACGGCCTGCTTGGACAGGTCGTCGTACACGATCAGCGCGTCTTCGCCGCGGTCCATGAAGTACTCGCCCATCGTGCAGCCGGCGTAGGCGCTGATGTACTGCATCGCCGCCGATTCGGAAGCGGTCGCGGCGACCACGATGGTGTGCGCCAGTGCGCCGTTCTCTTCCAGCTTGCGCACGATGTTGGCGACGGTCGAGGCCTTCTGCCCGATCGCCACGTACACGCACTTGATGCCGGTGCTCTTCTGGTTGATCACCGCGTCGATGGCCATGGCGGTCTTGCCGGTCTGGCGGTCGCCGATGATCAGTTCGCGCTGGCCGCGACCGATCGGGATCATCGCGTCGACCGACTTGTAGCCGGTCTGCACCGGCTGGTCGACCGACTTGCGCCACAGCACGCCCGGCGCCACGCGCTCCACCGGCGCGGTCTGGCTGGTGCCCAGCGGGCCCTTGCCGTCGATCGGCTCGCCCAGCGCGTTGACCACGCGGCCCAGCAGTTCCTTGCCCACCGGCACTTCCAGGATGCGGCCGGTGGTCTTGGCCACGTCGCCTTCGCGCAGGTTCTCGTAGTCGCCGAGCACCACGGCGCCGACCGAGTCGCGCTCCAGGTTCAGCGCCAGGGCGTAGGTGTCGTTCGGCAGTTCGATCATTTCGCCCTGCATCACGTCGGCCAGGCCGAAGATGCGCACGATGCCGTCGGACACGCTGGTGACCGTACCTTCGTTGCGCGACTCCGCGGCCAGCTTGACCTGCTCGATGCGGTTCTTGATCAGTTCGCTGATTTCGGAGGGGTTGAGCGTGGTTGCCATCTTGGTTTCCTTCGGATCGTCCATCGCGCAAGGGCGCATGGCGACGTGTGGTTAGCTTCTTTGAGAATCGGGAATGGGGAATCGGGAATCGCGGGTGGCGTCGCCGCCGGGCCGGGTTCTCTCCTCTCTATTCGCCATTCCCGTTTCTTAGTGGGCCAGTGCGGATTGCAGACGCGACAGCTTGCCTTTCAACGAACCGTCGATGACCACGTCGCCGGCGTCGATCACCGCGCCGCCGATCAGCGAAGCGTCCACCGCCGTGGTGATCTCGACCTCGCGGCCGAAGCGCTGCTTCAGCGCCACCTTCAGCGAGGCCACCTCGGCATCGCTCAGCGCCGTCGCGGAGGTCACGTTGGCCTGCACCACGCGCTCGGCCTCGGCGCGCAGCTGGTCGTACAGCCCGGCGATCTCCGGCAGCAGCGGCAGCCGCTGGCCTTCGGCCAGCAGGCTCAGGAAGCGCTGGTACTGCTCGTCGGCCGCGTCCGGCGCCAGCAGCGACACCGCCTGCTCCCGCTGCAGCAGCGGGTTGTGCAGCAGCGCGGCCACGCGCGGGTCGGCCGCGACCTGGGCGGAGAACGCCAGCGCCTGCGACCAGGGCGCGAGCTTGCCGGCGTCGCTGGCCGCGGCGAACGCGGCGCGAGCGTAGGGACGCGCCAGTGTGAGGGCCTGGCTCATCTCAGATCTCCGCCGCCAGCTCGTCGAGCAGCGCCTTGTGGGCGTTGGCGTCGATTTCGCGCTTGAGCAGCTTCTCGGCGCCGCTCACCGCCAGCAGCGACACCTGGCGACGCAGGTCCTCGCGCGCGCGGTTGGCCGCGGCGTCGATCTCGGCCTGGGCCAGCTCCTTCTGCCGGGTGGCTTCGACGATCGCCTCGTGCTTGGCCGCCTCGACGATCTGGTTGGCGCGCGCATGCGCCTGGTCGATGATCTCGTTGGCCTTGATGCGGGCGTCCTTCAACGCTTCGTTGACCTTTTCCTGCGCCTGCGCCAGATCCTTCTGACTGCGATCGGCGGCGGCCAGGCCTTCGGCGATCTTCTGTTGGCGCTCTTCGATGGCCTGCATCAGCGGCGGCCAGATCTTGGTCGCGACGATCCAGATCAGACCGGCGAACGCCAGCGCCTGGGCAAAGAGGGTGAGACCGATATTCATGGGGTACGCTCAGCCAATGGTGACGGGGTGGACGCGCCGCCAGCACGGCGACGCGTCCGAACCTTCATCCGTAGCGGCGGCCGCCGGTGGCGACCGCACGCCGGTACGACGGGATCAACCGCCCTGCGGCAGACGCGCGACGAACTCGCCGATCATCGGGTTGGCGAACGCGAACAGCAGGCCGACCGCGACGCTGATGATGAACGCGGCGTCGATCAGGCCGGCGGTGATGAACATGCGGACCTGCAGCACCGGGATCAGTTCCGGCTGGCGCGCGGCCGATTCCAGGAACTTGCCGGCCATGATGGCCAGACCGAGGCCGGCGCCCAGCGCGGCCAGGCCGATCATGATGCCGACGGCGAGGACGGTGGAGCTCTGGACTTGGGCGAGGTTGGTCAGGACGGCGAAGTACATGGTTTTCTCCAGGAACAAAGTTGCTTGAGGATGGTGAATCGAACGAAGGGTTGCTTAGAACGCGTGAAACAGAAACGTCAGTGGCTGTCTTCCGCCAGGCTCAGGTACACGATGGACAGCATCATGAAAATGAACGCCTGCAGCGGAATCACCAGCAGGTGGAACAGCATCCAGCCGAAGCCGAACGCGCCGCCGGCCAGCGCACCGAGGATGCCGGCACCGCCCAGCACCCAGATCAGCAGGAACACGATCTCGCCGCCGAACATGTTGCCGAACAGTCGCATCGCCAGCGACACCGGCTTGCTCAGCCATTCGACGATATTGAGGATCAGGTTGAACGGCAGCATCCACTTGCCGAACGGCGCGGTGAGGAATTCCTTGGTCATGCCGCCCACGCCCTTGGAGCGCAGCGAGAAGAACAGCATCAGGAAGAACACGCTGATCGACATGCCCAGGGTGGCATTGACGTCGGCGGTCGGCACCGGCTTCCAGAAGTGCACGCCGGCCCAGCTCAACGGGATCGCGAGGAAGTCCGCCGGGATCATCTTGATGAGGTTCATCATCAGGATCCAGAAGAACAGGGTGATCGCGATCGGGGTCACCAGCTTGCTGGTGCCGTGGTAGGTGTCCTTGGCCTGGCGGTCGACGAACTCCAGCAGGATCTCCACGAACGCCTGCCACTTGCCGGGCACGCCCGCGGTGGCCTTGCGCGTGGCCAGCCAGAAGCCGAACACCATCAGCAGGCCCATCAGCAGCGACATCACCAGGGTGTCGACGTGCAACTGCCAGAACCCGCCTTCCTGCACCTGGAAAGTGAGGTTCTTGAGGTGGTGCTGGATGTAGGAGGTAGGGGTTAGTGCCTCGCCCGCCATGAGTCCTGAGCCTTTTCTTGATTCGATCAACGCCTGGCCAGAGCCAGAACCTGGAACATCAGCCCGACGGCGATACCCGCCAACAGGGCCAGAGGAGGCAACCGCCACCAGGCAAAGCCCAGCGCCAGCACCGCGAACACCAACACCCACTTCAGCACCATGGCCACGATCAACCGCGCCAGCGCCGAGCCTGCCGCCTGCACGCCGCCATTGAGCGCGGTGCGTGCGGCCAGCCATCCCCCTGCCACGGTCGCCAGCCCGGTTGCGGCGGCGCCCATCGCGTATTTCGGTCCCAGCAGCAGGAACAGCAGTGACACCACGGCCACCGCCACCAGCGGGTAAATCGCTGCGCGCAGCATCAGCCGCCGACCCGCATCAACGGAGTTCAGCACAGAAAATCCTGCAATTGGTGGTGGATTGAGGACGTCTTCGCGTCCGTCGAGCCGCGGAATTATAGCAATGGGACAATTTGCGAGACAACCGCCAGGAGTCCTGACAGCGTCCGGGTCCCCGTCCACCCGTAGACGATAGCACGGTGGCCGCCCGCCACCGGCACCGAATGCGGCGTTGCAGCACGTCTTTGCGGGGGAACTTTCTGTCCGCCCCGCTGTCCGATTGGACAGGGACTGCGCCCATCCTCGTCGGCCCACAGCGCAGCCCCACCGAGCCCCGGTCCTTCCGGGGCTTTTTTCGTGGCGCGTTTTGGGACAGCCGTGGCGGCCCGGGCCACCATACTTTCACGAATGGTGGACGCAAATTTAAGGATAGTGACGGCACGCGCTGGCACTGCCATCGACGCCTCATCCGAAAAAATCCCAAGACGACGGAGTTTGTCCCCCATGAAACACCTGCTTGCCCTGGCGCTGCCCTGCGCGCTCGCCGCCGCTTACGCCCTGCCCGCCCACGCCGAAGACGGCGACGACCGCTTCACCCTGCGTGTCGGCGCGATGAACGTGGACAACGACAACACCCTGCGCGGCAATGCCGTGATCAACGGCAACGCCATTTCCGGCGCGCAGGACTTCAATTTCGGCGGCAAGGAATGGGAGCCGCGCGTGGACGGCGTGTTCCGCCTCAGCACCCGCCAGCGCCTGATCTTCGACTACTTCAAGTACGACAAGGACCGCCGCGAAGAGCTGAGCGAAGACGCGAGCTTCGGCGGCGTGACCGTGCCGACCGGCAGCTTCGTCAAGGGCGAGCTGAAGTACCAGGTGGCCAGCCTGGTGTACGACTACTCGGTGATCGACAACCCGCAGTTCAGCATGGGCCTGCAGATCGGTGCCGAGTGGGCCAAGGTGCAGGCCAACGCCTACGCCGACCTGGGTCCGGTGTATGCCGGCACCTTCCTCGACGAGAGCGAGGACGGCGCCGCGCCGGTGGTCGGCCTGCGCTTCACCGCGCATCCGAGCGAGCACTGGCTGTTCAACATCCAGGGCCAGTACCTCAACACCAAGTGGGGCAACTTCGACAAGTACGACGGCGACCTGAGCCGCGCCAACGCCATCGTCGAGTACCGCTTCACCCGCAACTTCGGCATCTTCGCCGGCTACGACTGGTTCAAGCTGGACGTGGACCGCAAGCGCGACAACGCCAGCATCGGCCTGAAGCAGGAGTTCAAGGGCCCGGTCGCGGGCGTGACCTTCGCGTTCTGATCGACGCCCACGCGCGCCGCAAGCGCGCGTTGCAAACGAAAGGCCCGCCATGTGCGGGCCTTTCGCGTTCCTGCAGGCATGCAACGCCGCCGACGCGGCGGATTCAGGGCGGCTTGGTCGCCCCGGCCACCAGCAGGTGCCGGTGCGTGGTGCAGTAGCACTCGTCGTGCCAGCCATAGTGCGGGTCGGTGCAGATCGCGTGTTGCACCGTCGCCGGCAGCGAGGCCACGTCGCTGCGCAGATCGCGCTTCAGCGAGACGAACACCGAGCCGGGATGCGGCCAGTCGGTCCGCCGCGACGGCTCGGCGATGCGGTTGCCGCCGGCCAGTTCGCGCTGCAGCAGCGCCTGCAGTTCGGGACACAGGGTGTCCTGCCCCACGTCGACCTCCATGCGTCGGTTCACCCCGGCCGCGACCGCACCGCACGTGGCGGTACGGTCGCATGCAAGGACGTCACTTCTTCTTCGGGATGTACAGGTCGGTGATGGTGCCGTCGTAGACCTCGGCGCTCATGCCGACCGACTCGCTCAGGGTCGGATGCGCATGGATGGTGTGGCCGATGTCCTCGGCCTCGGCCCCCATCTCGATCGCCAGGCCGATCTCGGCCAGCAGGTCGCCGGCGTGCACGCCGACGATCGCGCCGCCGATGATGCGGTGCGTCTCCTCGTCGAAGATCAGCTTGGTGAAGCCCTCGGTGCGACCGATGCCGATGGCGCGGCCGCTGGCCGCCCACGGGAACTTGGCCACGCCGACCTTCAGCCCCTTGGCCTTGGCCTCGGTCTCGGTGACGCCGACCCAGGCGATTTCCGGGTTGGTGTAGGCCACCGACGGGATCACCCGCGCCACCCACTCCTTCTTCTCGCCGGCAGCCACTTCCGCGGCCAGCTTGCCCTCGTGGGTGGCCTTGTGCGCCAGCATCGGGTTACCGACGATGTCGCCGATGGCGAAAATGTGCGGCACGTTGGTGCGCATCTGCCGGTCGACCGGAATGAAGCCACGCTCGGTGACGTTGATGCCGGCCTTGTCGGCGCCGATCTTCTTGCCGTTGGGCGCCCGTCCCACCGCGACCAGCACGCGGTC
Organism: Xanthomonas sp. D-109; assembly: GCF_017746095.1. NCBI lineage: Bacteria > Pseudomonadati > Pseudomonadota > Gammaproteobacteria > Lysobacterales > Lysobacteraceae > Xanthomonas > Xanthomonas sp. D-109. The sequence goes on from NZ_JAGHWV010000014.1 coordinate 173,008, forward strand.
GTAGGTGGTGGCGGCCAGCGCCGGGGTCTCGCCCGCAGTGGCGGCCTCGAAGGTCACGGTGATGCCCTTCTTGTCGGCCTTGACCTCGGCCGCCTTGGTCTTGAGGTGGACCTCCACGCCCTGCTTCTTCAAGCGATCGGCCAGCGGCTTGACCAGGTCCTTGTCGGCGCCCGGCATCAGCTGGTCCATGAACTCGACCACGGTGACCTTGCTGCCCAGCGCGCTGTACACGGTGGCCATTTCCAGGCCGATGATGCCGCCGCCGACCACCAGCAGGGTCTTGGGGATCTCCTGCAGTTCCAGCGCGTCGGTGGAATCCATCACCCGCTTGTCGTCCCACGGGAAGTTCGGCAGCTTCACCGCCTGCGAGCCGGCGGCGACGATGCAGTGCTCGAAGCGCAGCAGTTGGGTCTTGCCGTCGGCGCCGACGATCTCCAGTTCGTTCGGCGACACGAACGACGCCACGCCGGTGACGGTGCGCACCTTGCGCTGCTTGGCCATGCTGGCCAGGCCGCCGGTGAGCTTGCCGACCACCTTTTCCTTGTACTCGCGCAGCTTGTCCAGGGTGATCTTGGGCTTGCCGAAGTCCACGCCGAAGTCGCCGGCATGGGCGACCTCGTCGATCACCGCGGCCGCGTGCAGCAACGCCTTGGACGGGATACAGCCGACGTTGAGGCAGACGCCGCCGAGGCTGGCGTAGCGCTCGATCAGCACCGTGTCCAGGCCCAGGTCGGCGGCACGGAACGCGGCGGTGTAGCCGCCGGGGCCGGCGCCGAGCACCACCATCTTGCATTCGATGTCGGCGGGCTTGCCGCTGGCCAGGGCCGGCTTCGGTGCCGGCGGCTCGGCCGGGGCGCGGTGCGACGGCGCCACCGGCGGCTTGCTGGCCGGCACCTCGGCCGGGGCCGCGGCGGGCGCGCCGGCAGCGGCGCCATCGGCGGTCTCCAGCAGCGCGATCACCGCGCCTTCGGACAGGGTGTCGCCGAGCTTGACCTTGAGCTCCTTGATCACGCCGGCGGCCGCTGACGGCACTTCCAGCGTGGCCTTGTCCGACTCCAGCGTCACCAGGCCCTGGTCCTTCTTCACCGTGTCGCCGACGGCGACCAGCACCTCGATGACCGGAACGTCGCTGTAGTCGCCGATATCCGGGACCTTGACCTCAATGACCGCCATGCAGCTTCTCCTGTGGCCCTTCGCCTCAGCGAGGGGCGTTTGCAGTTCGTCGGCGCGACCGCGCAAACAGCCGGCGCGCGCAGGTGGGGGGAAACCGGCGCCGCGACAGCGGCGGCGCCGTGACGACAGGGCTTACAGCAGCACGCGGCGCATGTCCGCCAGCACCTGGCTCAGGTAGGTGGTGAAGCGCGCGGCGGCGGCGCCGTCGATGACCCGGTGGTCGTAGCTCAGCGACAGCGGCAGCATCAGCTTGGGCGCGAATTCCTTGCCGTTCCAGACCGGCTGGATCGACGACTTGGACACGCCCAGGATCGCCACTTCCGGCGCATTGACGATCGGGGTGAAGGCGGTGCCGCCGATGCCGCCGAGCGAGCTGATCGAGAAGCAGCCGCCGCTCATGTCGGCCGGGCCGAGCTTGCCATCGCGCGCCTTCTTGGCCAGCTCGCCGCTCTCGCGCGCCAGCTCGACCACGCCCTTCTTGTCCACGTCGCGGATCACCGGCACCACCAGCCCGTTCGGGGTGTCGGCGGCGAACCCGATGTGGAAGTACTTCTTCAGGGTCAGGTTCTCGCCGCTGGCATCGAGCGAGGCGTTGAACTCGGGGAACTGCTTCAGCGCCGCGGCGCTGGCCTTGAGCAGGAAGGCGAGCATGGTGAGCTTGATGCCGGCCTTCTCGTTTTCCTTGTTCAGCGCCACGCGCAGCGCTTCCAGGTCGGTGATGTCGGCCTGCTCGAACTGGGTGACGTGCGGGATCATCGCCCAGTTGCGCGCCAGGTTGGCGCCGGAGATCTTCTTGATCCGAGACAGCGGCTTGACCTCAACCTCGCCGAACTTGGCGAAATCCACCTTCGGCCACGGCAGCAGGTTCAGGCCATTGCCGCCTGCGGCAGGCGCGGCACCGGCGGCGGCCGGCGCGGCGCCGGACAGCGCGGCCTTGACGTAGCGCTGCACGTCGTCCTTGGTGATGCGGCCGCCCTGCTCCGAGCCGCTGACCTGGAACAGGTCCACGCCGAGCTCACGGGCGAACACGCGCACCGCCGGGCTGGCGTAGGGCACCTTCTGCGGCAGCACGCTGTCGGCGTCGAACGCCACCGGCGGGCTGCTCTGGGTGGCGGACGGCGCGGCGGCCTTGGCCGGCGCCGTCGCCTGGACCTGGGCGATCTCGCGCTGGGCCAGCTTGTCCGGCGCGGACGAGGTCGGCACCGGCTCCACGCCGCCGCCGGTCTCGGCGCTGGGCTGGACCGCGGATGCGGCCGGCGCGTCGGCATCGCTGCCGGCCACCTCGATCAGCGCCACCACCTTGCCCTCGGACAGGCTGTCGCCGACCTTGACCTTGAGTTCCTTGACCACGCCGGCCACCGACGAGGGCACTTCCATCGTCGCCTTGTCCGACTCCAGGGTGACCAGGCCCTGGTCCTTCTTGACCGTGTCGCCGACCGCGACCAGCACCTCGATCACCGGCACGTCACTGTAGTCGCCGATGTCCGGCACCCGCGCCTCGACCACGCCGGCGGGCGCGGCCGCGGCCGGGGCCGGCTTGATCGCGTTCTGTGCGGGTGCGGCGGCCGGGGCGGCGGCCTGCTGGGCCGGCGCGGGCGTGGCCTTGGCGGCCGCAGGCGCGGCGGCTGCGGCACTGGCGCCACCCTCGGCCACTTCGATCAGCGCCACTACCTTGCCCTCGGACAGGCTGTCGCCGACCTTGACCTTGATCTCCTTGACCACGCCGGCGAACGGCGACGGCACTTCCATCGTCGCCTTGTCCGACTCCAGCGTGACCAGGCTCTGGTCCTTCTTCACCGTGTCGCCGACGGCCACCAGCACTTCGATTACCGGGACGTCGCTGTAGTCACCGATATCGGGGACAAGTGCTTCCTTGATTTCGGCCATGCGGGGAACTCCGGCAACTGATGAGGGGGAAACCCCTATTGTGGCGGCCCGCAGCCGCAGCGCCAACCTTTGCCGGGCAAAAAAGCCTGATCGCCTGCGCGCGCGGGCGCTGCCAGCGGACAGTACGCCGGCGCATGTTGCGCACCCGCGGCGCCCGCCGCCGGTGCGCCGCCTTCACGGCGCCGCGGCTAGGCTCGCCGCAGATTTCCGGAGGGCGGGCATGCGGATCCTGGTGCTGTTGATGGCGTTGGCGATGCCGCTGGTCGCCTGGTTCGGGCAACGTGGCGCGTTCGGTCCCACCAATGGCGCCATTTCCGACCGCTACCCGACCCTGGTCGTCGCCGCCGGCTATGCCTTCGCGATCTGGGGCGTGATCTTCCTGCTCGACCTGGCCTTCGGCCTGTGGCAATGCAGCGCGCGGCGCCGCCGCGGCAGCGCGCTGGCGCAGGTGCGGGCACCGGCGGCGCTGGGCTTCGCGCTGACCGCGGCGTGGATGCCGGTGTTCTCCCAACAGCACTTCCTGCTCGCGCTGGCGGTGATCTGGACTGCGCTGGCGGCGACGCTGCTGGCCGCGCTGCGGCTGTCGCGCGATCCGGCGGCCGAACCCGGCCAAACCTTGTGGGCGTGGCTGCCACTGTCGCTGCACGCCGGCTGGCTGTCGCTGGCGGCGTTCCTGAACACCGCGCAGGTGATCGTGGCCTATCGCTGGCTCTCGACCGAGCGGATGCTGCCGTGGAGCCTGGTGCTGTTCGCGCTGGCGGCGGCGCTGCTGCTGGGCATGAACCGGGCGATGCGCGGCAATTTCGCCTATGCGGCGGCGGCGCTGTGGGCGCTGGCCGCGGTCTACGTCAAACAGGCCGGGAGCACGCTGGCCGGTGCGCAGACTGCGGCATGGGTAGCGCTGTCGCTGGCCGTCGTGCTGGCGCTGCAGACCCTGTGGCTGCGCACGCGCGCGCGGCGCTGATCGATCGTCGCGACGCCAGAGCACCGCCAATCACCTGTTCTTCCCGCACAGCGCGCCGTCTCTCGTAGGAGCGGCTCGTGGGATTTGCGGCGTCATTCAATCGCCGGCCGCCGGCGCACGCAGCCACTGCTGCAACGGCGACCACGCCTGCAGCAGACGTGGCCAGGCGAAGGCAGCATTGGCCGGACTGCTGGACGGCAACGACAACAACACCAGCGGCGGATCGCGCGGCGGCAACCGCGGCTGCACGAAGCGCGCGAACGCCTGCGCCGCTGCCGCGCCATTGCAGGCGACGACGCGCAATTGCGGCAACTGCGCAATGCGCTCGGGCAAGGCATTGGGCACTTCGCTGCCGCGCACGATCGCCGCATCCAGGCTGCCGCGGCGCCGGCACTGGCCGATGACATCCCACAGGCCGACGCCGGCTGCGTGCAATGCCTGCATGCGCGCTTCTGTGTCGAGTGCCGGATCGAAACCGCACAACGCCGCCATCAACGGCCAGAACCGGTTGCGCGGATGCGCGTAATAGCGCGCCTGCTGCAACGATGCCGCACCGGGCATGGAGCCGAGCAGCAGCACCCGGCAATCGTCGCGTATCCGCGCGGGCAGACCCTGCAGCAGCGGCTGCGTCGTCACGTCGCGCGCATCTGGATGAACAGCCAAAAGTCTTAAAACCTCGTTATTTCAAGCGCAGAGCGCATGTGGCTGAACGTCGTCTGCATTGGTCCGGCGAGGGTCGGCAACGATTCATCTTCTCATCGATACGGTGTGCGCGCCCACTCCCGTGGCCCCACAAGAAAAAGATGAGGAGATATCCCATGCGGTCCATTCAGATCCTGAGCCTGGCTGTCGTGTCCGCCCTTGCGTTTGCGCCCGCCGCATTCGCACAGGATGCCGATACCGCGTCCGGCAAGCACTTCTCCGTCGTCGGCAGCGCGACCCTGCTCGACCCGCACTCCAAGCCGGCGGCCGGCCTCGACGTCGATGGCGGCCCGGCGCCGACCATCAGCGCCAGCTGGCTGATCGACGACAACTGGGCGGTCGAACTGTGGGGCGCTGCCGACAAGTTCAACCACCGCGTCAAGGCCGACGGCATCGGCAAGGTCGGCACCGTCGAGCAGCAGCCGATCGCGCTGAGCGGCCAGTACCACTTCGGCCAGGCGGACAACGTGTTCCGTCCGTTCGTCGGCGTCGGTTACTACGAGTCCAACTTCAGCAACGAGAAGCTCGCCGGCCTCAACGCCGACCAGCACGTGAGCCTGGACACCGCCAAGGGCGCCATCGGCACCGTCGGCGTGGACATGAACATCAACTCCACCTGGTTCGCCCGTGCCGATGCGCGCTACATGCGCTCGCGTCCGGAGCTGAAGGTGGCCGGCGAAGGCACCGGCGAAGACCTGAAGCTGGATCCGTGGCTGTTCAGCTTCGGCGTCGGCGCGCGCTTCTAAGCGTTCCGTCTCCAGTGGTGATGCAAACGGGCCCGCAAGGGCCCGTTTGTTTTTGCGCGTGCGCTGGACTGGGAGCGCGACCAGCGGAAACGGCATCGCGCGAGCCCGCACGCGCGCTCGCCTTCAGCGCGGCGAGCGGTCGAAACCGCGGTAGCGGTCGAAACGACGCAGGCGCCGCCGCAACAACCACGAATAGGCGCAGGCGTAACCGAGCAGCAATGCGGCGGCGGCCAGCAGGCTGGCGTGGCTCATCCAGCCCTGGGTCGGCCACGCCGCGCCATCGACCAGGCTGCGCCAGCCCTGCCACAGCCCGGCGCCGATGCGCACCGCCACCAGCGCGGTCAGGCCCAGCACCAACCACAGGTTCGGCGTGTAGTGCAGGCCATGCGGCAGCGGTTCGAAGCGGGTGACGCCGATGCCGAGCGCACCCAACAGCACACCGCAGCCCCAGCCCGCCAGTGCGTACATGGCGGCGTCCGGCCACCAGTGCCCGGCGATCACGGCAAAGACCAGCAGCACGCCGCTGGACAGCAGCGCCGACCACAGCTGCACCGCGACCAGCCAGCCACGCGCCTGACGCCGCGCGGTACCGACGCGAAAGCGCTGCAGCAGCGACAGCGGCAACAGCACCGCGGTCACCGCCAGCGCGATCACGATCGCCAGCGGAATGGCCAGCAGCAGCGGCATGCGCGCAGGCCGATCAGAACGCCGGCAGTACGGCGCCCTGGTACTTGCGCTGGATGAAGGCCTTCACTTCCGGGCTGGTCAGCGCCTTGGCCAGCTTCTGCACGCGCGGATCGTCCTTGTTGTCGGGACGTGCGACCAGGAAGTTCACGTACGGCGAATCCTTGCTTTCGATCGCCAGCGCGTCGCGGGTCGGGTTGAGGCCGGCGTCGAGCGCGTAGTTGGTGTTGATCAGCGCCAGGTCGACCTGGTCCAGCACCCGCGGCAGCATCGCCGAATCCAGCTCGCGGAACTTCAGTTGCTTGGGATTGGCGACGATGTCGCGCTGGGTGGACAGCGCATTGCTCGGATCCTTGAGCTTGATGACCCCGGCCTTGTCCAGCAGGATCAGCGCGCGGCTGTTGTTGCTGGGATCGTTGGGGATCACCACGTCGGCGCCCTGCGGCAGCGCATCCAGCGACTTGTAGCGGCGCGAATAGGCGCCGAACGGCTCGATGTGCACGCCGACCACGGTGACCAGGTTGCTCTTGCGGTCGCGGTTGTAGGCCTGCAGGTAGGGCTCGGTCTGGAAGTAGTTCACGTCGATCTGCTTCTGTACCACCTGGTCGTTGGGCTGCACGTAGTCGTTGAACACGCGCACGTCCAGGGTCAGCCCCTGCTGCTCCAGCATCGGCTTGACCACCTCCAGGATCTCGGCGTGCGGCACGGCGGTGGCGGCGACGCTGAGGTGGTCGCCGGCGGCGCCGGCATCGGGCTTGCCGCAGCCGCCGAGGGCGAGCACGGCGCTGGCGAGCAGGAGGCGGAACGGGAATCGGGTCATGGCAGGTATCCGGGGAAACGGGGGGAATGGAGGAGCGCGACCCGCGGCCGCGATGCGTGCACGCTAGCAGACGGCCGTGCAGGCGGGGCGATCCATGCGCGCAGAAGTGGGTTCAGCCGCGACCGCTCGCCGGCAGGGATCGCGGCTGAAGCCGCTCCTGCCGCGGCACGCAGGACATCAGCGCCGGCTGTAGTGCGCGACCAGGCGGTCGCCGAGCATCTGCAACGCCTGCACCAGCAGCAACAGGATCACCACCGTCACCAGGGCCACGTCGGCGTGCGAGCGCTGGTAGCCGTCGCGGTAGGCCAGGTCGCCGAGGCCGCCGGAGCCGATCGCGCCGCCCATCGCGGTGAAGCCGATCAGGGCGATGGTGGTCACCGTGGCGCCGGCGATCAGGCCCGGCCGCGCTTCCGGCAGCAGCACCCGCATCACCAGTTGCCAGGTGGTCGCGCCCATCGCCAGGCTGGCCTCGACCACGCCGCGGTCCACTTCGCGCAGCGCGGTCTCCACCAGCCGCGCGTAGAACGGCGCCGCGCCCACCACCAGCGGCAGGATCGCGCCGCGCACGCCCAGCGAGGTGCCCATCGTCCACAGCGTCAGCGGGATCATCGCGATCATCAGGATGATGAAGGGCACCGAGCGCAGCACATTGATGACCAGCGCCAGGCCGCCGTACAGCAGCGGCTTCTGGTGGGTCTGGCGCGGGCCGGTGAGGAACAGCAGCACGCCCAGCGGCAGGCCGATCAGCAGGGTCAGCGGCAGCGAGCCGCCGAGCATCAGCAGCGTATCGACGGTGGCGCGGCCGATCTCGCTCCACTTGCCGGCATCGAGATTGCGGAAGAAGCCGGTGGCGGCGGTGGCGAACGGACTCATCGGCGCAGCTCCTGCACATGCACGCCGGCCGCGACGAACTCGGCCTGCGCCGCATCCATGTCGCCGCCGACCAGGGCCACGGTCAGCTGGCCATAGGGGGTGTCCTTGATCCGGTCGATGCGCCCGGACAGGATGTTGTAGTCCACCGCGGTGGCGCGGGCGATGCGCCCGAGCAGCGGCGCGTAGGTGTCGGCGCCGAGGAAGGTCAGGCGCAGGATGCGGCCGTCCACCGCGGCGAGATCGCGGTACAGCTCGCCCTCGTCGACGTGTTCGGCTTCGGAGACGAAGCGTCTGGTGGTCGGATGCTGCGGATGCAGGAACACCTCGGTGACCGGCCCGCTCTCGACCAGGTGCCCGGCATCGAGCACCGCCACGCGATCGCAGACCCGGCGGATCACTTCCATTTCGTGGGTGATCAGCACGATGGTCAGGCCCAGCTCGCGGTTGATCTGCGCCAGCAGCGCCAGCACCGAGGCGGTGGTCTGCGGGTCCAGCGCGCTGGTGGCCTCGTCGCACAGCAGGATCCGCGGCCGCGTGGCCAGGGCGCGGGCGATGCCGACGCGCTGCTTCTGCCCACCCGACAGCTGCGCCGGGTACTTGCCGGCATGCGCGGCCAGCCCGACCCGCTCCAGCAACTCGGCCACCCGCGCGTCGATCTCCGCGCGCGGGGTGCCGGCCAGCTCCAGCGGGAAGGCGACGTTGCCGGCGACCGTGCGCGAGGACAGCAGGTTGAAGTGCTGGAAGATCATGCCCACGCGCTGGCGCAGCGTGCGCAGCCCGGCGCGATCCAGCGCGGTGACGTCCTCGCCGTCGATGATCAGGCGGCCGCCGCTGGGTTCCTCGAGCCGGTTGATCAGCCGGATCAGGGTCGACTTGCCGGCGCCGGAATGGCCGATGATGCCGAACACCTCGCCGGCCTCGATGCGCAGGTCGAGCGGATGCAGTGCCGCGACCGGCTGGCCAGCGACGGAATAGGACTTGTGCAGGCGCTCGAACTGGATCAACGCGCGGGACCGGCAGCGACGGGGGGCGCAAAGCCTAGCAGGCCAGGATGGCGTGCGTTATTCCATTCGATTCTAACGTGCGCGCGCATCGCGGGGCCTAGGGCCGCGCCTGTGGCGGCGGGTGCGCCACCGCGCGGACCCGCTCGCGATGCAGCAGGTACAGGCCGCTGGCGACGATGATCGCCCCGCCCACCCAGGTCCAGGCATCGGGCAGCTTGCGCCACAGCAGCCAGTCCCACGGAATCACCCACAACAGGCCGCTGTACTCCAGCGGCGCGACCAGCGAGGCGTCGCCGCGGCGAAACGCCTGGGTCAGCGCCACCTGGCCCAGCGCCCCGGCCAGGCCCATGCCGGCGATCCAGCCGGTGTCGGCCGGCCGCAGCGGGGTCCACTCCGGCAACGCCAGCGCACCGGCGCCCAGCGCCATGATCAGCAGGAACCACACCACCAGCGACTGCGAGGTGTCGGTGCGCGCCAGCAGGCTGACCAGCACCGAGGCCACCGCATACGCGATGGCCGCCAGCAGCACCATCAACCCCGGCAGCGAGACGAACCCGTCCATGCCCGGGCGCAGCACCACCAGCACACCGACCAGGCCGACGCCGATCGCCGCCCAGCGCCGCGGCCCCACGTATTCGCCGAGCAGCGGCACCGACAGGGCGGCCACCAGCAGCGGTGCGACGAAGTAGATGGTGTAAGCGGTGGACAGCGGCAGGCTGCGCAAGGCCCAGGCGAAGCAGCCGATCATGGCGATGCCGAGCACGCCGCGCAGCAGGTGCAAGCCCCAGCGCACCGGCCAGATCGCGCGCGGCCCGGCGCTGGCCAGCACCCACACCAGCACGAACGGCAGCGAGGCGCCGCCGCGCAGCGCCGCGACCTGCAGCGCCGGATAGTGCGTGCTGAGCTGCTTCATCGACGCATCCATCAGCGAAAAGAACGCGACCGCGGCGATCATCCACGCGGCGGCAGCGGCATTGGAACGGGAGTTGGGCATCGGCGCATTATCGCCGCGATCGGTGGCGTGCGTGGTGCCGGGGCCATCGCGTCGGGACTGAAGTCCCTCCCACATGGCTCCAGCCCCGGTTGCATCGGTTGACACAGCCCGCTGTGAGAGCGGCTTCAAGACATCTCCGATCACCTGCTTTTCTCCGCGCATAGCGGTGTCTCGCAGGAGCAGCTTTAGCCGCGACAGGGCCTTCCTGGCACAGCAGTCGCGGCTGAAGCCGCTCCTACGACGGCGCCTGGCGTGTCGGCGCAGGACACTTCTGCGAATCCCCAATCCCCAATCCCCAATCTCCGCCCCAGGCACGACCCGCACGTCTTACGATAGGCATCTTTGCCGAGGACTTGCCCATGCCTTCCTTCGATATCGTGTCCGAAGTCGACAAGCACGAACTGACCAATGCCGTCGACCAGGCCAACCGCGAGTTGTCGACGCGCTTCGACTTCAAGGGCGTGGACGCCAAGTTCGCGCTCGACGACCAGGTCATCACCCAATCGGCGCCCAGCGACTTCCAGGTCAAGCAGATGACCGACATCCTGCGCGCACGCCTGCTGGCGCGCGGCATCGACGTGCGCTGCCTGGAATTCGGCGACCTGGAGACCAACCTGGGCGGCGCGCGGCAGAAGATCACCGTCAAGCAGGGCATCGAGCAGAAGCTGGGCAAGAAGATCGTCGCCACGCTCAAGGAGGCCAAGCTCAAGGTGGAAGCGCAGATCAACGGCGACAAGCTGCGGGTCAGCGGCAAGAAGCGCGACGACCTGCAGGACGCGATCGCGCTGCTGAAGAAGAGCGATTTCGAGCTGCCACTGCAGTTCGACAATTTCCGCGACTGAGGCCGCCGCGCAAACGCCTCGCGCGCCCTCGCCATGCCGGTGCGAGGGTGCAGGACGACCATCGCATGGCGATGGATCGCCTTGCACTCGATCGCACGATGCCGTCGCCGTGGTGCGTGGGTGCACGTGGGCGCTCGAAGCCTAGCACCGCAGTTGCGGGCTAGGCGCCCTCGGTGACGCCCGCGGCCAGCATCCGCCGCCCTTGCGCCACGTCGGCCTCCAGGTCGTGCTCCCAGATCCAGTCGAAGCGCTGCGCCAGCGTCTGCGCCAGCCGCGCATCGTCGGCACCGGCCTGCGGATCGCGCAGCTCGTACAGCTCGCCGGCCTCGCGCGAGGTGCGCTGCACGCGGCAGGCGCGCGGCAGGCGCAAGCGCTCGTAGACCTGCAGCAGAGCCGGCAGATCGCCGCGCGTCAGGCCAGGCGTGGCCAACAACTGCGCCAGCAGATAGGCGTCCTCCAGCCCCTGCCCGGCGCCGGCGCCCTGGTGCGGCAGCATCGCGTGCGCGGCATCGCCGATCAGCGCCAGCCGCCCGTGCACGTAGCCAGGCAGCTCGGCCAGATCGTGCAGCGCCCAGTGCGTGGGCGTGTCGATGCACTCCAGCAGCGTACGCGCGGCCTCGCCCCAGTGCGCGAATGCCTCCAGCATCTCGCGACGGCTGGCTTCGCGCACCCAGGCCTGGCCAGCGCGCCATTGCGGCGCCGGCTCGCTGCGGTCGGAGACGAAGGCGACCACGTTGATCAGCCTTCCCTGCTTCACCGGGAAGGTGAGGATGTGCGCGTCCAGGCCCAGCAACATCTGCGGCACGTCGACCAGGTGCGCGTCCACGCCGCGGGCGGCGAAGGCGGCGCGCAGCCGCGCGGCGTCGATCAGGCCGCGATAGGCGCAGGTGCCGGTGAAACGCGGTTCCGCCGGCGCGTGGCCGAGCGCGCGCAGCACCTCGCCGCGCAAGGCGGACTTGATGCCGTCGGCGGCGATCAGCACATCGCCCTCGTACTGGCTGCCGTCGGCGAAGCGCACGCGCGCCACGTCGGCGTCCTGCTCCACGGCGACCGCGCGTTTGCCGAACCTGGCCAGCCCGAACGGCAGGCGCGTGGCCAACGCATCGAGGAAGTCGGCGCGGTGCACCGAGGACTGGCCGACGCCGGGCGCCAGGGTCTGCCCCAGCAACCGCGCGTCCTCGCCGCGGCGCCATTCGAACCACACGTCCTGCCACGGTGCGGGGGTGCGGTCGGCGAGCTCGGCATAGGACTCGCCCATGCCCAGGCCGGCCAGCGCGCGTACCGCGTTGGGGCCGAACGAGACACCGGCACCGATTTCGCCGAAGGCCGGCGCCGATTCGAACAGTTGCACGTCGAGATGGCGGTGCCGGCACAGGCCCAGGGCCAGACCGACGCCGGCGATGCCGCCGCCGACGATGCCGATGCGCAGGGGGGATGCAGGATTCATCTGGAGTCTCCGGTGGGGAAGGTCAGTCGCGGCCGGCCAGCAGGATTTTCTCGGCCAGCAGCGCAGGCGCGCTGAAGCACACTTCGTGGCTGCCCGGCAGGCTGACCAGACGGTAGGCGCCCAGGCGCGCGCTCAGCCGCGGATGCCAGCCGTACTCGCCCGGCGGCAGTGCCACATCGTCGGTGGCATAGAGCCAGCTGCGCGGGATGTGCAGCTCGTGGAAGCGCTTGAGCGGTACCGCGTCGAAATGGCTGCGCGCCGGGGTCGGGCTCAACTGCGCGTACGCCTGCTGCGCCTGCGCCAGGTCGGCGTCGCCGATGAAGCCGTCGCGCCAGATCGGAAACGGCAGCATGATGCCGCCGTCGGCATCGACCGCGTTCTTCCACAGCGCCTGGTAGTGCGGCGGCAACAGGTCGAACAGCGCCTCGCCGTCGCGCAGCACGAAGGCGTTGTGGAAGATCAGCCGCTTGCAGCGCTCCGGCTCCTCCTCGGCCAGGCGTTGCACGATGCTGCCGCCCCAGCTGTGGCCGAGCACGACCAGGTCGCGCAGGTCGTGGCGGCGCACGTAGTCCAGCACCGAGGCCACGCAATCGGCGTGCGAGACGCGCTTGTCGGCGCCCACGCCATGCCCGGCGATGGTCGGAGCGTGCACCTGCACGCCGTGCGCGCGCAGATGGGCGGCGACGCCGTCCCAGGCGTGGCCGTCGTGCCAGGAACCGTGCAGCAACAGATAGGTTTGCATGGGGTCGTCTCCGTGTGGCTCAGCGGAAGGTCCAGCCGAAGCCGAGATTGAAATACGTGAGATCGCGGGTGCCGGCCTGCACGCCGCCGCTGGCGACCGCGCCGCCCGGGGCGTGGGTGACGCTGCCGGTCAGCGACAGCTGCGGCGACAGCCGCCAGGTCGCGCCAAGCGCGTAGTGGCGGTACTGCGCCAGCGGCGCCAGCACCGCGAGTTGCGCCTGGCTGTCGGGGATCAGCTGGCTGGCGCGCGAGTAACCAAGCCGCAGCGACCAGGCATCGTTGAGGCGGTAATCGGCGCCGAGCCGGAACACGCGCTGGCTGTGCCAGCCGAAGCCAGGGCCGTCCGCGTCGCCGAGTGCGCCGCCCTGGTCGATGCGGTTGCCGTAGGCACGCTCGCCGGACCAGTCGATCCATAGCCAGTCGGCGGCCAGGGTCAGCCCCGCCTTGGGCTGCCAGGCCAGGCCGGCACCGGCCTGCTGCGGCAGATCCAGGCGGCCTTCCGGCAACAACCCGCGGTAGCGCTGCAGGCGGCCGAAGCGGATGCGGCTGGACCAGGTAATGCCGGCGTTCAAACCCGGCGCCAACTGGCCGTACCAGCCCAGCGCCACGCCATAGCCGTACGCGGCGTCGGCCCCGGCCGACTGGAAGCCGATGCCCTCCAGCCCGGCGATGTGCAGGCGCTGATAGGCCAGCCGTGGAGAGACGCCCAGGTACTGGTGCTCGCCCACGCGCCACGCCAGGGTCGGCGCCAGCACCACCTGCTGCAGCTTGGACAGCGTGTCGTGGCTGCCGTACACCGGTGCACCGTAGTCGAGCGCCACGCCATGGCCGAACACCGACACGCCCAGGCTCAGGTCGTCGCCAAGTTGGCGGTTGTAGCCGGCGGTCGGCACCGGGATCAGCGCATCGTCCTTGTAGCGCGCCGTGCCGACCTGGCTGCGCACCGGCGCCGAGATCAGGGTCAGGTCGGCATCGACGCGGTCGCCGACCGCGCCCATGCCGGCCGGGTTGTTGGCCGACGCCGCCGCGTCGAGCGGCAGGGCGATCGACGTGCCGGCCAGCCCCTGGGTCTGCGCGCCGTAGCCGGGCAAGGCGACGCCATTGTTGGCGGCGGCACCGCCAGAAACCGCCGCCACGGTCCACAGCAGCGTGGTCCAGCGTGGCGTGCCCTGTCGTTGCGCCTTGCGGCGCGTTGGATGTGCGAACTGCTGCATGATCGGGCCCTCCCTCCGAGCCGATGCGTGGATGCGGCCGCCGGCCGGCGGCGCGCAGGGATCCGTACCGCCACCGGAAGCGGCGGCGGCAGCGGGATGCCAGGAACTGAAGACGGCGTTGTCGCTGCGCCGCGGCCGCAACGTGGCCGTGGCGCGAACTCGGCTAGGCGGCGGCGCGGCGCCGCGCCGGATTGGCCTGGTTGTCGACGCCGTCGACCAGCGGGGTCAGGTGGAAATCGAAGGCGATCTCGGCGAACGGGCCGTCCACGCCGTTGGCAGCGATGCTGGCCGGGTCGCTGTGCTCGACGATCGCCGGCACCAGGCCATCACGGGTGGCGTAGGCGAAGTCGTCGTCGACCAACGGGTCGCCGGCGATGTTGATCTGCGTGGTCAGCTTGCGGTGGCCGTCGGCACCGATGAAGAAGTGGATGTGCGCCGGGCGCTGGCCATGCCGGCCGAGCGCGAACAGCAGGCGTTCGGTCGGGCTGCCTGGCGGCACACCGTAGCCCTTGGGCACGATGCTCTGGAAGCGATAGCGGCCCTGGGCATCGGCGATGATGGTGCGGCGCATGTTGAACGGCGCCTGCTTGCCGGTCGGATCGAAGTGCGAATAGAAGCCACGCGTGTCGCAGTGCCAGACCTCGACGCTGGCGCCGGGCAGCGGGCGGCCGTCGGCGCCGTACACGGTGCCGTGCATGACCAGGGTGTGGCCATTTTCGTCGCTGCCATCGTCGAGCCGGGCGACGCCGTGCGCCACCGGCGCGCCGGCCACGTACAGCGGTCCTTCGATGGTCCGCGGGGTCGGATTGTCGATGCCCAGCTGCGCGTCGATGGCATCCAGGCGCAGGTCCAGAAAGTGGTCCAGGCCCAGCCCCGGCGAGATCAGCCCGGCCTGCCCGGCCGCGCCGAGGTCGTTGAGCCAGGCGATCGCCGCCCAGTATTCGTCCGGCGTGATCTCCAACTCGTCGATGCTGCGGAACAGATCCGAGAGCACGCGGTGCACGATCTGCTTCACCCGCGGCGCGCCGCCCGGCATGTCCAGCCCGCTGACCTGGCGCAGGAACGCCTGCACATCGGGGGTGGCGAAGATCTTGACGCTCATGGTGATGCCCTTCCTTTCTCGTGGTGGCGATGGCGGCCGAGACACGTCCCCTCCCGAGGGAGCGTCCGCAGCGGAACTAGCGATCGTCCTCGTGCAGCGACGAGGGGTGGCGGCACAGCGGGGTGACCGCGATGCGCATGTAGGGGAACAGCGGCAGCGACAGCAGCAGCGCGTGCAGTTCGGCGTTGTCGGCCACGTCGAAGATGCTGACGTTGGCGTACTGCCCGACCACCCGCCAGATGTGCCGCCAACGGCCATCGCGTTGCAGCGCCTGGAAACGCGCCTTTTCGTCGCGCTTGAGCTGCTCGGCGCGCTCGGGCGGCATGTCGGCGGGCAGGTTCACCTCCATGGTCACGTGAAACAGCATGGTCAGCCCTCCGCGGTGGCGCTGACCGCCACCACGCTGCGGCCGCGATCGCGGCGGAAGGCCTGCACCTGCGCCTCGTCCAGCGCGATGCCTAGGCC
Source organism: Xanthomonas sp. D-109 (assembly GCF_017746095.1). Taxonomy (NCBI): domain Bacteria; kingdom Pseudomonadati; phylum Pseudomonadota; class Gammaproteobacteria; order Lysobacterales; family Lysobacteraceae; genus Xanthomonas; species Xanthomonas sp. D-109. The sequence continues at coordinate 188,666 of NZ_JAGHWV010000014.1, forward strand.
GGGGCCCGTGGGCAGCTGCAGATGGAAATCGGCGTAGCGCAGCGGCTCGGTCAGCAGGTGCTCGGTGAGCAGCAGCGGCCCGAACAGTTCGGTGCCCCACTGCAGTTGCGGGAAGGTGGCGAACACCTGTGCCGAGGCGATGGTGCCGATCGGCCCTTCCAGCATGGTGCCGCCGTACAGGCCGATCCCGGCCGCCTCGGCGATGGCAGCGACCTTCTGCGCGGCGATCGGCCCGCCGGACGGCTCGATCTTCACTGCGAACACGTCGGCCGCCGGCGCCCGCGCGGCCAGGAACGCGCTCTCCGGCCCGGCCAGGATCTCGTCGGCCATCAACGCCAGCGGGAAGCGCTGCATCAGCCGCTGCATCGCCTCGCGCGAGGCCACGGGCTGCTCGACCAGCTCGCAGCCGGCATCGGCCAGTGCCGGCAGCGCGCGCACCGCCTCGGCCTCGGTCCAGGCCATGTTGACGTCGACCCGCACCGCGGCGCGCGCACCCAGCGCACGCTTGATCGCGGCCACGTGGGCGATGTCCTCGGCCGGCGGCCGCGCGCCGATCTTCAGTTTGAACACCTGGTGCCGGCGCAGGTCCAGCAGTTGCTCGGCCTCGGCGATGTCGCGCGCGGTGTCGCCGGAGGCCAGGGTCCAGGCCACCGGCAGGCGCTCGCGCAGGCGCCCGCCCAGCAACTCGGACAGCGGCAGCCCGACGCGCTTGCCCTGCGCGTCCAGCAGCGCGGTCTCCACGGCGCACTTGGCGAAGTGATTGCCCTTGACCTGCTTGCCGATGCGCTGCATCAGCGCCTGCACGCCGGTGGCGTCGGCGCCGGCCAGCAGCGGCGCCAGGTAGCGGTCGATCGCCAGCTTCATGCCTTCCGGACTTTCCGCGCCGTAGGCCAGGCCGCCGATGGTGGTGCCTTCGCCCAGGCCGACCACGCCATCGGAGCAGTGCAGGCGCACCAGCATCAGGGTCTGCCCCTGCATGGTCGCCACCGACAGGCGGTGCGGGCGGATGGTCGGCAGGTCGAGCAGCAGGGTCTCGACGCGTTCGACGGTGGGGGCGGTACGGCGGGTGGGAGTCGGCAACGGGTCCATGCGGTCCACACTGCGCCGGCCGCGTGGCCACGTCCAAGACTCTCTCAGTCTCGCTCCATACCTTTTTGGTATGTTCTTGGCGCAATCCGCATGGTTGCTGGCATTATTGCAGCGCAGCATACCGCCAACGAATACGAATTCCGATGGACCTGCGCCAACTCCGCTACTTCGTCGCCGTCGCCCGCGAGCGCAACTTCACCCGCGCCGCCGAGCTGCTGCACATCGCGCAGCCGCCATTGAGCCGACAGATCCAGCAGTTGGAGGAGCAACTGGGCACACGCCTGATCGTGCGCAGCAGCCGCCCGCTGCGGCTGACCGACGCCGGCAAGCTGTTCTACGAAGAAGCGCTGCAGATACTGGGCCGGGTCGAGCAGATGCAGGATGCCGCGCGCCGGCTCGGCCGCAGCGAGCAGCGCGTGTTCGCCATCGGCTTCGTCGCGTCCGCGCTGTACGGCGGCCTGCCCATGCTGGTGCGGCGGCTGCGCCAGCAGCGACCGGAGTTGGACATCCGACTGCTGGAACTGATGTCCGGCGAGCAGATCGAGGCGTTGAAGACCGGCCGCATCGACCTGGGCATCGGCCGTATCCGCCACGACGACGACACGGTGGAGCGCTTCGTGCTGCGCGAGGAACGCCTGGTGGTCGCGCTGCCAATGGAGCATCCGCTGGCCGCGTCCGACGCGCCGTTGGCGCCGGACGCGCTGAACGCGCAGCGCCTGATCGTCTACCCCAGCCAGCCGCGGCCGAGCTTCGCCGACCAGGTGCTGTCGCTGCTGCGCGACCGCGGCATCCGTCCGCTGGCGGTACAGGAAGTACGCGAACTGCAGACCGCGCTGGGCCTGGTCGCTGCCGAGATGGGCCTGTGCGTCATCCCGGCCTCGGTGCGGGTGCTGCGTCGCGACCTGCACTACCGCCTGCTCGACGACGCCCACGCCACCTCGCCGATCATCCTCAGCCACCGCCGCAACGACGGCTCCGATCTGCTGCCGCTGATCAAGCAGCTGATTCGCCAGATGTACGCGGAAACGCCGGCGTGGCTGGACACCGCCTACAATCGCCTGCACCTTCCCTAGGCGATTTCCGCGACCGATGCACGACGAGACTCCCGGCGACGCGCCCGACTACCTGGGCGACACCCGCCGCTGGCTGGAACGCGCCGTGATCGGCCTGAACCTGTGCCCCTTCGCCAAGGCCGTGCACGTCAAGCAGCAGATCCGCTACGTGCTCAGCGACGCCAGTACGCCCGAGACGCTGCTCGAACAGTTGGCCGAGGAACTGGTGCTGCTGCGCGACACCCCGGCCGAGCAGATCGACACCACGCTGATCGTGCATCCGGACGTGCTGCAGGACTTCCTGGACTACAACGACTTCCTCGACAACGCCGACGCCGCGGTCGAGGCGCTGGACCTGCAGGGCATCCTGCAGGTGGCCAGTTTCCATCCGCAGTACCAGTTCGCCGGCACCGCGCCGGACGACATCGGCAACTACACCAACCGCGCGCCCTACCCCACCCTGCACCTGCTGCGCGAGGACAGCGTGGAACGCGCGGTGGCCGCATTCCCGGACGCGGACGTGATCGTCGAGCGCAATCTGCAGACCCTGGAGAAGCTGGGGCTGGAGGGCTGGAAGCGGGCGGTTGAGGGGCGGGATTCGGCATTCGGGATTCGGGATTCGTAAAAGCGGGATTCGCCGCGGTGCGAGGAGCATCGCGCCTTTGCCAATCCCGAATCCCCAATCCCTACTCCCCACCCTCGAACAAGCGCGCCACGTCCGCCGCCTCAAGCACCCGCCACTGTCCTGAAGGCAGATCGCCCAGAGCGAAGCCGCCGATGCGGCTGCGGTGCAGCGCCGCCACGTGATTGCCGACGGCGGCGAACATGCGCCGCACCTGGTGGTAGCGGCCTTCGTGCAGGGCCACGCGCACCTGCCGCGGCCCCAGCGTCTCCATCTCCACCGGCAGCAGCGGCGTGGTCTCGCCGTCGAGCAGCAGCGTGCCGCTGGCGAACTGCGCCGCTTCGTCGCCGCGCAGGTCCTCGGCCAGGGTGGCCTCGTAGACCTTGGCCAGGCGCGCCTTCGGCGAGACGATGCGATGCAGCAGTGCGCCATCGTCGGTCATCAGCAGCAGGCCGCTGGTGTCGCGATCCAGCCGCCCGACCGTGGACAGCAGCGGCGAGCGCAGGCGGAAGCGCGGCGGCAGCAGGTCGTAGACGATGCGCCCCGGGTCCTTGGTCGAGCAGGTGTAGCCGACCGGCTTGTGCAGCGCCAGGATCAGCCCCGGAGGCGGATCCAACGCTTCGCCATCGACCCGGATCGCCGCGTGCGGCACCTGGTCGTCGGCATACAGCACCTCGCCCTCGGCGTCGGTGATGCGGCCTTCGCGGAACATCAGCGCCACCTGCTTGCGGCTGCCGTAGCCCAGGTTGGCCAGGTGCTTGACCAGTTTCATCGGCGCGCTCCGCCGCGGCTGCGCACCGCGTGGATCAGCTTGAAGCCGTCGCGGGTGGCGAGCACCTCGGTCTCCCCGAAACTGGCATCAAGCACCGCTTCGTAGGGCAGATGGCGGTTGGCGACCAGGAACAGCCGCCCGCCGGGCGCCAGCGTCTGCGCCGCCACCGCGATGAAGCGCCGGCCGATGTCCGGCCGTTCCATCCGCCCCGGCGCATGGAACGGGGGGTTGCTGACGATGACGTCGTAGTGTCCGGGCAGGCCGGTGGTCACGTCGTGCCAGTGGAAGCCCAGCGTCACCGCAGCCGGCGCCTGCGCCAGGTTGGCGCGCGCCAGCGCCAGCGCGCGCGCGTCGGCCTCGAACAGGTCCAGTGCGGTGAGCTGCGTGCAGCGCGCCAGCAGCTCGGCCGACAGATAGCCGTAGCCGGCGCCGAGATCGGCGGCGCGGCCGCGCAGGTCGGCGGGCAGGTGCTCGGCCAGCAGCGCCGAGGCCGGATCGATGCGGTCCCAGGCGAACACGCCCGGGCGGCTGCGGAAGCGCCCATCCAGGATCGGCCGCACCGCGTCCAGCTTGGCCCAGCGCTGCTGCAGCGCGGCGTCGTGGCCGCCCTGCAGCGGCGCGGTCCAGTACACCCGGCAGTGGTGCTTGGTCAGCTTGCCGCCGAGGCCGGCCAGCTGCTGCAGATCGTCCTCGCCGGAGCGCGCGCCCTCGTTGTTGGCCTGGCAGGCCACCACCACGCCGCCCGGCGCGGTCAGCGCCACCGCGCGCGCCAGCAACGCCCGCGCTTCCTCGCGCTGGCGCGGCGGCAGCACCAGCACCAGCGCGTAGCCGCCGGCATCGGCATCGCCTTCCTGCTCGGCGCGCACCGTCCAGCCGCCTTGCTGCAGCGCGCTGGCGAAGGGTCGGTAGTCCTGTTCGCAAACCAGGTGCGCCGGCTGCGCGTGCTGGCGCAGCGCCCAGCCGTCGCGGGCGCGCAGGAACAGCACCTTACCGGCAGGCCAGCGCAGCACGCCCTGGGCGAAGGGCAGGAACAGGGTCTCGAGGGGGGCGTCTTGCGCGGCCGGCATCGGGCGTGGTCGTCGGAACAGGGACGCGCATTCTACCGGCAGCCGGCGGCGGGCCCGGTTTTGCGCGAATCCAACGCATCATTGATGTTTCGGCAACATCGCCGCGCCTAGGCTGCAAGGCACCCAACGACTGGAGAGGCAGCATGCGCGCAGTGTTCATCGGCGGCGTCGTCGACAACAGCGAAGTGGATCTGGATGGCAGCCAGCCGCCGTTGCACTACCCGGAGAACACCGGCACCGGGCGCCCGCGCTACCGCCTGCACCAGCGCGGCGCACGCGACGACGGCAGCGTGGTCTACGCCGTCTATGCGGCGCCGGAACTGGGCGACACCGAAGTGCAGCGCGTGTTCGACGAACGCGGCTACGCCCGCCGTTTCGGCGTGGAGCCGGCGCCGGTGGAGCATTGACGCCAGACGGTTGGCGTCGTCCTTCCGAACTTGATATGTAGGAGCGGCTTCCGCCGCGACGGGCGTTCCCGAGAATGCCCGTCGCGGCTGAAGCCGCTCCTACGAGTGCCACGAGTGCATCCGTATCCTCTTCGAAGCACACAGCCGCGCTTGGAGGGATGCGGAATACGTGGATCCTGTGCCGCACCGCGTGACCAGGACTTTCGTAGGAGCGGCTTCAGCCGCGACAGGATTCAAAAAATCCCGCGACTGAAGCCTGTCTTACGACCGACAACGCCTATCGTCACTTGCCCGGCTTCGGCGTCACCCGCCACACCACGTTGCCGACGTCGTCGGCGACCAGCAGCGCGCCCGGCTTGTCCACCGCCACGCCGACCGGGCGGCCTTGCGCGCGGCCTTCGGCGTCGAGGAAGCCGGTCAGCACGTCCAGCGGCTTGACGCTGGGCTTGCCGTTGACGAAGGGCACGTAGATCACCTTGTAGCCGGACGGCGGGTTGCGGTTCCAGGAGCCGTGCTGGCCGATGAAGGCGCCGCCGCGGTAGGTCGGCGGCAGCAGTGCGCCCTCGTAGAAGGCCAGGCCGAGCGAGGCGGTGTGCGGGCCCAGCGCATAGTCGGGCTTGATCGCGCTGGCCACCATCTCCGCGTTCTGCGGCTGCACCCGCTCGTCCACATGCTGCCCGTAGTAGCTGTACGGCCAGCCATAGAAGCCGCCCTCGCGCACCGAGGTCAGGTAATCGGGCACCAGGTCGCTGCCGAGTTCGTCGCGTTCGTTGACCACGGTCCACAGCGTGTCGGTGCCGGGCTGCCAGGCCAGGCCCACCGGATTGCGCAGGCCGCTGGCGAACACGCGGGTGGCACCGCTGGCCGCGTCCACTTCCAGGATCGCGGCACGGTTGAGCTCCTGGTCCATGCCGTTCTCGGCGACATTGCTGTTGGAGCCGACGCCCACGTACAGCTTCTTGCCGTCGCGGCTGGCCAGTAGGCTCTTGGTCCAGTGGTGATTGATACCGCCAGGCAGGTTGGCGACGAAGCTGGGCGCGGCGGTGATCTGCGTATCGCCGTCCTTGTACGGGAAACTGACCAGGGCATCGGCATTGGCCACGTACAGGCGGTCGCCGACCAGGGCCATGCCGAACGGCGAATACAGGCCCTTGAGGAACTGCGTGCGCACCTCGGCGACGCCGTCGCCGTCGGCATCGCGCAGCAGGGTGATGCGGTTGGCGCTGGGCACGCTGGCGCCAGCCTTGGACATCATCGCGCCCTGGATCTTGTCGCGCAGACCGCTGCCCTCCTTTTCCGGGGCAGGCGGCTCGGCGGTTTCGGCGACCAGCACGTCGCCATTGGGCAGCACGTACAGCCAGCGCGGATGGTCGAGATCGCGGGCGAAGGCCTGCACCGCCAGGTCGGCGGCCGGCACCGGCGCGGCGCCATCGGCCCAGCGCTTGACCTCGGCGACCTTGACCGTGGGGATCATGCGCTTGACCGGATCGGGCAATACCGGATCCGGCCCCATGCCGTCCTCGATGGCGTGCTTGGCGGTGTCGCCGCAGGCGGCGAGCAGGGCGGCACTGAGCGCACACAACACCCAACGGGCACGAATCGGCGAAGACATGGCCATGCGTCTTGGATATCCGGGAACACGGGGGAACGCCGATGATGCACAGCCCCGCCACGCGAAAAGTGAAAGATGCGTCAAGAGGCGGCGTCGCGCGGATCGACATCCCAGGGCCGTGGGGGAAGCTGGCGCACGCTGCGGATCTGGTCCAGCCACAGATAGCGGTGCCGGGCCGGGTCGTCGAGGTCGTCGATGCGCACCTGCGCATTGCTGCCCTCGTTGCCCTCGGCGTCGCGGAACTGCTGGATGCTGGGGCGCACCGACACGGTGCCGAAGCACACGCTGCCATCGTGCAATTCGATGCGCACATGCGCCTGGCCGGGCAGTTGCAGGATCAACGCTTCCAGCGCCTGGATCTGCGCCTGGTCGGTGTGGATACGCTCGGCAAACTGGGTCATCGGCGGACTCCGTGTGGGGACCGCTGCAGCCTAGCGCCGCCGGCGTGAGCCAGCGGACAAGAGCGCCGGGACATCCGCTCGGTTGCCGCACATGCCGCACTGGATCGAGCGGGCGCGGCATGCCCGTCGATCGAGGACGTTCCCTAGCGTTGCCGCGCGAAGCGCACCGCGGACACCAGCTGCGCCACGCTGTAGGGCTTGGCCAGGTGTTCCTGGAAGCCGGCCTGCAGCGCGCGCTGGCGATCGTCGGCGCGCGCCAGCGCGGTCACCGCCACCGCCGGCAGGTCGTCCGCACCCAGGCCCATGTTCTCGCGCACGGTGCGGATCAGGCCGTAGCCGTCCATGCCCGGCATGCCGATGTCGGTGACAATCACGTCGATCGCGGCATGGCCGCCACTGTCGAGCACCTCCAGCGCCTCGCTGGCCGAGCCCACCGCGACCACGTCGGCACCCTGCTCCTCGAGCAGGCGCCGCAGGTAGTCGAGCATGTCCGGCTGGTCCTCCACCGCCAGCAGGCGCATGCCCTTGAGCGAATACGCCTCGACCACCTGTTCGGCCATCGCGAAGGCGCGCACTTCGCGCAGCGGGCGCGAGCCCGGCGCGTCGCGGTGCAGCGGCAGGCGCACGGTGAACACCGAGCCGCGGCCGCGGCCTTCGCTGGCCGCGCTGATCTGGCCGCCGTGCATCTCCACCAGTTGCTGCACGATCGCCAGGCCGAGGCCGAGGCCGCCGTGCAGGCGCGTGGTGGTGCTGTCGGCCTGGCGGAAGCGGCCGAACAGATGCGGCAGGAATTCCGGCGGGATGCCATCGCCCGAATCGCGCACCGCCACGCTGACGTGCTCGCCATCGTCCTCGAGCGCGATCGCCAGGGCGATGCGCCCGTGCGCCGGGGTGAACTTGATCGCGTTGGAGAGCAGGTTCCAGAACACCTGCTGCAGGCGCGTGGCGTCGCCCAGCACCATGCACGGCTGCGTCGGCGCCTGCAGGGTCAGCGCCTGGTCCTTGCCTTCGGCCACCGGTTCCTGCGCACGCATCGCCTCGCGCACCTGCTCGGCCAGGTCCAGCGCCTCCACTTCCAGCTGCACCTTGCCCAGCAGCATGCTGCTGAGATCGAGCATGTCGGAAATCAGCCGTTGCTGCGCGCGTGCGCTGCTGGCGATCACCGACAGGCCCTTGCTGCTCGGGTCGCCCGGCGGCAGCCGCTGCAGCAGCAGGTCGCTCCAGCCGAGGATGGTGGTCAGCGGCGTGCGCAGTTCGTGCGACAGCGTCGCCAGGAACTCGTCCTTCAGCCGCGCCATGCTCTCGGCGGCGTTGCGCGCGCTGCGCTCGGATTCCAGCAGTTGCTCGCGCGCCAGTTCGATGTCGCGGCGCTCGGTCACGTCGGGGCTGCTGCCGGCCAGGCCGATGAACTTGCCCTCGGCGGAATAGCGCGGCACCGCGGTCATCTCCACCCAGCGCCACTCGCCGTCGTGACGGCGCGCGCGCACCAGGGCGCGCAGGTTGCGCTGGTCGTGCAGCGCACTGCGCAGTTCGTAGGCGAACACGCCTACATCCTCCGGATGCAGCACGTCGCCCCAGCCCGGGCGCGCATCGTCGGTGTCCAGGTCGATGCCGAAGAATTGGGCGTAGGCGGTGTTGGTGAAGCGCAGTTCGCCGCTGGCGTCCAGCACCCAGACCGGCATCGGCAGGCCTTCGGCCAGGGCGCTGAAGCGCGCCTCGCTTTCGGCCAGGTCGCGTTCCACCCGCTTGCGCTCGGTGATGTCGAGGAACTGCACGGCGACCTGGCGCAGCTCCGGCGCTCCGATCCGGAACGCATCCACCGCCCACCAGCGCCCGAGCGCGACCGCGACGTTCTCGAACTTGGCCGAACGCCCGGTCAGGGCCACGTCGCCATAGCGCTGGAACCAGTGTTCCTCGTGCGTCGGCGAGAACTCGCGGATGCGCCGCCCGACCACGTCGCGCAGGCCGGTCTCGCGCTCAAAGGCCGGATTGACCTGCAGGAACACGTAATCGACCGCGCGGTCGCCGTCGAACAGCATCTGGATCACGCAGAAGCCCGAATCGATCTTGTCGAAGATCTCGCGATACTGCAGGTCCGTCGCCTGCGCGAACGAAGACGCGGTGGAGTCTGGACTGGCATGCATGACGGAGTAGCTCTGGAAGCGGCCTACGGCAACGGATGAAGACAGTGCCCGGCATCCGCGGCGCAACAACGACGCGCCAGGAACAGCGAGGCGGAACGCCCATCTTGTTAAGCCACTCCGCCGACGTCAAGCCGCCGCACAGATCTGCCGTCGCCCAGCGGTCACCAATAGAAGGCGATCACCAGCACGATGCCCAGCAACGACAGCCCGATGCCGGCCAGCACCATCCACTGGGTCAGGCGGGCATTGCGCAAGGCCTGCTCCTCCAGCCAGCGCTCGGCCTCTTCGCGCCACGGCGGCGGCGACGCCTCCAGCAATTGCTGCACGCGTGCCGGCCCCAACTGCCGGCATTGGCGGCGGAAGTCTTCTGGGACGACGGATCGCTCGGGGGCGCTGACGACGGACATGCCAAGGTTCCTGAATTGCTCAGCCGAGCGTGAAACGCGGTGCGTCGCTGGCCAGTTCGTGCTCCACCGCCATCCGCGCCAGGCGCGTGTAGTTGGCGCGCGGGCCGGCGCCACGGCCAACGATCAGGCCCAGGTACTCCAGGCCGGTCCAGACCCGCGCCTTCCACTCCACGCCGTCCTCGGCCAGCACCAGGGTCAGCGTGTAGCGGAAGCTCTGCCCCTGCGGGCTGCGGTAGTGGTAGCTGGGCGGGAACTGCACGGCCACGTCCTGCGCCTCGCCGAGCGAGACCAGGTAGCGCCGCAGCAGGTGCCGCACGTCGTCGCCGGGATTCAGCCGCAGCTGGCGTGCCGCCTCGTCCAGGTTGGCCTGGTGCTCGACGAACGCGGCCGCACCGCTGGCCGGGCTGTGCCCGTGCCGCTTGGCCCAGTCGATGAACTGCAGGCGCACATCGCTACCGGTGTAGGCCTGGTGGAACAGCGGCGTCTTCATGCGATCCCCGTGGTGCTCGAGTGGCCGCCATGCTCGCGCGCGCGCCGTGAAGCAGGCGGCGAGGCGATGTGAGCCGTCCGTCATGCCGGGCGGATGAATCCGCGGTCAACGGTCGTCGCTGCGCGGCTCGCCGCGATTGCGGGCGCGCCGGCGCAGGCACACACTGCGCGTACGCCTCCTGGAGATCCGCCATGAAGATCCGCCATGCCTGGACGGCGCTGGCTGTTGCCTGCCTGTGGGCGGGCGGCGCCTCCGCCGAGATCCGCAACGTCACCGACCCGCAGGCCCCGCGCAGCCTCGCCAGCGATGGCCCGGTGCAGGTGAGCTGGGCCGACCCGGCCACCTTCAGCGAACTGCGGCAGAGCCGCAACCGCTGGGAGGCCGAACGCGGCGACTGGGTGCAGGACCTGGCCACCTACCTGCAGAAGCAGGCCGCCAAGCAACTGCAGCCCGGGCAGCGCCTGGACATCAAGCTGACCGACATCAAGCGCGCCGGCGACTTCGAGCCGTGGCACGGCCCCAACTGGAACGACGTGCGGGTGATGCGCGACCTGTACCCGCCACGGATCAGCTTCGACTTCACCCTGTACGGCGCCGACGGCCAGGTGCTGGCGCAGGGCCAGCCGAAACTGATGGACCCCAGCTACCTGTACAACAGCTCGGTCGGCCTGAGCACCGATCCGCTGCGCTACGAAAAGCGCATGCTCGACGAGTGGCTGCGCCGGCAGTTGCGCAAGGACAGCACGGTCGCCGAGCGCTGAGGCCCCCGCGCGTGGCGTCGGCATCGCGCCGGCGCCGTCAGCCATTGGCTTACGCGTCGAGATAGACGCGCGGCGCGCGCTTGAGGCCGCACAGCAATCGGTAGGCGCTGGAACTGCAGCGCCCGGCCAGCGCATCGATGCGCGGTTGCTCGCCCCACAATCTCACCTCGCTGCCGAGGCCGGCCTGCGGGTGGTCGGTCAGGTCCACGGTCAGCATGTCCATCGACACGCGTCCGATCAGTGCGCCGGGCGCGCCGTCGATCAGCACCGGCGTGCCGTTGGGCGCGAATTGCGGATAGCCGTCGGCATAGCCGATCGCCACCACCCCGACCCGGGTCGGCCGCGCCGCGACGAAGCGCGCGCCGTAGCCGACCGGCTCGCCCGGCGCGATGTCGCGCACGGAGATGATCCTGGACTGCAGGGTCATCACCGGGCGCAGTTCGCCGGGCAGCGCGGCCGCGGCGGCGAACGGGTCGGCGCCGTACAGCATCAGCCCCGGCCGTCCCCAGTCGTTGCGCAGCTCCGGCCAGCCGAGCAGCGCTGGCGAGTTGCACAGGCTGGTCTCGCCGGCCAGTCCGGCGGTGGCCTGGCGGAACACCTCCACCTGCTCGCGCGTGCGCGCGCTGTCCAGTTCGTCGGCACGGGCGAAGTGGCTCATCAGCACCAGCCGCTCGACCTGCGGCAGCGCGCTCAGCCGCGCGTGCGCGGCGCGGAACTCGTCCGGCGCCAGGCCCAGCCGGTGCATGCCGCTGTCCAGCTTCAGCCACAGGCACAGCGGCTGCGGCGCGGCGAAGGCGGCGATCGCCTCCACCTGCCAGGGCGAGGCCACCGCGCACCACAGCCGGTGTTCGGCGACCAGCGGCAGTTCGTCGGCGTCGAAGATGCCTTCCAGCAACAGGATCGGCGCAACGATGCCGGCCTGGCGCAGTTCCAGCGCCTCCTCGATGCAGGCCACCGCGAAACCGTCGGCCTCGCCGTCCAGCGCGCGCGCGCAGGCCACCGCGCCGTGCCCGTAGGCATCGGCCTTGACCACCGCCAGCGCCTTGCCGCCGCTCAACCGGCGGGCCAGGCGGTAGTTGTGGCGCAGCGCGCCGAGATCGATCACTGCACGGGCTGGGCGCACGCGACGGCCTCTGCGACGGACGCGGCGGAACCGCGGGAATAACGGAAGATGTCCAGGCCCTCGCCGCTGATCTGCGGCTGCCGCGAGACCATCAGGTCGGCCAGGTAGCGACCGGAGCCGCAGGCCATGGTCCAGCCCAGCGTGCCGTGGCCGGTGTTGAGGAACAGGTTGCGGTAGCCGGTGGCGCCGACCACCGGCGTGCCGTCCGGGGTGGCCGGGCGCAGCCCGGTCCAGAACTCGGCCGCGGCCAGGTCGCCGCCGCGCGGGTACAGGTCGTTGACCACCTTTTCCAGGGTGGCGCGGCGGCGCGCCGGCCGCGACAGGTCGAAGCCGGCCAGTTCGGCCATGCCGCCGACGCGGATGCGCTCGTCGAAGCGGGTGATCGCCACCTTGTAGCTCTCGTCGAGGATGGTGGAGGTGGGCGCCAGCGCGGCGTCGCGGATCGGCAGGGTCAGCGAGTAGCCCTTCAGCGGGTACACCGGCAGGCGGATGCCCAGCGGCGCCAGCAGGCCGGGCGAATAGCTGCCCAGCGCGACCACATAGCGGTCGGCGCGCTCGACCCGGCCGCCGATGCGCACGCCGTCGATGCGGTCGCCATCGGCCTGCAGCGCCTCGATGGTGTCGCCCTGGCGGAACTGCACGCCGGCCGCGGCGGCCATCGCCGCCAGGCGCTGGGTGAACAGGCGGCAGTCGCCGGTCTGGTCGTTGGGCAGGCGCAGCGCGCCGACCAGGCTGGCCGGCGCGCTGGCCAGGGCCGGCTCGACCCGGGCGATGCCGGCGCGGTCCAGCAGCTCGTAGGGGACGCCGTACTCGCGCAGCACCTCGATGTCCTTGGCCGCGCCGTCCAGTTGCTGCTGGGTACGGAACAGTTGGGTGGTCCCGAGCTGGCGGCCTTCGTAGGCGATGCCGGTCTCGGCGCGCAACTGGTCCAGGCAGTCGCGGCTGTACTCGGACAGGCGCACCATGCGCGCCTTGTTGATCGCATAGCGCTCGGCCGTGCAGTTGCGCAGCATCTGCGCCAGCCACAGGTACTGCTGCAAGTCGGCGGTGGGCGTGATCGCCAGCGGCGCATGGCGCTGGAACAGCCACTTCAGCGCCTTCAGCGGCACCCCCGGCGCCGCCCATGGCGACGCGTAGCCGGGCGAGACCTGCCCGGCATTGGCGTAGCTGGTCTCCAGCCCCGCCGCCGGCTGGCGGTCGACCACCGTCACCTCGCAGCCGCTGCGGGCCAGATACCACGCCGTGGTGGTGCCGATCACACCGCTGCCGAGAACCAGAACCCGCATGCGCCTACTCCGCTTGGATCAATTCCCTGGCTGGATGGCACCAGGGCAGAAGTTCGGTGCAGTATAGGCAGCACAACCCAGGATTTTCCCCTGACTTCTGCCCGCCTTGCAGGCCAAACCCCTGAGACCCGCCCGCATGGCCGCACGCCCTCGCGAACTGGACAAGATCGACCGCAAGATCCTGCGCATCCTGCAGCAGGAAGGGCGCATCTCCTTCACCGAACTGGGCGAGCGGGTCGGCCTGTCGACCACGCCATGCACCGAGCGGGTGCGCCGGCTGGAACGCGACGGCGCCATCACCGGCTACTACGCACGGCTGGACCCGCACTACCTCAAGGCCAGCCTGCTGGTGTTCGTGGAGATCAGCCTGGCCTACAAGTCCGGCGACATCTTCGAGGAATTCCGCCGCGCCGCGCTGAAGCTGCCCAACGTGCTCGAGTGCCACCTGGTCTCGGGCGACTTCGACTACCTGCTCAAGGCCCGCATCAGCGAGATGGCGTCCTACCGCAAGCTGCTGGGCAGCACCTTGCTAACCCTGCCGCACGTGCGCGAGTCCAAGAGCTACATCGTCATGGAAGAAGTGAAGGAAACGCTCAGCCTGCCGATCGCCGACTGAGCGTTGCGTGCGGATGCGTGCGGGTCAGGAGACCAGCAGCTTCTCCAGGTCGTCACGCGAGGAATTGGCGTGGTTCTTGGCCAGTTCGGCCACCACCCGCTTCTGGACCTCCTTGTGCAGCAGCGGCCGCAACTGCCCCAGCGTGTGCGGGTCGGCGACCAGCATCAGGTGCTCGACCTGCCCGCGCAGCGCGTCCTGGTACAGCCGCTCGGCGATCTGACGCACGAACCCGGCCTCATCCATGGTCATCGGCCGGTCGCCGTCCTCCACGCCCTCGATGGGCGTCGGGTTCAGCACTTCGGTCTGCTCCAGCAGCGCGGTCTCGCCGGCCAGGTTGACCCGGAACAGGCGCGCAGTGGTGCGGTCGGCGACGACGATCAGGGTGTTGTCGGGAAGCTTGCTCATCGGTTCTCCTGCGAAAACGTGGCGCCGCGGCAGTCGCGGCCGGTCCGCCAGTCTAGGAACCGATTTGTGAGGATGGCGGCCACGCGGCGTTCGCCGCGCGTTCGCCGCCCGCGCGCAGGCGCCTCAGTCCTGGATGCGCACCCCGTCGCCGCTGGGCACGGTGGTGTAGTAACGGCCGGTGCGGGTATCCAGCGCGCGATTGGGCCCGACCTGCATCGCGCCGGGGATCAGCTGGCCGCGGCGGTCGTAGAGGCGCACCGGGCGGCGTGCGGACGGGTCGGCCACCGCGGCGGCCGCCGGCACCGCCTGGCTGGCCGGGCGCTTGCGCTTGGCCTGCCCCTGCGGCCGGTCGTCCAGGCTGGAGGGGACTGGCGTCGCCTTGGGAGCGGAGGCCGATGCCGAGGGACGCTCGTCGAGGCGGCTGGCCACCGACGGCGCCGGCGCCGGTGCGGACTGCAGGGTGTTGGCGTCGCGATCGCTGGCCGGTGCGCCGGGGACTGGCTGAAGATGCTGCGCGGCGGCAAGCGCCGGCACGAGCAGGGCGATGGCAACGCAGGGCAGCAAGCGGTTCACGGTGGCTCCATCGATGGGCCGGCAAGAGGATTCCACGCTAGCGCATCGATCCGGCCGCGTCGACGCCACGCGGTGCGCTTGATCCGCCCCGTACAGCCCTCATGTTGTTTTTCCCCTCTTCCAGCCACGGGCCACGCCATGAGCCGTTTCGACCTCACGCCTCCCACCGCTGCCGAGCGCGAGCACCTGATCGGCGGACTGAACGCGGAGGAACGCCGGGTGCTGCTGCAGCACGGTACCGAGGCGCCGTTCTGCGGCGTGTTCCTGGACAACAAGCTGGAGGGCGTCTACACCTGCCGGCTGTGCGGGCTGCCGCTGTTCCGCTCCAGCGCCAAGTTCGATTCCGGCACCGGCTGGCCGAGCTTCTTCGCGCCCTACCACCCCGACCACGTGCGCGAGATACGCGACACCAGCCACGGCATGATCCGCACCGAGATCGTCTGCGCCCGCTGCGACAGCCATCTCGGCCATGTGTTCCCGGACGGCCCGCCGCCGAGCGGTGAGCGCCACTGCCTGAATTCGGTCTCGCTGCAGTTCACCGAACAGGGCCAGGCGCTGCCCAACCCGCTGCACCGCGGCGGCGGCGAGACCGAACCGGCCTGATTCCCGGCGCAGCCGCGCCGCCACAGGGAGACCACCGGTATGCGTCGCTCGTTGCTTCCCCTCTTGCTGCTGCCGCTCACTCTGGGCGCCTGCCAGCGCAGCCCCACCCCGCCGCCGGCGCAGGCCGCGCCCGTCGCCGCCGCGCCGTCGCCCGCCAGCGCACCCGGCCTGCAGGCCGATGCCCTGCCCATGCAGTGGCGCTGCGGCGAGGAACTGGTGCAGGCGGCCGCCGATCCGGCGCGCGAGCGCCTGGCGCTGCAGGTGCGCGGCACCCGCCTGGACATGCAGCGTACCGATGCCGGTGCCGCCACCGGCGCGCGTTACACCGATGCGCTGGGCAACGTCTTTCTGCAGGCGCAGCCGGACCAGGCCACGCTGACCCTGGCGGGCCTGGGCGAGACGCTCAAATGCGTCCGGCATGACAGCGGCATGACCGGCTGAGCGGGCGGGCCGCCGCCGGCCGCCAAAAACCCGGCACGGTTCACACCTTCAGAACGGCGGCGCCGGGCCGACATCTAGAGCGTCCCCGTTCCGGCCCGCAGGCTGCTCCGCCATGCTCATCATCGTTGGCTTCGTCGTCGTCCTCCTCAGCGTGGTCGGCGGCTATCTGCTCTCTAACGGCAAACTCGGTGCGCTGTGGCAGCCCTACGAGCTGATGATCATCGGCGGCGCGGCGCTGGGCGCGTTCCTGGTCAGCACCCCGGGCAAGATCGTCAAGGCGACGCTGTCCGGCGTCATGGGCGTGTTCAAGGGCCCGCAGTACAAGGCCGACGACTACCGCAGCACCCTGACCCTGATCTACGAACTGCTGAACAAGGCGCGCCGCGACGGCTTCATGGCCCTGGAAGACCACGTCGAGCGGCCGGCCGACAGCGCGATCTTCGGCAACTACCCGAAGGTGCTGGCCGACCACCACCTGCTCGACTTCATCACCGACTGCCTGCGCCTGATGATCGGCAGCAACATCGAGCCGCACGAACTGGAACCGCTGCTGGAACTGGAGCTGGAGAAGCACCACCACGAGGCGATGGCGCCGGCGCATGCGCTGAGCAAGGTGTCCGACGGCCTGCCCGGCTTCGGCATCGTCGCCGCGGTGCTGGGCATCGTCATCACCATGGGCGCGATCGGCGGCCCGATCGAGGAGATCGGCCACCACGTCGGCGCGGCGCTGGTCGGCACCTTCCTCGGCATCCTGCTGGCCTACGGCTTCGTCGCGCCGCTGTCGGCGGCGATGGAAGCGCGCGCCGAGCAGGACAGCCGCATCTTCGAATCGGTGAAGACCGCGCTGCTGGCCTGCCTGCGCGGCTACAACCCGAAGATCGCCCTCGAATTCGCGCGCAAGACCCTGCCGACCGACGTGCGGCCGAGCTTCGCCGACTTCGAAACCCATCTGAAGACGATCAAGTAACGCGGTCATGGCCGAGACCAAGCCCACCGTCGTCATCCGCCGGGTCAAGAAGGTCCAGGGCGGCGGCCACCACGGCGGCGCGTGGAAGGTGGCCTATGCCGACTTCGTGACCGCGATGATGGCGTTCTTCCTGGTGCTGTGGCTGGTGGCGGCCACCACCAAGGAACAGCGCGCGGCGATCGCCGAATACTTCCGCAACCCCAGCCCGCTGTCCGGCAAGAGCCCGGCGCCGAGTCCCGGCATGGCCGGCCCCGGCGGCGCCAGCACCTCGATGATCAAGCTCGGCGGCGCCGGCGAGATGCAGCGCGGCAACAACAAGGATCCGTTCGGCAGCAAGAGCCTGAAGGGCGACGACAGCAAGACCACGCAGCGCGAGAAGGAAAAGCAACGCCTGGAAACGCTGATGCAGGAACTGAAGGAAGCCATCGACAAGAGCCAGGCGCTGGAACCGTTCAAGGACCAGTTGCTGCTGGACCTGACCCCGGACGGCCTGCGCATCCAGATCGTGGACAAGGAGAACCGGCCGATGTTCGACCTCGGCAGCGCGGTGCTCAAGCCCTATACCCGCGGCATCCTCCACGAGCTGTCCGGCTTCATCAACCAGGTGCCCAACCACATCAGCATCACCGGCCACACCGACGTCACCCAGTACAGCGCCAAGAACGGCTACAGCAACTGGGAACTGAGCGCGGACCGCGCCAATGCCGCGCGCCGCGAGCTGGTCGCCGGCGGCATGGGCGAGGACAAGGTCTCGCGCGTGGTCGGGTTGTCCTCGTCGGTGCTGTTCGACAAGCAGGTACCGAACAATCCGATCAACCGCCGCATCAGCATCGTGGTGATGACCAAGGATGCCGAGGACGCCGCCACCGCCGATGGCGACCACAGCGTCGCCCTGGGCACGGTGCAGCCCGACGCCGACACCAAGGTGCCGGACCTGAGCGCGGCGGCGGCGGACGCGGCCGCAGCGCCGGCCGCCGGCAAGGGCGCGCCCGTGACAGCGCCTGCCGCCACGAACGGCACTGCCCCGACAGCCCCGGCCGCGACGTCCGGCAAGGCCTCGGTACAGATCGTCGAACCGCGCACGACCTCGCCGGAGGCGGCCGCCGCCGCTGCGCGCGATGCCTTGCGCAGCATCAACGGCGGGGCACCGGTGACGGCTGCCGCCGGCGCCGGCGGCACCGAGGCGACCAGCGCACGCTGATCGCGGCAGTGCTCGCTGTGCCGCTGGCGGCCGGGCAGACAGGCACCGGCGGGACCGCACACGGCGCGGCGCTTACAATGGCCGCCACTTCGCCAACGAGACCGCCGTGTCCAAGCAATCCAAAGCCAAGCGCGACAAGCGCAAGAAGCAGCAGTCGCCGCGCCCCTTCGCCCGCCTGGGCCGCGAGCAGCCCATCGCCAACCACGCCGTGCTGCAGAACGAGAGCGGCCGCGTGCTGGCCGCGATCGGCCTGCAGGGTCGCCAGTGGTTGCTGTCGGTCGGTGGCCAGACCATGGGCAATGCCGACAATCCGGTGCCGATGCTGGCGATGCTCAAGCACCTGGCCAACCTGCAGGAGCAGGAAGGCAACACCATCACCCTCGACTACTCGGCGCAGCTGCAGCAGATGATCGACGCGCTGGCGGCCGAGGCCGGCCAGACCCCGACCGAGTACCTGGACGCGCTGGTCGCCGAGTTCGCTGCGGGCGATGGTGCAGCGGATGGTGCGGACGAGGACGAGGACGAGGACGGGGCCGACGCGGACGCCGCAGCGGAGACGGACGCTGCCGCTCCGGCCGAGGCCGACGGCAGCGCCACCGCGGAACCCGCGGCGGATGCCGACGGCACGCACAAGCCGGCCTGACCTGGCGCGTGGCGGTCTACATCGACGATGCGGTGCATCCCTGGCGCGGCCAGCGCTGGGGCCACCTGCTCGCCGACACGCTGGACGAACTGCACGCCATGGCGGCGCGGCTGGGCATCCCCCGCCGCGCCTTCCAGAACAAGCTCAGCGGCGCGCACTACGACGTGCCCGCCGCCCTGCGCGATGAGGCGATCCGCCTGGGCGCGGTGCCGGTCTCGCGGCACAGCGATCGCGAGTTGCTGAAAGCGCTGATCCGCCATGCGCGTGCGCAGGCGCGGGGCGAGGCGCATTGACCGGGGCGTTGCCGGCGCGGCGGCGGCGACAAGCGCAGCCATTGATGCGTCCACCTCACTGCAGTCGGGACTGAAGTCCCTCCCACAAGGAGCAATCCGAGGTCGGCGCTGCCGTCAGCGCTTGCCAACACGGGGCACCATTTCCACTACAACCCGGGCTCCGCATGCGCGGGCCTAGAACGGATCGCTGCCCGGGCGCAGGTCGATGCCCAGGATCGCGGCCAGGCGCTGCATGTCCTGGTCGTCGCGGCTGAGCGCCATCCAGCCGGCGCGGATCTCGCTGCCGGCGTCCCAGCACCAGACGCTGTAGCCGTGCTCGCGCAGGCGGTCGTAGGCCACCGCCAGCAGCGAGGCGCTGTCGTGGTCCTCGAGGAAATCGGCGTCGTCGACGTCGCCGCCCCAGTCGATCCGCAGGTTCCAGCGCGCGGCCAGTTCGTCGATCGCGCCGATCAGCGCCTCGCGGTCGTGGCCGTCGACGTAGAAGCCCGCCCGCCAGTCGATCGCGTCCTTCAGCGTCCACAGCCAGTCCGCGTCCTCGCGCTCGGCTTCGCCGGCGGCCTCGCGGTAGGCGTCGAACTGGCGCAGCGCGCTTTCCTCGTCGCCGGGATTGATCAGCAGCAGCAGGTTCCAGATCAGGCCCTGCTGGGTGTCCGGATCGTCGTCGTCGTCGAACAGGTCGTCGGGCTCGTCGTAGTCGGCGCTGTTGTCGGGCATGGCGGCGCATCGGGCATCTCGGGGGAGCGCCAGTGTGCCGCGCCCGGCGCGGCGACGGAAGCGCGGAACTCGGCAACGGCGCCGCGGGCGTTTATCCTTCGCAGCCCGGAAGACGGCGCTGTCCGCCGTCACGCGAAGCCACCACGATGTCCGACACGCCCCCCGACCGCCTGGCGGTCAGCCCGCAGAGCCCGTTCCACGATGCCGAGACGCTGTCGCGCGGCGTCGGCATCCGCTTCAACGGCGTGGAGCGCGACAACGTCGAGGAGTACTCGATCAGCGAAGGCTGGATCCGCGTGCAGGTCGGCAAGGCGCGCGACCGCCGCGGCAATCCGATGACCATGAAGGTCAAGGGCACGGTCGAGGCGTTCTGGCTCGACGCCAAGTAAACGCGGTAAGCGCGAGCGCCGGCAGGCACAGCGTCTGCCAGCGCGTTGCCACGCGCGGCCGCACGCCGCGCGACCCTTGGGCTGCGCTCAGGGCTTGAGCCGGTAGCCGCTGCGGAAGATCGCCCAGACCACGCCCAGGCACAGCGCCAGGAACGCCAGGGTCATGCCCAGGCTGGTCGCGATGTGCACGTCGGCCTTGCCGTAGAACGCCCAGCGGAAGCCGCTGATCAGGTACACCACCGGGTTGAACAGGCTGATCTTCTGCCACAGCGGCGGCAGCATGTTGATCGAGTAGAAGCTGCCGCCGAGGAAGGTCAGCGGCGTGATCACCATCAACGGGATCACCTGCAGCTTCTCGAAGCCGTCGGCCCACACGCCGATGATGAAGCCGAACAGGCTGAAGGTCAGCGCGGTCAGCACCAGGAAGCCGAACATCCACAGCGGATGCGCGATCTCGTACGGCACGAAGCTGCGCGCGGTGAGCAGGATCAGCAGGCCCAGCAGCACCGACTTGCTCGCCGCCGCGCCGACATAGCCGATCACCACCTCCCACCACGCCACCGGCGCCGACAGCACCTCGTAGATGGTGCCGGCCCAGCGCGGCATGTAGATGCCGAAGGAGGCGTTGGAGATGCTTTCGCTGAGCAGCGACAGCATCACCAGCCCGGGGATGATGTAGGCGCCGTAGCGGATACCGTCGATGTCGCCCATGCGCGAGCCGATCGCCGCGCCGAACACCACGAAGTACAACGAAGTCGACAGCACCGGCGAGGCGATGGACTGGGTCAGCGTGCGGAAGGTGCGCGCCATCTCGAAGCGGTAGATCGCGGCGATCGCGTGCAGGTTCATGCGCGCACCTCCGCCGCGGCCGACGCCGGCCGCACCAGGTTGACGAAGATCTCCTCCAGCGAACTCTCGCTGGACTGCAGGTCCTTGATCTCCACGCCTTGCGCCTCCAGTTGCCGCAGCAGCGCGCCGATGCCGGTCTGCTCGGCCTGCGCGTCGTAGGTGTAGGTCAGCGTCGCGCCGTCGGCGGACAGCTCCAGCGGTTGCGTCGCCAGCGCCGCCGGTACCCTCGTCAACGGCGCCTGCAGGGTCAGCGCCAGCTGCTTCTTGCCGAGCTTGCGCATCAGCGTGCGCTTGTCCTCCACCAGCACCAGTTCGCCGCGATTGACCACGCCGACGCGGTCGGCCATGTCCTCGGCCTCCTCGATGTAGTGCGTGGTCAGGATGATGGTGGTGCCCTGCTCGCGCAGGCGCCGCACCATCTGCCACATGTCGTGACGCAGCTCCACGTCGACGCCGGCGGTGGGTTCGTCCAGGAACAGGATGGATGGCTCGTGGGCCAGCGCCTTGGCGATCAGCACGCGCCGCTTCATGCCGCCGGACAGGGTGGAGATGCGGCTGTCGCGCTTGTCCCACAGCGACAGTTCGCGCAGCACCCGCTCCAAGTGCGCATCGTCGCGCGGCTTGCCGAACAGGCCACGGCTGAAGCGCACCGTCGCCCACACCGTCTCGAATGCATCGGTGGCCAGTTCCTGCGGCACCAGGCCGATCTTGCCGCGCGCGGCGCGGTAGTCGCGCACGATGTCGTGGCCATCGGCCAGCACCCGGCCACTGCTGGGGGTGACCAGGCCGCAGATGATGCTGATCAGCGTGGTCTTGCCGGCACCGTTGGGGCCGAGCAGGGCGAAGATCTCGCCGCGGCGGATCTCCAGATCGATGCCCTTGAGCGCCTGGAAGCCCCCGGCATAGGTCTTGGTGAGCTGTTGTACGGAAATGATCGGCGACACGGGGACTCCCTGGGCGCGCGGCGGCTGCGGAAACGGCCCCCAGGGTAGAAGCCCGATCGTGATGGATAAATCCCGATCCGGCGGAAGCACTCTCCCGGATGCGGGACAGTGCGCCAGCCAGGGTCCGCAACCGCCGGGCGACGCCGTCGTCGCGCCGTGGGCTAGCGCTCGCCGGTCTTGAGCTCGCTGGCAGGCGCCCGCGCCGCGCGCGGCCACGGCCACACGCGCCAGCCGAAGTTGACCCCGGCCGCCGCCAGCAGGATCAGCAACGCCCCGAGCACCTGCGTCCACGCCAGCGATTGCCCGAAGGCGATGCGATCGACCGCGATCGCCACCACCGGGTAGATGAACGACAGCGCGCCGATCATCGCGGTAGGCAGTTTCTGGATGGCGCCGTACAGCAGCACGTACATCACCCCGGTGTTGACCACGCCGAGCACGACCAGATCCAGCCACTGGCCGGGGCGGGCCGGCAAGGCGTCGAAATGCACGAACGGCGCCAGCAACACGATGCCGATGCCCAGTTGCAGCAGCGCGAGCAGGTGCGGCGGCGTGCCTTTCAGGTGCTTGGTCACGATCGACGACACCGCGTACAGAAACGCCGCGCCGAGCGCCAGGGCGACGCCCTGCAGGTACTCGCCCGGCACTGCGAGCACCGCCGGGGCGATGCGCACCACGCCCACCAGCCCGACGAAGGCCACCGCCAGCCACGCCACGGTCGAGGCGCTGATGCGCTCGCGGAACACGAGCGCGCCCAGCCCGACCAGCATGAACGGCTGCGTGTTGTAGACCGCAGTGGCCATCGAGATCGAGGCGCGACCATAGGCGGCGAACAACAGCAGCCAGTTCGCCACGATCGCCACCCCGCCGAGCAGCACCAGCGCCAGCATCCGCGGCGAAAACGCCTTGCGCCGCAACAGGCCCAGTGCCGCGCAGACGATGAGCAACGTGGCGGCGCCGAACAGGCAGCGGAAGAACACCACGTTGAACGGCGACTGCCCCGACGACACCACCAGCCAGCCGATCGTGCCGGACATGAGCATGGCCACGACCATCTCGGCCGCCCCACGGCGAATTTCGTTGGAAGCCATCCCGGTTCCTTGCAATGCTGCGAATGGCAGCCATTGTAGGAACCACAACCGCTCGAAGACATGCCTAAACTTAGGCAGGATGCGGCACTTACCTTTTAAACAAAGGTCATCATGCAAAACCGCCTTTCCACCCCGACTGCCACCACGCTCGACCCGATCGACCGCGCCATCCTTGCCGCCCTGGCGCAGGACGCGCGCATGGCCACCAGCGAACTGGCCCGGCAGATCGGCCTGTCGGCGCCCGCCACCGCCGACCGCGTGCGCCGGCTGCAGCAGCAGGGCGTGATCGCCGGGTTCACGGTCGAACTCGACCCACGCGCGCTCGGCTACACCTTGCAGGCGATCGTGCGGGTCAAACCGCTGCCGGGGCAGTTGCACCTGGTGGAGGAACTGCTGCAGCGCATCCCGGAGTTCGTCGAGTGCGACAAGGTGACCGGCGAAGACTGCTTCATCTGCCGGCTGTACCTGCGCACCATCGCGCACCTGGACAGCATCCTGGCGAAAGTCACCGATCGCGCCGAAACCAATACCGCGATCGTGAAGTCGACCCCGGTGCCGCGACGACTGCCGCCGCTGGCCGAAGAGACCTAGTCCGGCGCGCTGGCCGAGCGCGAGCAACGACACCGCGAAAAATCTGCAACGGCGCCAGGAAGCCGCTTTCACGAATCCCCATTCCCGACTCCCCATTCCCGGCCGTCGATCAACTCTTGCGCCGCGCCTCCAGCAGATCCAGGTTGCGGATCAGGCGCCGGGCGATCTCGTCGGAGATCTTGCGCTGGCGGGTCAGCTTGAACAGCTCCTGGCGCTCGGCCTGCAGGCCGGCATGGCGCAGTTGGCGCAGCACGTCGTCCAGGCGCCGCGCTTCTTCCGGATCGCTCTCCATCGCCTCGCCGTGATCGAGGTGGCGCTGGTACAGGGCGCTGACCCGGATCGCCGCCTCGTTGTAGAGGTCGGCATGCTCGCTGTCCTGCACCAGCCGCTGGCGCAGCTTCTCCACCGCCGCCAGCGCCGCACGCGAGGATTCGCGCCGGGCCAGGTCTTCTTCCAGGCGGTCGGTCGGCTCTTCCGGCAGCTCCAGCCCGCGCAGCAGCCGCGGCAGGCCGATGCTGGCGACCAGCAGCGAGGTGACGATCACTGCGCTGGCCAGGAAGATCGCCAGGTCGCGCGCCGGGAACGCGGCGCCGCTGGGCAGGACCAGCGGCAGGGTCAGCACGCCGGCCAGGGTGATCGCACCGCGCACGCCGGCCAGCGAGGTCGCCACCACGATCCGCCACGGCGGGCTCTGCCGGTCCTCGCCACGGCGGCGCGCCTTGAGCAGGGTCCAGCGCAGCGACAGCCACACCCACAGGAAGCGCAGCAGCAGCAGGCCGACGTAGAGCGCCAGCGCGTAGGCCGGCAGCCACCACGGGTCCAGGTGTCCGGCTTCGTCCATGTTGTGCATGGCGCCCTGCACGATGCCCGGCAACTGCTCGCCGAGCAGCACGAACATGATGCCGTTGAGGGTGAACTGCACCATGTCCCACACCGCCGAGCGCTGCACGCGCATGCTGCCCGGGGCGCGGCCGCTCAGCTCCACGTAGCTCATGGCGATGCCGGCGGCGACCGCGGCGAGGATGCCCGAGGCGTTGATCGCCTCGGCCAGCAGGTAGGCGGCGAACGGCAGCAACAGGTTGACCAGGATCGCCGCGCCCGGCTCCTCGCCGACCTGGCGCCACACCCAGCGCTGCGCCAGGCTGGTGCCGACCACCACGGCGATGCCGGCGGCCACTCCGACCAGCGCCACCCACAGGAAGGTCAGCGAGGCGTCGGCCAGCGAGAACGTGCCGGTGATCGCCGCGGCCACCGCGAACTGGAAGCAGACCAGGCCGGACGCGTCGTTGAGCAGCGATTCGCCTTCCAGGATGTGCATCAGCCGCTTGGGGATCGGTGCGCGTGCGGCGATCGAGGACACCGCGATCGGATCGGTCGGCGACACCACCGCGGCCAGCGCGAACGCCACCGCCAGCGGCATGGTCGGGATCATCCAGTGGATCAGGAAGCCGGCGCCGATGACGGTGAACACCACCAGGCCCAGCGCCAGCTCCAGGATCACGCCCTTGTCGCGGAACAGGCCCTGCTTGGGGATGCGCCAGCCGTCCAGGAACAGCAGCGGCGGCAGGAACAGCAGGAAGAACAGCTCCGGCTCCAGCGCATAGCCCTTCTTGAACACGCCGGCGATGATCGCGCCCAGGCCGATCTGCACCAGCGGCAGCGGCAGCGAGAACGGCAGGACACGCACGAGGTAGCCACTGGCCACCACCGCCAGCAACATCGCCAAGACCACTTCGATCGAATGCATGCTCGTCCGGACGGCGGCGCCACGCCGGCGGCGCCGCCCATGAATGGGGGAGCCTGCAAGCAAAGCGCACCGCGGCGGCGATGTCCAGTGGGGCGGGCGGCGTCCAGGCTACTATCCGGCGGCAGAGCCGGTGGCGAACACCGGCGCCTTTCCGCCGGAGACCGCATGCTGACCATCCAGGAACTCAACCGCTTCATCGACGAACACGCGGCCGAAGGCAGCATTCCGCGGATCTGGGAACTGATCGGCGACCACTTCGTGCAGGCCCAGGCCGGCCTGCCGGCCGAACACGCGATGGAGCGGCGCGAGCTGTCCTTCCACGATCACGTGCGGCTGCTGGGCTACCTGTGCCTGCTGCTGGAGGGCGTACCGGGCGACCTGGTGGAGATCGGGGTGTGGAAGGGCAAGTCGCTGGTGCTGATGAACGAGGTGTCTGGCCGCCAGCGCCGGGTGATCGGCATGGATCCGTTCGCGCTGCCGAACCAGTTCGAGGAGTTCAACCACTATCGGCAGCAGTTGCTGCCCAATGCGCGGTTCATCCGCGGCTATTCCGAATTCTGCGCCGAGCATTTCTACGCCATGGAGCCGAAGGTGGCCCTGTTGCACATCGACGGTGGCCACACCGGGCGCAACGTGCTGCTGGATTTCCTGCTGTACGCGCCCAGCGTCGTCTCGGGGGGATTCGTGGTGTTCGACGACTACGGCGACTGGGAGTACTCGCCGGAGGTCGGCCCGGCAGTGGACCTGCTGCGCGCCGCCGGCTACTTCGGCGACTTCCATGTGCTCGGCTGCGCCTACGGCTTCGAGAACAGCTACGTCCTGCAACGCCGCTGAGCCGACGTGCCCTGGTCCTCCAGCGCATGCCGGCAGCGCAAAGCGGCGTTCCGAGAATGGCATCGCCGGGATGATCCCGGCCAACCAACAGGACAGGCATTTCCGACACACCGATCATCGATCCTGGACCCTGAACCCGACAGCCACTCAGGGTGCGGACGTCGCGGTGCGTCCGAAGCTGCAGCCGCGCTCAAACATAACGGCATGGCAGATATCATGCCGCCAATGCATCGCCGAGGCGGCCGCCCATGAAACACACAACCGCCAAATGGCGAAACCATGACTATCTGGCGAGCATCATCGACAGCATCGATTCGATCGCGGCTGGACGGCCGATCATTCGCGACACTGATCTTTCCGGCATCGCCATCGGCCCGTTTGCCATCCTGGAGCAATTGAAAACCGCAAATCTCTTCGAATCAAGGATCAGCAACACCGACCTGTCCTACTCGAAAATATCGGGAAGTGCGAACGATAGCGTCTTCATGCATGTCAGCTTCGAGAATTCCAGCCTGAACAGAGCCCTGTTGTGCAGATCGGAAATAAAAAACTGCAACTTTTCAAAAAGCAAGCTTGTGATAAACATGGATGATGCGATCTGCGAAAAAACCGATTTCGTCAAAGCTAGGTTTGCCGGTGGATCTTGCGGAATGGAGTACGGCGGCCGCCGGGTGAAATTCATGGGCTGCGATTTTACCGGCGCTGTCTTTGACAGAGTCGAATTCAGAGCATCGACATTCATCAACTGCATCTTTGCTGATGCGAAATTCAAGAAATGCGACTTGCGTGGCGCCAGGTTTGAGGCTGGCGTTCTGCCACTGGCAACCCAGTTCGAGGATATGGACATCCCTTCTCAGTGTCGGTGATCTTCATCGACGCAGGCCGACGATGAGGCCTGCCTGCACTCGGATAGACCCTTCGCCGGAGCGCTGCCCGGCTTTGCGGCTGCACCACCGTGCGACAGGGCGCTCGCCTGAACCGCCCTGGATGCGAGCGACGGCACCCGCCAGCTCACCCTGTTCATCATTATCTGGATGGCGTGATGCAACCGCGCCGGCGCAGGGCGCGTAAAGACAGGTGCACGGCCGACTGGCCGCGCATCCCTTTCCAGGAGCCAAGCCCATGAAACTCCACTTGCTGTCCCTGGCCCTCGCCGGCCTCGTCTCCCTGCCCGCCATGGCCGCCCCCAGCCAGGCCGCCATGCACGACCACGCCGCGATGAGCGAGGCCAAGCCCAATCCGATGGTCGGCGGCGCGCCGATGTACGCCACCAAGGACATCATCGACAACGCGGTCAACTCCAAGGATCACACCACCCTGGTCGCCGCGGTCAAGGCCGCCGGCCTGGTGGATACGTTGAAGGGCGCAGGCCCGTTCACGGTGTTCGCACCGACCAATGCCGCCTTCGCCGCGCTGCCGGCCGGCACGGTGGACACGCTGCTCAAGCCGGAGAACAAGGAAAAGCTGACCCAGGTGCT
The DNA here is from genome assembly GCF_017746095.1 of Xanthomonas sp. D-109. Classification (NCBI taxonomy): domain Bacteria; kingdom Pseudomonadati; phylum Pseudomonadota; class Gammaproteobacteria; order Lysobacterales; family Lysobacteraceae; genus Xanthomonas; species Xanthomonas sp. D-109. Next base: position 216,278 of record NZ_JAGHWV010000014.1, read on the forward strand.
GACCTACCACGTGGTTCCGGGCAAGCTCGATGCGGCGGCGTTGCTGGCGCAGATCAAGGCCGGCGGCGGCAGCGCCAAGCTGACCACCGTGCAGGGCGAAACGCTGATCGCCAAGGCCCGCGGCGGCAAGGTCACCCTCACCGACAGCAAGGGCAATACCGCACACGTCACCACCGCCGACGTGATGCAGAGCAATGGCGTGATCCATGTGGTGGACAAGGTTTTGATGCCGTAAGCACATCGGGGGTGCATTGGCATCGCGGGGACGGCTGCGGCCGTCCCCGTTTTGCACGTCCACGCCTGCAACCGCGCCACCGCGCCCCGATGGCGACAACCGCAGCACGCGCACGCATGGTCAGTTGCCGGAATTTTCCGTATCCAGCATCGGCACCTGCGCCGCCAACATGCGCAGGTCGCGCACGAAGCCTTGATAGGCGTCATCGCCCGCTTCGCCACCACGCTGGCGCAGCACCCACGACGGATGCACGGTGGCCAGCGCGCGGGTGCCGTCGTCCAGCGCCTGCCATTGCCCGCGCTGGGCCATCAGCCTGAAACCGCTCCCCAGCACCGCGCGCGCCGCGGTCGCGCCCAGGCACAGCACGATGCGCGGACGCACCCGCGCCAGTTCGCCGGCCAGCCACATCCGGCAGGCCTCGACATGGGCGCGCTCGGGATTGCGGTGCAGCCGCGCCTTGCCGCGCTGCTCGAAGCGAAAATGCTTGACCGCGTTGGTCACGTACATGCCTGCACGTTCGACCCCCAGCTCCTGCAGTGCGCGATCGAACAGGCGCCCGGCCGGGCCGACGAAGGGACGCCCGCTCAGGTCCTCCTCGTCGCCGGGCTGCTCGCCGACCACCATCACCGCCGCGTCCTGCGGGCCTTCGCCGAACACGGTCTGGGTGGCCGGCTGCCACAATGGGCAGCGGCGGCAGTCGCGCGCCGCCGCGCGCAGCGCGTCCAGGCTGTCGTCGGCGGCCACCGCCGGCGCCGGTGCCGGCGCGGGAATGCGCCGGCGCACCGGCTCGGGCGCGCGCTCGGCCATCTCGCGCACGCGTAGCCCGGCGTCGCGGATCAGCGTGGGCAGCAGCTGCGCCTCCGGCAGATGCTTCCAGTATTTCTGCGGCATCTCCTGGCGCATCATCGTCGGATTGAGCCGCGCCGGATTGAAGATGTTGGCGTAGTAGGTGCGCCACAGCGTGTCCTGCGCGTCGTCGGCCGGCGCATCGGCACGCTGCGCGCCGGCGCCGAACTGCAGCGTCTCGCCGTCCCAGCGCACGCTGCGGTACGGGGTGAGGATCGCCCAGCGCATGCCGGCGAAGCGCCGCGCGAAGAACGGCGCCACCCGATCGACGATGTGATGCTCCGGCTCGAACCAGGCGATGTAAGCCTCCTGCTCGCCCGGCACCTCGCGAAAGCGCACGAACGCCTTCATCTTGTGGCTGTCGCGGCGCACCGCCTGCGCCCATTGCTGCGCGCGGTGCACGTCCGCATCGGTGACCCGCTGCAGCAACGCGCGCTCGCCGCCGGCGATACGCCACAGCAGCCGGTACAGCAGCGCATGTCGCTGCGGATCGCGATGGCACAGCACCGCACCGGCCAGCGCCAGGAACTCAGCCGACACCCGCGGCGGCGGCAGCTGCGCCGGCAGCGTGGCGACGTCGGTCCCGGCGAGCAACCCACCCTGCGCATCGCCGTCCCACGCCAGCGTCTCCGGCGCCACCTGCGCACACCATGCCGCCCGCGCCACCGCCCGCCACGCCTCCAGGCTCCACGGCGGCGCTACCTCAGCCTGGAACACGGTCCGCTCCATGTATCGTCACACTGGGGCGACTACAAAAGATCACACCACGAACGCGACGCCCGCACCAGGAGCGACCGTGCACCCAGCCATTGCTGTTGCTGTTGCTGTTGCTGTTGCTGTTGCTGTTGCCGGTGATTTTGCTTTTGAACCTTCCCGCCTTAAAGCGAGCCGAGCACCGCAGCGGCGAGCGGCCGAAGAGGCGCCCTTGTTTGAGCGAAGCGAGTTTGGGCGCCGTGCCGCTCGCCGCGAGGAGCGCAGGGGACCGGTGCGGCCGTATCGCACCGGCTCGTGTCAGGCGGGAGCGGTTTTGGTGACTTTTGCCAAGACAAAAGTCACTCGCGCCCGTAGGCGCGAAAGCCTTTGCTCTTGCAGTTGCAGTTGCAGTTGCAGTTGCTCTTGCCGTTGCCGTTGCCGTTGCCGTTGCCGTTGCCGTTGCCGCAAGCATGGCAACGCCCCACCCCACCGCGTCAATCAAACAAGCCCCCCTGCCGCGGCGCCGGCGCCAGTTGCGCGCGCAGCCGCTGCGGATCGTCCAGCCGCTGCCGCGGATGATGGTCCAGCACACTGACGAACGGCAGCAGCTTCTTCAGCGGCACCCGCAACCGCGCCAGGTCCTCGACCCGCAGCCGCGCATGCCGGCGCGCCAGCAGCAGGCGCTCGACATTGCGCGTGCCCAGCCCGGGCACCCGCAGCAGCATCTCGCGCGCGGCGGTGTTGAGATCCACCGGAAACCGCTCGGGGTTGCGCAGCGCCCAGGCCAGCTTGGGGTCCACATCCAGATCGAGCATGCCGCTGGTGGTGGGCGGGGCGATCTCCTCCACCGAGAAATCGTAGAACCGCAGCAGCCAGTCGGCCTGGTACAGGCGGTGTTCGCGCTGCAGCGGCGGCGCCAGCAGCGGCAGCTTGGCCGAGGCGTCGGGAATCGGACTGAACGCGGAGTAGTAGACCCGGCGCAGGCGGTAGTTGCCGTAGAGATTGTGGCTGGTGTGCAGGATCGCGCGGTCGTCCGCGCCGTCGGCGCCGACGATCATCTGCGTGCTCTGCCCGGCCGGGGCGAAGCGCGGCGGCTTGGCGCGCACGCGGGCTTCGGCCTTGCGCGCCTCCTTGCTCTCCTCGATGCGCCAGCGCAACTCGCCCATCGCCGCGCGGATGCCGCCGACGTTCTTCTCCGGCGCCAGCTGCGCCAGGCCGCGCTCGGTCGGCAACTCCACGTTGATGCTGAGCCGGTCGGCGTAGCGGCCGGCGGCGGCCAGCAACTCCGGCGCCGCATCGGGAATGGTCTTGAGATGGATGTAGCCGGCGAAGCGGTGCTCCTCGCGCAACTGCCGCGCCACCTCCACCAGTTGCTCCATGGTGTAGTCGCTGTTGCGGATGATGCCGCTGGAAAGGAACAGCCCTTCGATGTAGTTGCGCTTGTAGAAATCCAGGGTCAGCTTGACCACTTCGGCCGGGGTGAAGCGCGCGCGGCGCACGTTGCTGGACACGCGGTTGACGCAGTACGCGCAGTCGAACACGCAGAAGTTGGTCAGCAGGATCTTCAGCAGCGACACGCAACGCCCATCGGGCGTGTACGAATGGCAGATGCCCATGCCCTCGGTGCTGCCGATGCCGCCGCTGCGCAGCGAATGGCGCTTGTCGGCGCCGCTGGAGGCGCAGGACGCGTCGTACTTGGCCGCGTCGGCGAGCACGGCGAGTTTCTCGAGGGTATTCACCGGCCGACGATGCCGGGTCCGCGTCTCAAACGGTGAGACGCGGATGCGCTGCGGCCTTCACCGCGATGAACCGCTCAGGCCGCCGCGCGCGCGGCGGCGCCGTCGAAGCGGTAGATGTCCATCGCCAGCAGGCCGGCGTCGATGCCGGCGTCGATGCGCTGTGCGCCCAGCCCGTCCGCCCCGGCCGCGCCCATCGCCACGTAGATCGGCAGCCAGTGCTCGTCGGTGGGATGCGCGCGCGCGGCGAACGGCGCCTGCCGGCGGTAGTCGAGCATCGCCGGCACGTCGTCGCGGCGCAACGCCTGCTCGGTCCATTCGATGAACGGACGCACGTAGGGCACTTCCTTGCCCTCGGCGTAGCGGCCCAAGTCGTGCAGGTTGTGGGTGATGCTGCCCGAGCCGATCACCAGCACGCCGTCCTCGCGCAGCGGCGCCAGCGCGCGGCCCAGGGCCAGGTGGTGTTCCGGCCCCAGTTCCGGCTGGATCGACAGCGGCACCACCGGGATGTCGGCCTGCGGGTACAGCAGCGACAGCGGCACCCACACGCCGTGGTCCAGGCCGCGGCGCTCGTCCAGCACCGGCGCCAGCCCGGCCTGCGCCAGCAGCTCGGCAACCTGGTGGGCCAGGGCCGGCGCGCCGGGCGCCGGGTACTGCATCGCGTACAGCGCCTGCGGGAAGCCGCCGAAATCGTGGATGGTCTGCGGCTGCGCGGCGGCACCGACCAGCGGCCGCCGGCCCAGCCAGTGCGCCGAGGCCAGCACGATGGCGCGCGGCCGCGGCAGCGTGGCCGCCAGTTCGGCCAGCCGCGTGCCGACCAGGCCGGGCTGCAGCGCGGTCATCGGCGAACCGTGCGAGATGTAAAGGGAAGGCAAACGCGCCATGGCAGGTCTCCACGCAGTGGGGGGCGGCACGGTGGCGCGCGCGGCCAGCGCCGGGCGTTCGTGCAGGCGACCAGGGTATTTCCGCCATCTGCGGGAATAAATTACCCTGCCGCCGACGATCCATTTCAGGAACCGAAACAATGGACACGCTGGAGGCGATGCGGGTCTTTGTCGCCGTGGTCGACCGCAACGGGTTCAACGCCGCCGCCGACGCGCTGGGCATGTCCACGGCCAGCGTCACCCGCCAGGTGGCGTGGCTGGAACAGCGCCTGGGCTCGCGCCTGCTCAATCGCACCACGCGCCGGGTCAGCCCGAGCAGCGTCGGCGCCGCCTATTACCAGCGCTGCCAGTTGCTGCTGGCCGAGTTCGACGACATGGAGGCCGCGGTCGGCGAACAGGCACTGACCCCGTCCGGCACGCTGCGGATCAACGCACCGTTCAGTTTCAGCGTCGCCCGGCTCGGGCCGCGCCTGGCCGGCTACAGCGCGCGCTACCCGCAGGTCGCCCTCGATCTGTCGCTGTCCGACCGCCTGGTGGATATCGTCGAGGAAGGCTACGACCTGGCGATCCGCATCACCCGGCAGGTGGCGCCGACCCTGATCGCGCGCAAGCTCGGCGAAGTGCAGGCGTTCCTGTGCGCGGCGCCGGCCTACCTGGCCCGCGCCGGCACGCCGCAACTGGCGGCCGACCTGGCCGGCCACCCCTTCCTCAGCTACAGCTATGTGCAGGACGACCTGACCCTGCACGGCCCCGACGGCGCGACCCAGGTGCGGGTGGCCGGCACCCTGCGCGCCAATTGCGGCGACGTGCTGCGCGAGGCGGCCATCGCCGGCATGGGCATCACCGTGCAGCCGGACTTCATGGCCGAGGCGGCGCTGGAGGACGGCCGCCTGGTGCGGGTGCTGCCCGACCACGAGATCGGACCGATCGGCGTGTACGCGGTGTACGCCAGCCGCAGCCACCTGGCGCCGAAGGTGCGCAGCTTCATCGACTACCTGGTCGAAGTGGGCATCGACCGCACGATGCGCTCCCCGGCCGAGAGCTGAACCGCGGCGCGCGGACCGGACACAACATCCCGCCGATGGCGCTGATCGGGGCGGCCGGGCATGCGCACAATGCCCGCGCTTTTCCCCCTCACCTTCAGGAGTCCGCGCATGAGCAAGATCGCGATCGTCTACTTCAGCGGCTACGGCCACACCGTCAAGCAGGCCGAAGCCGTGCACGCCGGCGCCGCCAGCGTCGGCGAAGCCACGCTGTACCGCATCGACCAGGACGGCAACCTGCCCGACGGCGCCTGGGAGGCCATCGGCCAGGCCGACGCCATCGTCTACGGCAGCCCGACCTACATGGGCGGCCCCGCCTGGCAGTTCAAGAAGTTCGCCGACGCCAGCTCCAAGCCGTGGTTCTCGCAGGCCTGGAAGGACAAGATCGCCGCCGGCTTCACCAACTCGGCCTCGGTCAACGGCGACAAGTTCGCCACCATCGAATATTTCTGGACCCTGGCCCAGCAGCACGGCCAGATCTGGGTCGGCACCGGCCTGCTGCCGTCCAACACCAAGGCGCACGGCCCGGACGACGTGAACTGGACTGCCGGCTCCGGCGGCGCGCTGGCGATCTCGCCGTCCGACGCCTCCCCGGACGAGGCGCCGCGCAGCGGCGACCTGGAGACCGCGCGCCTGCTCGGCAAGCGCGTGGCCGAGTTCGCGGCCAAGCTCAAGGGCTGAGGCCGATTGGTGCCGCCCGCAAAGGGCGGCACCCTGCACCGCGACGCAGCGGTGCTTGTGCAACGCACTGTTTCTTCGGCGCCCGGCCTTGCCGGTCGGGCGCTGCTCGACGCCGCACTCGCGGCCGCGGCGCCGCCGCCTGTTCCCTCTATTTCCACTTCACCCGCCGGCCTCGACCAGCGCCATCGCGCTACGCCGTGCCGCCCGCCGCATGCGCCGCGCGCAAGTGATCGATGAACACCCGCAGCTTCGGCGGCAAGTGTTCGCGCGCCGGGTAGTAGATGTGCCAGCCGGCGAACGGCGCATGCCAGTCGTCCAGCACCCGCTGCAACCGCCCGGCGGCGACATCGGCGGCCACCTGCCATTCGAACGCCTGGCCCAGGCCCAGCCCACGGCGCGCGGCGTCCAGGCCGACCGCGGTGTCGTTGACCACCAGCCGCCCGGCGACTTCGACCAGGAAATCGTGGCCGTCGCGGGTGAACTCCCAGGCCTGCAGGCGGCCGTCGGTGCGCCGCCAGCGGATGCAGTCGTGCGCGGCCAGTTCGGCCGGCGTCTGCGGCGTCCCATGCGCGGCGAAGTACGCTGGCGCGGCCACCACCGTCTGCCGCTGCGGCGGGCCCACCGGGACCGCGATCATGTCGCGCGCCAGGCTCTCGCCCAGGCGGATGCCGGCGTCGAAGCCGCCGGCGACGATATCGGCCAGGGTCCGGTCCGAATACAACTCGACGCTGACTTCCGGATAGCGCGCCAGGAACGCCGGCAGGTGCGGACACACCAGTTGCTCGGCGGCCACCAGCGGCAGATTGATGCGCAGCGTGCCGGCCGGGCGGTCGCGCAGGAAATCCAGGTCGGCGAAGGCCGCATCGATCTGCGCCAGGCCCGGCGCCACGCGCTGCAGGAAGCGCTCGCCGTGCTCGCTCAGGCCGACCCGGCGGGTGGTGCGGTTGAGCAGGCGCGCGCCGAGCTGCGCCTCCAGCGCGCGCAACGTCTGCGACAGCGCCGAGGGCGAGACGCCCAGTTCGGCGGCGGCGCGGGTGAAGCTGCCATGGTGGGCGACGCGGACGAAGGCGACGACGGCGGACAGCGGCGAGGGACGGTGCATGGCGGGCGGGCGGCAATGGAGGACGGACGCGGCAGGCGCCGGCCATTGTGTAGCACAACTTCAAAGCCCATGCGGATTACCCGGATTTATCCAGTGCGACGCGGCGCCTACAGTGCCCGCACCCCACCTGGAGACCACCGCGATGGCTCTCGACCATTACCGCCTGCTCGGCCGTTCCGGCCTGCGCGTCAGCCCGCTGTGCCTGGGCACCATGACCTTCGGCGCCGACTGGGGCTGGGGCGCGGACGAAGCCGAGGCGCGGCGCCTGTTCGACCTGTACGTCGATGCCGGCGGCAACTTCCTCGACACCGCCAACATCTACACCAACGGCAGCGCCGAGACCCTGCTCGGCCGCTTCGTCGCCGGCCGCCGCGACCGCCTGGTGATCGCCAGCAAGTTCGCGCTCAACCCCTTCCCCGGCGACCCCAACGGCGGCGGCAACCACCGCAAGGCGCTGCTGCGCTCGGTCGACGCCAGCCTGGCGCGGCTGGGCACCGATTACCTGGACCTGCTGTACCTGCATGCCTGGGACGGCACCACCGGCATCGACGAGGTGATGCGCGGCTTCGACGATCTGGTGCGTGCCGGCAAGATCCTCTACGCCGGCATCTCCGACACGCCCGCCTGGCAGGTGGCGCGCATGCAGACCCTGGCCGACCTGCGCGGCTGGACGCCATTCGTCGCCCTGCAGATCGAGTACTCGCTGGCGCAGCGCACGGTCGAGCGCGAACTGGTGCCGATGGCCGCGGCGCTGGGCATGTCGGTGCTGGCCTGGTCGCCGCTGGCGATAGGCGTGCTCACCGGCAAGTACGGCGCCGCCGATCTGGCGCGGGTACGCGCGGCCGCCTCGGGCGGCGCGCAGGTCGATGGCGTGGGCCGCGCCGAGGTCGCGCATTCGCAACTAACGTTCAACGAGCACGCGCTGGCGGTGGCCGAGGCGGTGGTGGCGCTGGCTGGCGAGCTGCAGCGCTCGCCGGCGCAGGTGGCGCTGGCTTGGCTGCTGGCGCGCGGGGCGATGCCGATCGTCGGCGCGCGCAGCGTGGCGCAACTGCAGGACAACCTGGGCGCACTGACCCTGCACCTGGATGCCGAAGCCCTGCAGCGGCTGGAGGCCGCCAGCGCGATCGAACTGGGCTTCCCGCACGACTTCCTGGCCTCGCCCAACCCGCAGGCGCTGCTGAGCGGCGGCACCCGCATCCAGCCGCGCTGAGCGCGGCCATCGTGTCCTTCGCGCACCGAGAACCGCGCATGCCTGCCACACAGAACGCGCCAGGCATGTCCTCACCCTGAGCGAACCGCCCTGCGGCCACGCTTTCCCTCCCCTCCCCCTCAGGAGCATCCTCCATGCAAACCCGCACCCTCGGCCGCAACGGCCCCCGCGTCTCCGCCCTCGGCCTCGGCTGCATGGGCATGAGCGCGTTCTACGGCGGCCGCAGCGACGACGCGGCCGCGATCGCGGTCATCCATGCGGCGATCGAGCACGGCGTCAGCCTCATCGACACCGCCGACATGTACGGCCCGCACACCAACGAAGTGCTGGTCGGCAAGGCGCTGGCCGGGCGCCGCGACCAGGTGGTACTGGCGACCAAGTTCGGCATCAAGCTCGACCCCGACGACCCGGCCGCACGCGGCATCGACGGCCGCCCGGAGTACGTGCAGTCGGCCTGCGAGGCCAGCCTGCGCCGGCTCGGCGTGGACCACATCGACCTGTACTACCAGCACCGGGTGGATCCGAACGTGCCGATCGAGGACACGGTCGGGGCGATGGCGCGGCTGGTGGAACAGGGCAAGGTGCGCTTCCTGGGCCTGTCCGAAGCGGCCGCCGCCACCATCCGCCGCGCCCACGCAGTGCACCCGATCACCGCGCTGCAGAGCGAGTACTCACTGTGGTCGCGCGATCCGGAACACGACGGCGTGCTGGAGACGGTGCGCGAGCTGGGCATCGGCTTCGTGCCGTACTCGCCGCTGGGCCGCGGCTTCCTGACCGGGGCGATCCGTTCGCCGGAGGACTTCGAGGCCGACGACTACCGGCGCCATTCGCCGCGCTTCCAGGGCGAGAACTTCGCCCGCAACCTGCAACTGGTGGAGCGCGTGCGCGAACTGGCCCAGGCCAAGGGCGTGACCCCCGGCCAACTGGCGCTGGCCTGGGTGCTGGCGCAGGGCGAGGACCTGGTGCCGATCCCCGGCACCAAGCGCCTGGCCTACCTGGAAGAGAACCTGGGCGCGCTGCAGGTGAAGCTGAGCGCCGAGGAGCTGGCGCAGATCGAGGCGATCTTCCCCGCCGATGCCGCCGCCGGCCATCGCTACCCCGCCGCCTCGCGCGGCGCGCTGCAGGGCTGAACCGCGCCCCCGGACGCGGCGCGGGTCGATTGCCCGCGCCGCGCCGGCCCCGCATGATGCGGGGGTGATCTCCTTCATCGTCCCCGCGCACGACGAAGCCGCCCTGATCGGCGACACGCTGGCGTCGCTGCATGTCGCCGCGCAGGCGCTGCGGCTGGACTGCGAGACCCTGGTGGTGGCCGATGCCTGCAGCGACGCCACCGCCGAGATCGCGCGCCGCCACGGCGCGCAGGTGCTTGAGGTGGAGTTGCGGCACATCGCCGCCGTGCGCAATGCCGGTGCCGCCGCCAGCCGTGGCCGCCATCTGCTGTTCGTCGATGCCGACACCCGGGTCAACACCCCGCTGCTGGCCGCGGCGCTGCGCGCATTGGTTACCGGCGCGGTCGGCGGCGGTGCGCAGGTGCGCCTGCTCGGCGACATCGCCTGGCACGAGCGCCTGGCGCAGACGCTGTTCGGCTGGCTGTTCCGCTGCACCGGCATCGCCCCCGGCTGCTTCCTGTTCTGCACGCGCAGCGCCTTCGTCGCGGCGGGCGGCTTCGACGAGCGCTACTACGCCGGCGAGGACGTGGCGCTGAGCCGCGCGCTGGCGCGGCAGGGACGCTTCGTGATCCTGCGCGAGCCGGTGCACACCTCCGACCGCAAGCTGCGCAGCTTCAGCAAGCGCGAGCATCTGGGCCTGCTGCTGCAGTTGCTGCGCCGCGGCCGCGGCATGCTGCGCTCGCGCGACGCGCTCGGCTTCTGGTACGGGCAGCGACGCGGGCGCTAGCGCGTCGCCCATTTCCGCACAAGTTGCGTCCGGTAGGCAAAGCGGTTGCACCCGACGCGGGCGACTTCCTACGCTCTGCAAATGCGCGAGAACAGCACCCTGGACATCAGAAACGCAGCGATGGCGGACCGGCAGGCGATCGTGGCGCTGATGGCGGCGCTGGACTATGCCGGAACCGAGGACTTCATCGAGGCCCGCCTGGCGCAGCTCCTGGCGCAGCTCCTGGCGCATCCGGACGCGGCCTTGCTGGTGGCCGCCGCAGGGGACGACGTCCTGGGTGTGTTGTCGCTGCACTTTCTGCCGCAGTTGGCATTGGCCGGCGACATCTGCCGCATCAGTTGTTTCTGCGTCGACGATCGCGCGCGCGGCGCCGGGGTGGGACAGCGCTTGCTGGCAGAGGGCGAGGCGCTGGCGCGGCAGCGCGGCTGCGACCGCCTGGAGGTGCACTGCCACAGCCGGCGGGAACGCGCGCACGCCTTCTATCGGCGGGAAGGCTTTGTCGAAGCGCCCACGTATTTCGCCAAGTCGCTGCGCGATTGAGCACTGTCTGAGGTCTCCAGCCGCAGACAGCGGCGCGATCTTCGCAAGGGCGGTTGCCGGCGCCGAGGCGCTGGCAGTACGCTGCGCGCCCCTTGTGCGAGCTTTACGGATGAGCATCCACACCAGCAGGCCCATCGCGCTGCGCATCCTCGGCACGGGCGAGTATCTGCCCGCGCAGCAGGTGCCGGCGGAGGCCTTCGACCGGCGCTGGGGCAAGCCCGCCGGCTGGACCCTGCGGCATACCGGGGTCGCCACGCGCCACTATGCGGGCGCCGACGAGCCGGCCACCTTCATGGGCGAACGCGCCGCGCGCGCGGCGCTGGACGCGGCGCAGTTGCAGGCGCACGAGATCGACTGCGTGATCAGCGCCTGCAGCCTGATGGAACAGGCGATCCCGTGCAGCGCGGCGCTGCTGCACGCGCGGCTGGGCCTGCAGGGCAGCGGCATTCCGGCCTTCGACATCAACGCCACCTGCCTGAGCTTCATCGCCGCGCTCGACCTGGCCGCCTGCGCGATCGCCGCCGGCCGCCATCGCCGCGTGCTGATCGTCGCCAGCGAGATCGCCAGCGTCGGCCTCAACCCGGACGATGCGGACACCGCGCCGCTGTTCGGCGACGGTGCCGCCGCGGTGGTGCTCGGCGCCGACGACGGCGCCAGCGGTTCGCAATTGCTGACCGCGCGCCTGGAAACCTATTCCGAAGGCATCGACCACTGCCGCGTGCGCGCCGGCGGCACCCGCCTGCGCCTGGATCACGGCGTCGACGCGCTGCGCGCCGGCTCGCAGTTCGAAATGAACGGGCGCGCCACCTACCGGCTGGCCGCGGCGAAGCTGCCAGGTTTCCTGCAGCGGCTGCTGGCGCAGGCCGGGGTCGAGCTGGCGCAGCTGCGGCGGATCGTGCCGCACCAGGCCAGCGCCAAGGCGCTGCGCCACCTGCGCGTGGCGCTGGGGCTGACGCCGGACGCGCTGATCGAGGTGATCGGCCACCGCGGCAACCAGATGGCCGCGTCGATTCCCGGCGCGCTGCACCAGGCGATCGCCAGCGGCCGCATCGTCCGTGGCGACCTGATCGGCCTGGTCGGCTCCGGCGCCGGGCTGGCGTTCGGTGGCGCGGTGTTGCGCTACTGACATGGCCCGCGTCCTGGTCACCGGCGCGTCCGGCTTCATCGGCGCCTACATCGTGCGCGCCCTGGCCGAGGCCGGCGTGCCGGTGCGTGCCAGCGGCCGCGACGCCGCCAAGCTGGCGGCCTTCGCCGGCGATTCGCGCATCGAGGTGCAGCGCGCCGACCTGTGCCGCGACGACCTGACACCGTTGCTGCACGGCTGCGATGCGGTGATCCACTGCGCGGCGCTGTCGGCACCGTGGGCCAGCGCCGAGACCTTCCGCCTGGCCAACGTGGTCGCCACCGAGCGTTTGCTGGATGCCGCGCTGGCCGCACGCGTGCGCCGCTTCGTGCATTTCAGTTCGCCGAGCATCTACTTTCGTTTCGCCGACCAATACCAGGTCCGCGAAGAATTCACCCCGCCGGCGCGCTGGATCGGCGGCTACCCGCAGACCAAGTGGGAAGCCGAGGAGAAGGTGCGCGCGGCGGCGGCGGCCGGGCTGCCGGCGGTGGTGCTGCGTCCGCGCGCGGTGTTCGGCCAGGGCGACAACGCGATCGTGCCGCGCTTGCTGGCGGTGGCGCAGCGCGGCTGGTTCCCGCTGGTCCACGGCGGCCGCGCGATGATCGACGTGTGCTGCGTGGAGAACGCAGTGGCTGCGGCGCTGGCCGCGCTGCGCGCCGAGCACATCGGCGACGGCCGCGCCTACAACATCAGCAACGGCGTGCCGATCGCGGTGCGCGAGCTGCTGACCGAGTTGTTCGCGGTGCTGCGCCTGCGCGTGCGGCTGCTGCCGGTGCCGCGCGGGCCGGCGCTGGCGCTGGCCACGCTCGGCGAGCAGATCGCGCTGCGCCGACGCGGGCAGCCGGAGCCGCGGCTCAGCCGCTACGGCATCGGCGTGCTCGGCTATTCGCAGACACTGGACATCGGCCGCGCGCGCCGCGAGCTCGGCTACGTGCCGGTGCTGTCGACCGAGGCCGGGCTGGCCGCGCTGGGGCGGCCATGAGCGCGCCCAGGCTGCAGTGGCGGCTGTACGAAGCCGGCCACTGCACGCATCCGGAGCGCGCCACGCGCCGCGGCGCGCCGCTGGCGCCGTGTCCGTTTCCGGCGCTGGCAGCATTGCTGCAGCATCCGCAGCACGGCGACCTGCTGTTCGACACCGGCTATTCGCCGCACTTCTTCGACGCCACCGCGCGCTTCCCCGAGCGCCTGTACCGCTGGCTGACCCCGGTGCACCTCGCGCCCGGGCAATCGCTGCGCGAGCAACTCGCCCGCGACGGCGTGGATGCGGACCGCATCGGCTGGATCGTGCTGTCGCATTTCCATGGCGACCACGTCGGCGGCGTCGCCGATTTCCCGCACGCGCGCCTGGCCTGCGCACAGCAGGCCTGGGACGATCTGCAGCGCCGCGGCCGGCTGACCGCGCTGCGCGAAGGCTTCCTGCCGGCGCTGCTGCACGGCGCGCGTCCGCGCATGCACTGGATCGAGGCGCTGCCCGCGGCCACGACACCCGCCGCGCTGCGCGACTTCGGCACGCCACGCGATCTGTTCGGCGATGCCAGCGTGCTGCTGGTGCCGCTGCCCGGACATGCGCCCGGCCATTACGGGCTGTGGTTCGAGGACGCGCACGGCCCGGTGTTCCTGATCGCCGATGCGGCCTGGTCCAGCGCCGCGCTCGCCGACGGCACGCCACCGCCGGCGCTGGTCACCCATCTGCTCGGCGAGCATCGCGTGTACCGCGACACGCTGGCGCGGCTGCATGCGCTGCGCCAGGCCGCGCCGCAGGTGCGCCTGGTGCCCTCGCACTGCCGGCAATGGCGGCCAGCGCCGGCGGAGCACACGCATGACTGAGGCACCCGGCGTGCTGATCACCGGCGCGCGCGCGCCGGTCGCCCTGGATCTGGCGCGCCGTTTCGCCGCGCAGGGCTGGCGGGTGCACCTGGCCGACAGCGTCGCCAGCCGCATCTCCGGCTGGTCGCGCGCGGTCGCCGGGCATCATCGCATCGCACCTGCACGCGATGCGCCGCGCGCGTGGCTGGCCGATCTCAACGCCCTGCTCGCCCGCCAGCGCATCGACGTGCTGGTGCCGACCTGCGAGGAAGTGTTCTACCTGGCCCGCTATCGCAGTGCGCTGCCGGCGCAGTTGCAGCTACCGTTGCACGACTTCGCCACGCTGCGCACGCTGCACAGCAAGTATCACTTCATGGAACTGGCGCGTGGGCTCGGCAGCGATGTGGAGGTGCCCGCCAGCGTGCGCGTGCGCAGCCTGGCGCAGGCACGCGAGTGGGCCGGTTCCGAACCGCTGGTGCTCAAACCGGAGTTCTCGCGCTTCGGCGTGCATGTGCGGCTGTACCCGCAAGGCGTGCCCACCGATGCCACGCCGCTGCCCGCGCAGGGCGACTGGGTCGCACAGCGCTACTGTGAGGGCCAGGAGCGCTGCTCGTATGCGCTGGCGCGCGACGGCGTGTTGCTGGCGCACGCCGTGTACCGCCCGCGCTATCGGCTGCGGCGCAGTTCCAGCTATTACTTCGACGCAGCGCCGGATCCGCAGATCGAGCGCTTCACCGCGCAGTTGGTGCGGGCGCTGCGCTTCACCGGGCAGATCTCCTTCGACTGGATGGTGTCTTCGGAAGGGCGCTGCAGCGTGATCGAATGCAATCCGCGCGCGACCAGCGGCCTGCACCTGTTCGCCGCGACCGATCCGCTGGTGGCCTTGCTGTGCGGCGACGCGCGCGCGGCGCCGTCGCCGTTGCGCCCGGCCGACGACCGCGCAGCGATGCTGGGCATGCTGATGCTCGGCGCGGCCTTGCCGGCGGCGCTGGGCCAGGGCCGGCTGCGACAGTGGCGCCACGACTACGCACGCGCCGAGGACGTGCTGGCGCCGCGCGGCGACCGCTGGCCGCTGGTCGGCACGCTGTGCGACCTGGGCAGCCATGCGCGCCTGGCGCTGGCACGACGCTGCAGCGTGCGCGAAGCCGCCACCCGCGATACCGAGTGGGACGGCGAGGCATTGCCCCCGCCATGAGCCATGGCGACGCCGCCGCGGACTACGCCGCGCAGCTGCAACGCTTCGCCGCGCTGCATGCCGGCGGCGACGCGCAGCAGTTGGCCGACAACGCACATGCGCGCATCGAGGTCTTGCAGGCCGGCGACCTGGCGCTGCCGGTGACGGTCGGCGAACGCCACCCTGGCAACGCCTGGGTCTGCTCGCCGCGCACTACCTACGCCGACTACGCCGCCGAGGAAGCCGCACGGCTGCTGCCCGGCGCGCTGGCCGCGCCGGTGCGCGGGCTGTGCGGCGGCATCGGCGCCTGGCTGGACTGGGCACGGATCGACCGCGCGGTCACCCTCAACAACTGGTTGCTGTCCACCAACCTGTACCCACCGCTGCCGCCGACCGGGCTGCGCACGCTGCTGGACGCCGCACGCACGCGCTGGCCCGACCACGCGCTGTGGTTTCGCTCGCTCAACACGGTGGACACGCCGCAGTGGCTGCACGCGCTGCAGGCCGAAGGCTTCACCCTGATCGGCAGCCGCCAGGTGTACCTGTACGAAGACTGGCCGCGACTGCTGCGCCATCGCGACCTGGCCCGCGATCTCAAGCTGGTGGATCGTCGCGACCTGCAGCGCTGCGGCAACGACGCCATCGGCGAGGCCGACTACCCGCGCATCGCCGCGCTGTATGCGCAGCTGTATCTTGAAAAATATTCGCGCTGCAATCCGGCCTACCACGCCGGCTTCCTGCGCGCCTGGCACCGCGCCGGGTTGCTGCGCTTCGACGGCTTCCGCGATGGCGACGGACAGTTGGTGTGCATCACCGGGCTGTTCGGTATCGGCGGCACCGTCACTGCGCCGATCGTCGGCTACGACCTGCAGTTGCCGCAGCGGCTGGCGTTGTACCGCACCCTCACCGCCTGCGGCATCGACCATGCGCGCCGGTACGGCCAGCGCCTCAACCAGAGCGCCGGCGCAGCCAGCTTCAAGCGCCAGCGCGGCGGCGTGCCGGTCATCGAGTACAGCGCGGTCGATGCGCGGCACCTGCCGTTGCGACGGCGCCAGCCGATCGCCGCGCTCGGCACGCTGACCCGGCGCATCGGCGTGCCGCTGATGCGCCACTATCGGCTCTGACTGGGGTCCGCACCCCGCGTTTTGCACTCCGTAACCGTTTTCAGCACGAACTCGGCGCGCCTTGCCGAATTCCAGGCACACACGCTGCCTTATACTTTGCCGCACCTGCAACACCCCATCGCCGCTGCGGCCCGGAACATCTGTGGAATGGATTGCGCATCTGGCCCATGCCGGCACCCTGCTGATCGTCAACGCATTGCTCGCGGCAGTGTCCTCGGCGATGTTCCTGGCCCTGTACGTCACCGGCCGCAAGGAACGGCACGCACGCAGCCTGTTGCTGCTGGCGCTGAGCTACGGCGTGTTCGCCCTGGGCTTCGGCATCCTGATGGCGCCGGCCTGGAACGTCACCAACTTCTGGGTCAACCACACCGGCAACGTCATCCTGGACGTGGCCACCATGCTGACCTTGGTGGCGGTGAACGCCTATCTGCGGCGTCCGCTGATGCAATGGACGCTGCTGCTGCCGGTCGCGCTGTTGTGCACGCTGGAACTCTACAGCCTGTACTACGCCAACCACGATCACCGGATCATGGTGATCTTCGGCGGCATGGTGCGCGGCCTGCTGACCGCCGCCACGGCCGTTGCGCTGTGGCGCTATGCCGACGGCGTGGTGCGTTCGGCGGCACGCTTCACCGCCGTCTGCCATTTCCTGTGGGCGGGCATGGTGGGACTGCGGATCGCCTGGTGGGCGCTGCATCCCGATGCCGATACCAGCTACGACCCGACCACCAACTTCGGCCTGCTCTCGCGCATCGTGCTGACCGCCAGCATCACCCCCGGCTTCCTGTGGATGCTGACCCGCGAAATGAACGCGGAACTGCGGCGGCACGCCTCGCAGGATCCGCTGACCGGGGTGACCAACCGCCGGGTGATGTGGGAGCGTGGCGAGGCCGCGACCCAGGATGCCGCGCGCAGGCAGGCGTCGATCGCGGTGCTGATGATCGACGTGGACCATTTCAAGGCGATCAACGACCGCTTCGGCCATGCGATCGGCGACCAGGTGCTGGTCGCCATCGCGCAGACGCTGGCGCAACACATCCACACCCCCAACCTGCTCGCGCGCATCGGCGGCGAGGAGTTCATGGTGCTGATGCCGCATGGCGACGAGGCGGGGATGCGCGACCTCGCCGAGCGCCTGCGGCGGCACATCGAGCAACAGCAGATCGACGTCGCCGCCGACACCTCGCTGGCATGCACGGTCAGCATCGGCTATTGCCTGTCGCCGCGCGCGCAAGCGCCGTGGCAGACCCTGGTGCTGGTGGCCGACCAGGCGCTGTACGCGGCCAAGCGCGCCGGCCGCAACCGCATCGCCGGCACCACCGTCGCATGAGCGCCCCGGGCGGGCGGCACGCCCTGCGCACCATGCCGCCGGCATGAGCGCCTGGCATCCATCGCTGTACCGACACTGGTTCGCCGTCGCACCCGCCGCGGCGTTGCGGCGGCAGCCGCTGGCGGTGACGGTGATGGACCGGCATGCGGCGATCGCGCGTTGCGCCGACGGCGGCCTGCTCGCGCTGGAAGACCGCTGTCCGCACCGGCACGCGCCGTTGTCGGCCGGCTGCGCTGCCGGCGACGGGCTGTCCTGCCCGTATCACGGCTGGCGCTTCGACCGCAGCGGCGCGCTGCGCGAGATTCCCGGCCTGCCGCCCGGGCAGACGCCGCCGGCCGTGCGGGTCCGCGCCTTCGCCGCACTCGAGCACGACGGCCTGATCTGGCTGCGCCCCGATCCCGAAGGCGCGGATGCGCCGTCGCAGCTGGTGCAGGCGCTGCAGCCGTCGGCGCGGCGCTTCCTGTGGCGCACCCGCTGGGACGCACACGTGGTCGATGCGCTGGAGAACTTCCTCGACCCGCTGCACACCCATCTGCTGCATCCGGGGCTGGTGCGGCGCGGCGGCGCGCGCACCGCGATGCGCGCCGAACTGCGCCACACCGAGGAAGGCTTCCACGTGGACTACCGCGGCGCCGCGGCGCAGAGCGGCTGGCTGTACCGCTTGTTCGAATCGCCGCGCACGCTGGAACGCGCGCATTTCGCCGCCCCCGGCAGCGCGCAGATCGAGTACCGCTACGCGCGCGGCGGCCGTGTGCGGATCAGCCTGCACTTCACCCCGCTCGACGTGCGCAGCACCGCGGTCTTCGCCAGCCTGCACGTGGAGGGGCGCTGGGCGCCGGCGTGGGCGGTGCGCCTGCTGGTGTGGCCGCTGCTGCGCCGGGTCGGCGAGCAGGACCGGCGCATGCTCGCATTGCAGTCGCGCAACCTGCAGCGCTATCCCGGCACACGCGGCGCCTCCACCGCGCTGGACCTGGTGCGCGAACCGCTGCGCCGCTACTGGGACGGCGAGCCGCTGCCGGCACCGGGCAGCGGCCACGACGTGGAGATCATGCTGTGACTGCGCCGAGCCGCTGCAGCACCGTCGCCAATGGGGCCGGACGCCCGAGCAGATAGCCCTGCACGCCGCCGCAGCCGTGCGCGCGCAGCCAGCGCAACTGCGCCTCGGTTTCCACGCCTTCGGCGACCACGTCCAGCCCCAGGCAATGGCCCAGGGTCAGCAGCGCCTGGCAGATCGAGGCGTTGCGCGGATCGCGGTCGACCTCGGCGACGAAGCTGCGGTCGATCTTGAGTGTGTCCAGCGGCAGGTCGCGCAGATACGCCATGCTGGAGAAGCCGGTGCCGACATCGTCCAGGGCCACGCGCACGCCCAGCGCACGCAGTTGCTGCAGCACGTCGCCGGCCTGCTGCGGCTGCCGCATCAGGCTGCTTTCGGTCAATTCCAACTGCAGGCCGTCGGCGGCCAGCCCGGCCTCGGCGCACGCCTGCACCAGGTCGGCGACCAGATCGCCATCGAAGAACTGCAGCGCCGACACGTTCACCGCCACCGGCAGGTTCGGCCAACCGTGGTCGGCCAGTTCGCGGCGCGCACGCGCTGCGGCGCGCATCACCCAGCGTCCCAGCGGCAGGATCAGTCCGGTGTCCTCGCACAACTGGATGAAGGTGTCCGGCGCGATGAAGCCGCCATCGGCCTGCGGCCAGCGGATCAGCGCTTCCAGTTCGCGCGGCGCGCCGCTGACCGCGTCCATGATCGGCTGGAAATGCAGCTCGAATTCCTGCCGCTCGATCGCCTGCTGCAGGCGCCCGGCCAGGCGCAGGCGTTCGCCGGTACGCGCGGCCATGGCGCGATCGAAGCGCACCAGGCTGCGACCCTCGGCCTGTGCCGCATGCGCGGCCTGCGCGGCGCTGCCGATGGCCTCGTCGGCATCGGCGGCATCGTCCGGGCACAGCGCCACGCCGATGTGCGCCTGCAGTTGCTGGGCGAACTCTCCGCCCTGCACCGGGGTATGCAACGCCTCCTGCAGCGCCTGCAAGGCCTGCGGCAGGGACTGCGGGTCGAGGATCGCCAGCACGAAGTCCTGCGCCGGCTGGTGCGCGCTCAGGCCGAAGCGCTCGCCGAGCGTGCGGATGCGCCCGGCCACCGTGCTGCGGACTGCATCGCCGGCGGCGCGGCCAAGGGTGTCGCCGATCAGGGCCAGGCCGCGCACCTGCACGTAGGCGATGGCGTAGCCGCCGCGCTGCGCGCGCAGCGCCTCGGCCAGCGCATGCGGCTTGAGCAGACCGGTACTGAAGTCGTGGCGCGCGAGATAGGCCAGTTCGCGCTCGTGGGCCAGGCGTTCGCTGACATCCTCGGCCAGGATCAGCCGTGCCGGCACGCCGCCGAACTCCAGGTCGACGCTGTGGATGCACACCGACAGCAGGCTGCCGTCCTTGCGCCGGTGGGTCCACACGCTCGGCGCGTCGAAGCCGTCGCGCGGCTTGCGCACGTCCCGCAGCAAGCGCTCGGCGTCCTCCGCCGGGCGCAGGCCAAGCAGGTCCATCGCCAGGAATTCCTCGCGGCTGTAGCCGTACTGGCGCACCGCGGCCTGGTTCACTTCCAGGAAGCGCAGGCTGTCGACGGCGAACACCCAGTACGGCAGCGGATTGCGGTCGAACACCAGGCGGAACTGCCGCTCGGCATCGAGCAGGCGCGCCTGCGCCGCCACCCGGTCGCTGACGTCCTGCACCGCGCCGGTCATGCACATGCCTTCGCGGGTGCGCACCAAGGCACCACGCGCGGCCAGCCAGCGCAGGCGGCCGTCGGGCAGATGCATGCGATAGACGGTGTTGTACTCCGCACGCCCCTGCGCGGCGTCCTCGTACAACTGCTCCACCCGCGCGCGATCCTCGACGTGGAGCCGTTCCAGGAACGCCTCGATGGGCATCTGCATGCGTTGCAGGCCGAACATCGCCCCGGTCGGCTCGGACAGGCGCAGCACGCGCTGCGCGATGTCGATGCGCCAGGTGCCGATGCCGCCCATGCCATGCGCCAGGCGCAGATCCTCGTCGCCGCGGCGCAAGCGCTGCAGCAGGTGGTGCTGGCGTCGCTCGGCGCGGCGCAGGCTGCCGAGCAGGTAGGCCAGGCCGAGCAGGTACAGCGCATAGACAAGCGCCGCCGCCGCAACGAACCACCACCAGCCCGCCAGCGTCTCGCGCAGCCCCACGCCGGCCACCGCCAGCAACGGATAGGCGCCGCCGCCGCTTATCGCGAGAATCCGCGGTGTTCCATCGAAGACGTCGCGGCGCACGCCGAGCGCGCCACCGTGCGGCATCGGCTGCGCCAGCGCCTGCGGCAGGCGCGGCTGGCCTGCAAGCGAGCGGCTCGCGGCCAGCAGCACACCCTGCGCGTCGGTCAACGCGACGATGCCCTCGCGCCCGCTGTCGGTGCCCTGCACGATGCGCTGCAGCGCAGCCACCCGCCATTGCGCCTCCACCCAGCCGTCGGTGCCCCAGGGTACGGCGATACGCACCACGGCCTCGCCATCGGCCAGGCGCAGCGGCGGACTCACGCAGACCCGGCCACCGCAGCGCGCACGCTGCATCCATGCGCGCAGTTGCGCATCGCCGGCGCCACTGAAGCGCCGTTGCCCGTTCGCCTCCAGCAAGGCCACGTCGCGCAGTTCCGGATGCCGCGCCAGCAGGCCGTGCAGCGAGGCGTCGATCAGGTCGGGGGCGCGTGCCGGCGTCTCCGCGAGCAGCGCCTGTGCGCCCAGCCCCTCGCCATGCAGCGCCTGGCCGAGATTGTCCAGTTGCAACTGCAGCAGGCGGTCGGTGCCGGTGGCCAACGCCAGGCTCTGCCGCTGCGCCGCAGCCAGGCGGTGATGGCGGTCCTGCGCCAGCACCAGCACGAGGCCGGCGGCCAGCAGCACCGCCAGCACCAGCCCCCAGGTCGCGATCGCCCGCAGCGGCGCGCGCGTGACGCGCCGCAGGCTGTGCCGAAAGCGACGGTCGCGCTTCCTGTCGGCGAGCGGGTTCGGCGGCATCGAAAAGTGAGGACTGGCGTAGGTGCTGGTTACAGCGGCCTGGGTCCGGCGATCTTGACCGTGCGTGACGCGATACTGCGTTCAGCGACACAGATAAATCATTCAGTGCACTGCGGCCATTGCGCCAATGCCTGCGCCGGCAGCCCTACCCGCCGACACGCGCGCGCGGCGATGCCGTCGTGCAGTGCGACCCGGAACAGCGGCGCCACCTGCTGCAGCAGCCACGCCGGCACCGTCGGGCCGATGCGCTGCAACCGCGCCTGACGCAGCAGGGCGCTGGCCCACGGCGGCAGCAGCGCCGCGCCGGCCCCCAGGAACAGTTCCCGCGACAGCCCCGGCGCCGGCACCGGCAGGCGCAGGCCGGACAGCACCGCCAGCACCTCGCGCGAGCGCGTATCCACCCGCAGCAGCGGCCGCTGCCGCTCGAAATAGGCCAGCACCGCCGCCTCGCTGGCCGGAACCTCGCGCGCGCCCAGTGCTTCGGCCACGCGCCGGCCTTCGTCGTAGTAGCGGTCGGCGATCGCGGTCGGCACCGCGCGGCAATAGCGGCGGTAGCCCTGCAGGAAGCCGTAGGCCTCGGTCACGTGCACCCAGGTCAGCAGCGCCGGATCGTCGGCCGCGTAGGCGCGCCCGTCGGGCGTGTGGCCGCGCACCCGCGCATGGATCGCGCGCACGCGGGCGATCTGGCGCTGCGCCGCATCCATGGGCGCGTAGCTGGTGGCGGCGACGAACTGGGTGGTGCGGCGCAGGCGCCCGACCAGGTCCTCGCGGAAGTTGGAGTGGTCGTAGACCCCGGCCAGCGCCAGTGGGTGCAGGGTCTGCAGCAGCAGCGCACACAGCCCGCCGGCCAGCATCCCGGGAAACTCGGCATGGATGCGCCAGGTGACGCTGTCCGGACCGAACAGGCCCACATCGCCGAGCGGTTGGTCGTAGTCGATGGCATCGCGTTCGCGCGGGAACGCGCCCAGCACCCAGCGGCGGATCTGGGTGGTGGCCGGAGCGGAGAGGGTGCGCAGCAGGGAGGGCATGCACCGATGGTAGCGGAGGCGGCGCCAGCGCCGTGCGATGGCGTATGGCGCACGCCGGCCGCGCCGCATGTGCGACCGCAGCATGCACTTTGCGGCCGCTGTGCTAGAAAGAAGCTGCCTCAAGATCGCCCGCCGACGTTCCGCGTCCGTCACCGCATCTGCAAGGAGCCCGTCATGCTCGCTTTGTTCAAAGGCTTGGGATTGCTGCTCGAGGACAACGCGCTGCACCAGCGCTCGTTTCCCGAACAGGTCGCGCACTGGCAGCACAAGAGCGAATCGCAGATCCGCGAAGAGGTGGCCCTGCTGGCCAAGGCCAAGCAGCAATGGCTGGTGGCCTCGATCATCGGCTGGCAGGCGATCTCGCTGATCCTGCTCGGCGTGATCACCGCGCAGTTGTGGCAGCACGACTACCACCTGACCTTCTCGCGCATCGTCATCGTGGTCACCTCGTGGGTGGCGATCCTGTTCGTGATCTGGTTCATCGCCAACATGTTCGACCGCACCGCCGGTTTCGAGCGCTGGCTCACCGCGTTCAACAGCCGCGAACCGCTGTCCGCCGATGCCGACACCGTGGAGTGCGTGGCCGACGCGCTGAACATGGCGCGCAAGTATCCGGAGATCCTCGCCTACAAGCGCGAGGTGGTGGCCAATCGCGAACTGCGCCACGAGGACATCCGGATCATGCGCGAGATGGGCCGCATCCGCCTGCATGCCGAACTGGTCGCCTCGCTGATCCAGTTCGAAGGCACGCCGCCCGGCGGCCAGCCCGGCGTGTTCCGCGTCGCCGGCTGAGGCCGCCGCGCGCCCGCGCGACGCGCACCACCTCAACGGCGTCACCGCGCCGCAAAGCGACCGCACCGGCGGTCGCTTTGCGTTTGTGGACAGCGCGTGGCGATGCGCTGCCGACGAACAGCGCAGCCGCGGCCTGGAGCTCAACGCCGCCGCCGACCTGGGCGATGGGCTGAGCCTGTTCGGCGGCTACGCCTACACCGATGCGGTGGTCACCGACGACGGTGGTCAACGCGTCAGCAGCGTCGGCAGCCGCCTGTACAACGTGCCGCGGCACAGCGGTTCGCTGTGGCGGCAGTACACCGCCCACGGCGCGGCCGACGGCTGGAGCGTCAGCGGCGTCGGTCGCGAGCGAGGCGCTATTCGGCAATTCGGTTGCAGAGGCGTCGGGACTGAAGTCCCTCCCACAACAGCGGCGGGCTGATTGCGCCATTCGAGTGCAAGGGCGAATGCGGCGACGCGATGCGATGTATCGGTCGACCTCGCATCCGGGTCGCGGCTGAAGCCGCTCCTACGGTGCCGATGTTCGGACCGCAGCAAGGCATCACGTAGGAGCGGCTTCAGCCGCGACGCATGACGTCATCCGACAGCTTCCCGGTAATGCCTCTCGGCGGCTTCAGCCGCAACGCAGGACGTCCGACAACTGCGCGGTAACGCTTCCTGTGGGAGCGACTTCAGTCGCGACGCGGGACGTCGTCCGGCAGCTTCGTTGCACGCGCTGTCGGGACTGAAGTCCCTCCCACAACCGCCGCGGCCATCGTGACATCGCTGGACGTGTCGGAAGATCGTATCGATCGTTCCTTCCCTGTCGCCCCTCACTCCCGCCCGCAGGCCGACGCCGGAGCATCCGACACCACGCACTGGCGGAAATCGCGCGGCAGGCCGGCGATCTCGCGGCGCTGGCCGACCGCCAGATCGAAGGCCTGCAGCACGCGCGGACTGCAGGCAGCGCCGTCGCTGCCGGGCGCCGCCTGCGCTGCCGTGCAGGCGGCATAGACCTGGTAGTGGCAGCGCCCGCTGCGGCTGTCGATGCAACGGAACGTGGCCACGCCATCACGGTAGGTGGTCCGGCTGAAGATCAGAGGCACGCCGCGCTCGCTGACCTGCACCACCGTCTCGCGGCGGGCGCCCGTGGACAGGTCCAGATCGGCATGTCCCTGGCAGCCGAACAGGCCGAGCAGGCACGACCACAGCAAGGAGAGCAGGCGCATGACCGAGATTCCTTTTCCAGGGCGAAGCGAAGGGGCAGCGCGGCTACATGCCGCGGAACAGGCTCATGTACGGCTGGCTGACGGTCAGGACCTCGTCGCGGTGGCGCAGCTTCAGACGGCCCTTGCCGGTGTCCTCGCGCACCACCGAGGCCACCGCCTTGAGGTTGACGATGGTGGAGCGATGGATCTGCCGGAACGCGGTCGGATCGAGCACGTCCAGCAACTCGCGCAACGAGGTGCGCAGCACCGCCTCGCCGTCGCGGGTGAGCACCGTGGTGTACTTGCTGTCGGCCTGGAAATACAGCACGTCGTCGAGCAGGATCAGCCGCGTCTCGCGGCCACTGCTGGCGGTGACCCAGGCCAGCGGCGGTGGCGCCGTCGGTGCGGCCGGGCGCTGCTGCAGGCGCTGCAGCAAGGCATCGAGCACCGCCGGATCCGGCCCCTGGGCCGCACGCGCCTGCAGCCGCTGCACCGTGGCCTGCAGACGCTCGCGCACGATCGGCTTGAGCAGGTAGTCCACCGCGCCGTGTTCGAACGCGTCGATGGCGTACTGGTCGTAGGCGGTGACGAACACCACCTGCGTGTGCGGGCTCAGTTCGCCCAGCGCACGCGCCACCTCGATGCCGCTCAGCCCGGGCATGCGGATGTCCAGGAACGCCACCTGCGGCTGCAGTTCGGCCAGGCGTTCCAGCGCGCTGGCACCGTCTTCGCACTCGGCGACGATGCGCAGCTGCGGCCACACCTCGCCCAGCAACGCGACCAGCGCGTCGCGCAGCAGGGTTTCGTCCTCGGCGACGATCGCGTCAGTCATGGTGCGCTCCCGTGTGCATCGCCACCGGTGCCGGCGCTGGCGCTGGCGCTGGCGGCGGTGTCTGGGTCGTCCCCGCCGGCCACGGCAGGGTGATGGTGGCGGCCACGCCGCTGGGGAAGTTGGAGACGATGGCGAAGCTCGCCGCGCCGCCATAGGTGAGGCGCAGCCGTTCGCGCAGGTTCTTCAGGCCGATGCCGGTGCCGCTGGACTGGGTGTTGAAGCCCAGGCCGTCGTCGGCCACGGTCAGGGTGACGTGGTCGTCGACCGCACGCGCCAGGATCCAGATGGTGCCGCCGCCGGGCTTGGGTTCCAGGCCGTGCTTGATCGCGTTCTCCACCAGCGTCTGCAGCATCATCGACGGCAGCGGCAGCGTCTTCATCGTCTCCGGTACCTGCACCTGCAGTTGCAGGCGCGCGCCCATGCGGATGCGCAGGATCTCCAGGTAGGCCTGGGTCCGTTCCAGTTCGTCGCCGAGCGAACTCATCGCATCCTCGGTGCTGGGCAGCGAACGCCGCAGGTACTGGATCAGGTAACCCAGCATCAGGTCGGCGCGCGGCGGATCCGTGCGCGCCAGCACCTGCGCACTGGCCAGCGTGTTGTAGAGGAAATGCGGCTCGACCTGGGCGTGCAGCAGGTTCAGCCGCGCCACGGTCAGTTCCTGCTCGGTGGCGGCCTGCGCGGCGGCGGCCTGCTCGTCGCGGCGCAGTTCGGCCACGCGCCGGGCCAGCGCGCGGCCCAAGGCTTCGGCGTTCTCGTAGTTGCTGCCCTCGTCGACTGCGAACAGGTCGATCCAGGCGCTGGCGTCCGGCTCCAGCAGCAGGGTCAGGCTGCTGGTGCCGGTGCCCGGGGTCACCGTCGCCACCACCTGGTTGCGCTTGACCGCGAAGCGCGCGGCCAGGTTCCAGCGCGACGGCGGGCGGCCGTTGTAGGGATCGATGCGGCGCACCTTGGCGCGCACCTGCAGGCTGTCCAGCGTGCTTTCCACCTCCTCCACCCGCGGCAACTCACGCACCGCCGCATCCAGCAGTGCGAACGCCTCGCGGGTGTCCAGCGGGATCTCGATCTGGCGCCGCTGGCGGCTGGCCAGGGTGCCCCAGTCCAGGCGCCCGGCGATCAGCCAGACCTTGCGCAGGTGAGTGATGCCGGCGATCAGCGCCGACAGCATCAGCAGCATCGCCAGCAGCCCGAACAGCCAGCCCGGCCCGGAATTCATGCCGTAGAACAACCCGGCCCAGACGAAGGCGGCCACGATCACCGCTCCGGCCCAGGCGCACAACAGGCGAACGAGGAAGAACAGGCTGGCGAGCATGGCGGCCGGGGCGAGAGGAGGTGCCGGCGAGCATAGCCGCCGCGGCCGGCGCCGCCAGCCCGTCGCGACGAAAGCGAAGAAACCTGGCGCCGATGATGGAAATCAGGGTGCCAACCACGGCCGGCCAGGGCGCTGCATCCGATGCTCGCGCACTGCTGGCATGCGCTCCGGGGGAACGACGTCGACGGACCTGCCGGGCAGCAGCGGCTTTGCGTCGGTGTTCGACCGGCGCTCGCCGCTGCCAACGATCGACCACTGCATGGGCGGCCCAGGTTCGTTCTAGACTCTAGGTTCAACCAGCCGGAGCCAGGATGCCCCAGCAATACGTCCCACGCAGCGCCATACCGACGCTCGCCCCGCGCCGGGCGGCGGCCGCGCTCTGGCCGACCGCCGCGCGCGCGCAGGAGCGGCACGGCGTCGCCAGGCCCACCTTGGGTCGCATGCGACCGTGGTTGCGATGCACGTAATCCTGGCGACGGAGTCGATCCGGTATCCGCTGACCGGCGTCGGCCGCTACACGCAGGAACTGGCCACGCAGTTGGCGGCCTTGCCGCAGATCGAATCGCTGCGCTTCCTGCACGGCCGGCACCTGCGCCAGGACCTGCCGTCACCGGGACCGGCACCGACGCTGGTGCCGTGGCTGCGCGACCGCCTGTCGGGCATCCGGCCGGCCGTCGATGTCTACCGGCGGCTGCACAACGCGGCCAAGTCGCGCGCGCTGCGCGGCCAGGCGCCGGCCCTGTTCCATGGCTGCAACTATTACCTGCCGGCGTTCGACGGCCCCTGCGTCGCCACGTTCCACGACGTCTCGATCTATCGCTGGGCCGAGTGCCATCGTGCCGACCGGGTGCGCTACATGCGCAAGGAACTGGCGCTGTCGCTGCGCCGCGCGCAGTTGATCCTGACTGTTTCAGAATTCTCGCGGCAGGAAATTGCCACGCAATTCGACTGGCCGCTGGCGCGCATCCGCGCCATCCCGCTGGCCGGCCATGCGGCCTTCCGCCCGCATGGCGCGGAAGAGCTGCAGGCGCCGCTGCAGGCGCTGGGCCTGCAGGCCGACGGCTACACGCTGTTCCTGGGCACGATCGAGCCACGCAAGAACCTGCAGGCGCTGCTGCAGGCCTATGCCGCGCTGCCGGCGGCGCTGCGCACGCGCTGGCCGCTGGTGGTGGCCGGCCATCCGGGCTGGCACAGCGAGGCGCTGCACCAGCGCATGGCGCAGGCGCAACGCGAGGGCTGGCTGCGTTACCTGGGCTACGTGGAGCAGGCCTGTCTGCCGGCGCTGGTCGCCGGTGCGCGGCTGTTTGTGTTCCCGTCGCTTTACGAGGGCTTCGGCCTGCCGGTGCTGGAAGCGATGGGCAGCGGCACGCCGGTGCTGTGTTCCAATGCCGCGGCGCTGCCCGAGGTCGCCGGCGATGCAGCGGCGCTGTTCGATCCCCGCGATGTGGACGGCCTGCTCGGCTTGCTCGCCCGCGGCCTGGAGGATGCGGCGTGGCGCGCGACGCTGAGCGCGGCCGGGCGCCGTCGCGGGGCGCAGTTCGATTGGCGCACCTGCGCCGAGCGCACCGCCGACGCCTACCGCGACGCGATGCGCGCATGAACCACGGAGCCCCGGGCTGATGCGCGTCCTGCATGTCTACAAGACCGCCCTGCCCGACTCCATCGGCGGGATCGAGCGGGTGGTGCATACGCTGGCGCAGCATGCCCAGGCACGCGGGGTGCACAGCGAGGTCCTGGCGCTGTGCGGCGACGCTGCGCATGCCGGCACCCGGATCCATGCCGGCTATACGCTGCATCGGCTGCGGCGCAGCGCCGAGTTCGCCTCGATGCCGGTCTCGCTCGGCCTGGTGCGACGCTACGCGCAACTGGCGCGCCGCGCCGACCTGATCCATTACCACTTCCCGTGGCCGTTCATGGACGCCCTGCACTTCGCCGCCTCGGCGGGCACCCCCTCGGTGCTGACCTACCATTCGGACATCGTGCGGCAACGGCAGCTGCTGCGCCTGTACCGGCCGCTGCAGCGGCGCTTTCTGCGCAGCGTCGACCGCATCGTCGCCACCTCGCCGAACTACCTGGCCAGCAGCGCCATCCTGGCCGAACACCGCGCCAAAGTCAGCGTCATTCCCATCGGCCTGGATGCCGCGCCGCAACACGCGGTCTCGCCACAGCGGATGGAGGCGTGGCGCGCGCGCCTGGGTCCGCGCTTCCTGCTGTTCGTCGGGGTACTGCGCTACTACAAGGGGCTGCGGTTTCTGCTGCAGGCCGCGCAGGGACTGCAGATCCCGATCGCGATCGTCGGCGACGGCCCCGAAGCGCCGGCCTTGCGCGCCCAGGCGCAGGCGCTGGGGCTGACCCACGTGCATTTCCTCGGCGCCGTGGACGAGGCCGACAAGCACGCCCTGCTGGGCGCCTGCGCGGCATTGGTGTTCCCATCCCATCTTCGCTCGGAAGCGTTCGGCCTTTCCCTGCTGGAAGCGGCGATGCACGCCAGGCCGATGATTTCCTGCGAGATCGGCACTGGCACCAGCTTCGTCAACGTCGATGGCGAGACCGGCCTGGTGGTGCCGCCGGCCGATCCGGTGGCCTTGCGCGACGCGATGCGCTATCTATGGGACCATCCACACATCGCCGCGGCCTTTGGGGGGCACGCGGAAGCGCGATACCGGCGGTTGTTCACCGCCGACAGCATGGTCGACGCCTATCTGGCGCTGTACCGCACGGTCTGCGAGAGGCGCGGGACGGCCGACAGGGAATGGGGATGAGGAGCACCTTGGGGACGCACGGGAACAACGCAATGCCTTCGCGACATGCGCGGAGCCAACACGCATGAGACTGCTGGGCGGGCCGCTGCCGCGGGCGGCGGCATCGGGCGTGGTCGGCGATGCGATGGCGCTGGCGGCGACGCTGCTGAAGGTGGCCGATGCCGCGGTGGTGGTCGGCAGCGGCCTGCTGGCCTATGCCGTGCGCGTGAGCCAGGCGAGCCTGCCGGAGGCGCCACGCTACCCGTATGCCCTGCTGGCCGGCGCGGCGCTGGCGCTGCTGGTGTTCTCGCAACTGGCGCTGTACCGCAGTTGGCGCCTGGCACTGCCGACGATGATGCTGGGCCGGTTGCTGCTCGGCTGGGGCGTGGTGCTGGGCGTGCTCGCGTCGCTGAGCTTCCTGAGCAAGACCGGCCCCAGCTTCTCGCGCTTGTGGTTCCTGTATTGGGCGGTGATCGGCGCATTCGGCCTGGTCGGGGTGCGCGTGGCCGCGGACCGGCTGCTGCGCTGGCTGCACCGGCATGGCGTGGGCACGCGCCGCATCGCGGTGCTGGGCCCGCCGGAACGGGTCGAGCAACTCGGCGCGCGGATCAGCCAGGGGCCATGGTCCGGACTGCAGTGGGTGCCGTCGCCGACGGCGATCCGCGGCGGCGACCTCGCGGCGCTGCCGCAATGGCTGGACCTGCACGGCATCGCCGAAGTGTGGCTGACCTGGCCGATGCGCGAGGAGGCGCTGATCCGCGAGAGCATGCGCCAGCTCGACGCCAGCAGCGTGGACGTGCGCTGGGTCCCGGACATTTTCGCTTTCGGCATGATCCACCACGGCATCGCCGAGGTGGCAGGGACGCCGCTGCTGGAGCTGTCGGTGCGGCCGCTGTCGCGCACCGCGCAATGGCTCAAGGACGTCACCGACAAGCTGCTGGCCACGCTGATCCTGCTGCTGAGCAGCCCGCTGCTGCTGATTCTGGCGCTGGGCGTCAAGCTGTCCGGGCCGGGGCCGGTGCTGTTCCGGCAGACGCGGCACGGCTGGGACGGGCAACCGTTCGAACTGTGGAAATTCCGCAGCATGCGTCTGCACGACACCGACGATGCCGCGCCGCAGACCCAGCGCGGCGATCCGCGGGTGACCCGCTTCGGCGCATTCATGCGCCGCACCAGCCTGGACGAGCTGCCGCAGTTCTTCAATGTGCTGCAGGGGCGCATGTCCATCGTCGGTCCGCGTCCGCACGCGCTGGCGCACAACGCGCAATACCAGGACCTGGTGCCGAACTACCTGCAACGCCACCGGGTCAAGCCCGGCATCACTGGCTGGGCGCAGGTGAACGGGCTGCGCGGCGAGACGGATACCGTGGAGAAGATGCGCAAGCGCATCGACTACGACCTGTACTACATCCAGCACTGGTCGCTGTGGCTGGACCTGAGCATCATCGCGCAGACGGCGGCGATCGTGCTGTTCGACCGCGACGCTTATTGACCGCAGGACCGGGGGAGTCCGAATCCGATGCACATCAGCTACGTTCTCGGCACCCGCCCGGAGATCATCAAACTGGCCTCGCTGATCGCCGCCAGCCTGCGCGACGGCCTGCGCTTCTCGATCGTGCATACCAACCAGCACTACGCCGAGACGATGGACCGCATCTTCTTCGACGAACTGGACCTGCCGCGCGCCCACTACAACCTCGGGGTCGGCTCGGCGCCGCACGCCACCCAGATCGGGCGCATGCTGTGCGGCATCGAACCGGTGCTGGAACGCACCCGACCGGACGTGGTGGTAGTGCAGGGCGACACCAACAGCGCGCTGGCCGGCGCCATGACCGCCAACAAGCTCGGCATCGCGGTGGCGCACGTGGAAGCGGGGTTGCGCAGCCGCGACCGCAGCATGCCCGAGGAAGTGAATCGGGTGCTGATCGACCACATGTCCGACCACCTGTTCTGCCCGACTGCGCTGCAGGCGCAGATCCTGCGCGAGGAAGGCCTGCCGGCGGCGAACATCCGGGTCACCGGCAACACCGTGGCGGATGCGACCCTGGCGCATGCGCGCACCGCGCTGCGGCGCTCGGACATCCTGCAGCGGCTGGGCCTGCACCAGGGCGGCTATCACCTGCTGACCTGCCACCGGCGTTCCAATACCGACGATCCGCAGCATTTCGCCGCGCTGATGCAGGCGGTGGCCGCGATCTCCGAGGACGCCGGCGTGCCGTTGGTGTTCCCGATGCATCCGCGCCTGGCGAGCATGGGCAATGCGGCCTCGGCGCGGCATCGCTGCCTGCGCGCGATCGGGCCCGTCGGCTATCTGGACATGCTGGCATTGCAGCAGGGCGCGTCGCTGATCATGACCGACAGCGGCGGCATCCAGGAGGAAGCCTGCATCCTCCAGCGCAAGTGCCTGGTGCTGCGCACCAACACCGAGCGGCCGGAGACCCTGCAGGTCGGCGGCGCGGAGCTGCCGTTGAGCCTGGACGCACCCGGCCTGCGCGCGGCCGCCGACGCACTGCTGGCGCGTGAGGTGGCATGGCGCAACCCGTTCGGCGACGGCCATGCCTATCGCGACGTGCTCGACACCTTGTTGGCGAATACCCAGGCCGGGCAACGCGCCTCGGAACGGGCGCCGCTGCGTCAGGCCGCACGCTGACGGCACGGCTCAGGCGATCGCGCCGGCGCGGACACGCTGGCGTACTGCGCCGCCACCGCCAGCGCCGCATGCAGCGAGAACGCATAGAACTGCAGGTAGACGTCGAACACGCCCAGGCCCAGCAGCAGAACCAGCCACAGCAGCGCCCAGGCGCGCGTTCGCACCTGCCGCAGCAACGGCGACCACACGGCCACCAGCAAGCCCAGGCAGGCGACAAGCCCGCACAGCCCGGTTTCCGACAGCACCGCCAGCAGCAGATTGTGCGCATGCAGTTCGCCGCGGTCGAAGCGGCCGCCGGTGTAGTCCGGCACCAGGAACTGGAAGACCCCGGCGCCCAGCCCGAACCACGGGTGGCTGCGCCAGGCCTCGAACGCGCCAGCCCACAGATAGGTGCGGCCCAGCGACACCGCAGTGAGCGTGCTTTCGTGCACCGCGCTGGTCATGTCCGCATAGCGCTGCCACAGCACGAAGCCGGCCAGCCCCAGCAGACCCAGCAGCGCGAACACGGCCGCTTGGCGGCGGCCGCGCGAGGCGCCGCGGCGCGGCCACGCCCACCACAGCAGCAGCGCGCCGACCGGCAACAGCGGGTTGCGCACCTGGGTCAGCGCCAGCGCCAGCACCGCGCCCAGCAGCGCCATGGCCAGCGCAAAGCGCCCCAGCGCACCGCTGCGCCAGCACTGCAGGACCAGCGCGGCCACCACCACCGCGCTCGCCGCCAGCAGCGCGGGATGCTCGTACATGCCGGAGATCCGCGGCAGATACTTGAAGCTGTCCTCGGCGTGGAAGGCCAACGACAGGCGCAGCGCCGGCGGCAAGTGCAGGCGCACCGCCAGCCCCAGCGCCAGGTTCCACCACAGCGCGATCAGCGCCGCCAGCGTCGCCGCGCGCGGCCAGCGCGGGCAGGCGAGCGCGAGGTTGAGCATCGCCCACAGGGCGAGCAAGGCGGTGGCGTAGCGCACGGCGAACTTGAACGCCAGCTCGGGATGCCCCGATGCCAGCACCGACGCGGCCAGCGCGGCCAGGCAGGCCAGGATCGCCAGCAAGGGCCTGCGCAGGATCGCGGGTACGCCATGCCGCCACACCGCCCAGACCGCGACGCCCAGCACGAACGCGCGGATCGCCATCGAGCCCAGCGACAGGCCCACGCCGAAGTAGCGACCGGTCAGCACCACCTGCTGCAGGCAGAACAGCAGGTACACGCCCAGGCACGCCGCGACCGCCAGCGGCTGCGGCGCGCGCGCGTCGGCGGCGGACGCGCCCGTCGCCGGTGCGCTCATGCCAGTGCGCTCATGCCGGTTCGCGGATCGCCGCGCGCGCGCGGTAGCGCCGGTTCAGGCGCGCACGCAGCAGCAGGAGCAGATACAGGAAATTGGTGCGGACGTAGCGCCAGCCCAGGCGCCGCGGCTCCAGCGCCAGCCGGAACAGCCACTCCATGCCGAACCGCTGCATCAGCAGCGGCGCGCGCGGCAGCATGCCGGACAGCACATCGAACGATCCGCCGACGCCCATCGCCACCGCCACCCCCAGGCCGGACCAGTGCCGCTGCAGGAACAGTTCCTTCTTCGGCGAACTGATGCCGACGAACAGGTAGCGTGCGCCCGACGCGCGAATCGCCGCGACCACCTGCGGCACCTCGGCCTCGCCGAAATAGCCGTCGCGGGCGCCGACGATGCGCAGTCCCGGCGCGGCCGCGCGCAGGCGCTCGGCCGCGGCCGCGACCACCGCCGGCCGCGCGCCCAGCAGATACACGCCGTCTCCGGACTGCGCGGCCTGCGCGCACAAGTCCTGCATCAGATCGATGCCGGCGCGCCGCGGCGGCGGCTCCACGCCCATCCAGCGCAGGCCGATGCTGATGCCGCTGCCGTCGATGTGCACCAGTTCGGCCTCGTCCAGCGCCGCGCGCAACGGCGCCTGCGCGCGCGCATCGATCAGCTTGGCCACGTTCAGGCCCTCGATCCGCAGTGGCGCGCCGCCGGCGGCCGCGGCCTGCGCCCGTTGCAGCAGGTCGGCAGGCGCGAGCAGATCCAGCGGGCAGTCGAAGAAGCGCAGACGCGGCGGACTGGGATTCAAGGGGCAGGCTCCTCGGGGATCAGCGCATCGTACAGCGCCAGCACCTGCGGCCGGATACCCTCCCAGGTGAAGCCGGCGCGCACCGACGCCATGAACTGCGGCGCGACGCGTTGCCGGCGCAGCGCCGCGACCCGCGCCACCAGCGCTGCGATGTCGCCCAGCGGATACAGCGCGTCCTGTAACCCCAATGGCTGCAGGATCGCGCGATTGCCGGGGATGTCGCTGGCCAGTACCGGGCAGCCGAGCAGCAGCATTTCGATCAACACCGTCGGCATGCCTTCCACCGCCGACGGCAGCACGAATGCGTCGGCGCGCGCGGCCATCGCCGCGACGGCGGCATCGGCGACGAAGCCGTGGAAGCGCACACGTGCGGCCACGCCTTGCGCGTGGGCACAGGCCTGCAGGCGGTCGCGATCGGGCCCGCGTCCGACCAGATGCAGCACCGCCGCGTCCATCCCCGGCTGCGCCAGCAACGCGATCGCATCGTGCAGGCGCTTCACCGCATCCAGCCGGCCGACCGAAAGCAGGGCCGGCGCGCCTGCCAGCGTGGCGGCCTCGACCGGGGCAGCGGGCAGCTCGGCGGCCAGCACCGCGTTGGGCAGCAGCAGCGCACGCGTGGCCGGCATCCGCCGCGCCTGCAGATAATCGCGCCAATAGGCCGACAGCAGCACCACGCAATCGGCGCGCCGCAGCAGCGGACGTTCCACCAGCGCATCCCAGAGGCGCTTGCGCAGGTGCTTGCCCAGGCTGGGCGCAGCATCGTAATAGCAGTGCGGCGTGTACACCACGCGTTTGCCGCGGCAGCGCGCCAGCAGCGCCGCCAGCGCCGCGATCGGCGTGCGTGCGCCGTGCACGTGCACCACGTCGGCCCAGCCGATGTGCGGCCACAACCCGGTTGCGGCGACCCGCACCGCGGCGTAGTCGGGCCTGCCCGGGTCTTCCGCCGCCGGCGCGGCCACCCGCACCGCATGTCCGGCCTGCGCCGCCAGCACCGCCAGGCCATGGATGTGCCGCGCCACGCCGCCGCCGCCGCGCAGCGGCGCGAAATCCTTGTACACGTGCAGAATGCGCATGCTCAGGCCTCCGCCGCAGCGCGCGGCAGATCGGCGCTGCGCACCTGGACCGCACGCGCCCGCATCCGGCAGTGCCGCAGCACGCCGCCGAGCAACAACCAGAAGCCGCCCGCGCCGGACACGGTCAAGGCGTTGTCCGAGGACACCAGGGTGGTCGCCATGCCGCACAGCAACCAGAACGTGGCCAACGCCAGGCGGTCGTCGTCCTGGCGATAGGCACGCCACAGGATCCGCAGGCACCAGCCGATGAACCCCAGGAACAGCAGCGCCGCCGGCACGCCCATCTGGTAGGCGATGCTGAAGATGGCGCCTTCGCCGCCACCGAGGTCGGTCAGCGACTGGCGCGCGGCGATGGCGCCCTGGCGTCCCAAGCCGCCGCCGAACAGCGCGACCTCATGCAGGTCGGACAGATTGCGCTGCAATGCCCACCAGTGGCCGATGGTGGAGCCGTCGCGAAAGTTCACCGACATCATCACGATGCCGTAGGAGGCCACCGCCACGGCCAGCCCGAACGCGCCGGCCAGCGCGATGCGCGCCGGCGCCGAGCGCACCAGGCCGCGCCCGGTCAGCACATAGCCGAGCACGGCGACGATGCCGGCCAGCATCGCGCCGCGGGTGCCGGACATCCAGATCCCCGCGAACAACCCGGTACAGGCCAGCAATGCCCGCCACGGCCAGCGCCGTTGCCACAGCGCCAGCGCCGCCAGCGCGGCGGTCACCAGGAACTGGCCCTGCCCCAACGGCGCGGCAAGCAGTCCGCCGGCGCGGCGCGCGTAGTCTTCGCCACCGAAGAAGTTCCACGGCAGGCCGGTGGTCGGGTCGGTGTCCTGCGGCAGGACGCCCTTGACCTGTTGCAGGTAGTCCGGCAAGCGCACCTGCCTCACCCAGAAGTCGGTATGGGTCAGATCCCAGGCGCCGAACAGGGCACTGGCCACGCCCAACCACACCAGCGTGCGCGTGGCGGTGCGCAGGTCCCGCGGCTGCGGCATGGCGCCGTAACCGGCCAACAGGAACAGGATCGGAACCATCACCACGCCGAACGATCCCACGACGATGCCGGCCGGCAGCCCATGCGCATAGCCGAGCGGCGCGTACGCAGCCGCCAGCGCGCCGAACACCAGCACCGACACCAGCATCGGCCGCGGCATGCGCACGCTCAGCAGGCACAGCCCGGCCAGCCCCAGGACCGTCGCATCGCGCAGCGGTCGCAGCCAGGCCGCCTGCGGCACCGCGCCGCCGCCGTACAGCCAGGCCACCAGCAGATCGCCGAGATGGATCCACAGGATCAGCAGCACCACACCAAGCCGCCTCACGCGCTCGCTCCCAGGCGCTGCGGCCAGTTCGGATCGCTGGCGAAGGTCTGGCGCAGCCACTGCGTCTGCTCCGCCAGCAACTGCCGGCGTGCCGACGCATCCGTGCACAGCCGCTCGATCAACGCACACAGCGCCGCCGCATCGTCCACCTGCGTGGGCGGACGCCCGACCGCGAGCGCATCCAGCGATTGCGTCGCTGCCCAGGCCAGGCCGACGACGTAATGGCCACAGCAGGCGGCCTGCAGCAGCGCGGTGGAGCAGAAACCGATCACGATTGCCGGCGCCGCGGCGGCCTCCAGCAGTGCATGCGGCGGAGGCCGGCACCGTGCCGCCAGCGCCGGCGCAGCATAAGGATGGCCGCCGCGCACCTCTTCCGGGTGCAGCAGGATCTGCAGCGCGGGGCCGTCGTCCTGCGCCAGTGCCTGCGCCAGCGCCAGGAAGTCCGCCGCGAGCGGGCGCCCATAGATCGGCGTATGCGTCTGCGAGACCAGGAACAGCGCCGCTGGCGACGGAGCATCCGCTGCGCGCTCTACAGAAGCCTCGGGCTGCAGCAGCGCCGGGCCATAGCCAAGCGCCTGCGACGCCACGCCATGGCGCACGAACGCCTGCGCGCTGCTCGGTCCCCACACCAGGTGCCGCTGCGCGCGCACCGGAAAGAACTCGTCGGTGGGCAGGCCGTGCTGCACGCAGACGCTGCGCCAGCCGGCGCCCGCGGCCTGTTGCGCGGCCACCGCGTACAGGTCGAAGTCGTTGTGCAGCAGCAGCGTCGCCTGGCCACGCGCGGCCAGGGTGCGCGCCCAGGCGCCGCGCCACAGGCGTTGCCGGAACACGCCGCAGCGCACCAGCCAGGGCGACAGCGGCGCCGCGCCTGCCGATGCCTGCCGCAGTCGCCAGGCGCCGGCGGCGTGGCGCCAGGCCGCCGCCGCCGGGCGCGCCGGCAGGTGCCCGGCGACGCGGCCGCGCAGGCGCGGATGGATCAACACGCTGCAGGCGATGCCGCGTTGCGCCAGATCGGCCACGCACGGCGCCAGCGCGCCCCAGCCGTTGGCGCCGGGCAGCGTCGCCAGCGCCACCCAGGCGGCCAGCGGTGCCGACGCGCGCGGCAGGCGCCAGCACAGCCAGGCATCGCGCACTGCCGCCACGAACCCGCGCACCACCGCGCCGCGCCCGCGCCGGGCGAGGAAATACAGTTCGTGACGCGCCGCCGCGGCCTCTTCGCCGTAGTGCGCCTGCAGCGCCTGCTGGAACTCAGCGAAGCGCATCGCGCATCGCCTCCCGGACGTGGCGGCGTCCGCGCCAGCGTTGCACTTCGCCGGGCAAGCCGGGGCCGAACACGCGCACGATCGCGCGCTTGAGCGCGCGCCGCAGGCGGTCGCGCAGGCCCCAGCCGACGCTGTCCAGCCGCGCATCGAGCCGGCGCACCTCCTCCGCGTCGGCGGCCGCCAACGGCATGGCGCATGGGTGCGGCGGCCGCCGCAACTGCATCCACAGATTGTCGGCCAGCGCGCCGCCGGCCGGATGCGCCCCGCACTGCACCACCTCCAGCCCGGCGCTCAGCGCCAGCCGCTGCAGCAAGGCGGCGGAGAAGTAACTCAGGTGCGCCGGTTGCACATAGTTGCGCGAGCGCCAATCGCTCATCACGTCCGGCACCTCGATCCAGGCGGTTCCTCCCGGCACCAGCACCCGCACCAGCGTCTGCAGGAACCCCCGCGGATCGGGCAGATGCTCCAGCACGTGAAACGCCACCACCGCGTCGACGCTGGCATCGGCCACTGCCTGCAGATCCGCCACGAATGCCACGCGCGCGTCGCCGAGCAGCCGTGCACGGTGCTCCAGGTCCGGTTCGATCGCAGACAGGTGCAGATCCGGGCGCGCTGCGGCGGCGACACCGAGAAAGGCGCCGAAGCCCGAGCCCATTTCCAGCAACCGCGCACCGGTCGCCAGCTGCGGCGCGATCCACTGCAGCCGGCGCTGCGCGATCGGACGATCGCCGCGCCAGGCGAAGAAGCGCGCCTCGCTGCGCCACGGCGATTCGGCCGGGAACAGCCGGCGGTAATCGTGCGCGTAGAACCGCGCCAGCGTCTCCTCGGTGAAGTCCGGCGCCAGATAGGCCGCGGCGCAATGGCCGCAGCGGCGCAATTCCTGGCCGGTGTCGGCATAGACCTCCGGCCACACCCCGCGTTGCCGCGTGGTGGCGCCGCAGCAGCGGCAGGCGCCGTCGTCGGCGGCCAGTTCCATCGGCGCACGTCCGACCTCAGCCATAGATGCTCCGATACCACAGCGCGACCGACACGGCGAACCACAGCGTGCTGTGCGCCTCGCCGCGCTGCCAGTGGCGGCGCAATGCGGCCAGGTCCAGGAATTCGCCCAGTTCCGGCGGCAAGGCCGCCAGGATCGGCTGCAGCGGCATGCGGTCGACCAGGAACTGCTCGGCATGGCCGAACCCGGTGCTCTTGCGCTGGCCGACCAGGCGTTGCGGCAAGGTGCCGGAAAACGCCTGGCGCAGCAGCGCCTTGCCATGGTAATCGCCCATGCGCCGATCCGCGGGGGTGGCCAGCGCGCGTTCCACCACGCGGTAATCCAGGAACGGCGCGCGCACCTCCACACCCGAGTGCATGCTGTTGCGATCGGTCATGCGCAGGATCATCGGCAGGTTGGTCGCCAGCACGTCGGCGCGCAGGCGCGCCTGCACGTCGCCGCGGCGATCGGCCTGCAACGCCTGAAAGCGCGGCGCCTGGTCGTGCCACAGCGCCGCGGACATGCTGGCCACGCTCGGCCGGTAGCGGCGCAACAGCGCCCCGAGCGGACCCGCCGGCAGATCCCAGGTCAGGCGGTTGAGCAGCAAGCGCGGATCCACCGCACCGCTGCCGAGCAGGCGCGCCAGGGTCGGCAGGCGCAGGCCGTGCAGCGCGCTGCGCGCGCGCAAGGCGAGATACAGGCGGACATAGCCGCCGAACAGTTCGTCGGCGCCCTCGCCGTTGAGCACCACGGTGTAGCCGGCGTCGCGGATCGCCCGGTACATGCGGAAGCTGGCCAGGATCGACGGCGTGCAGAACGGCTCCTCCTGCGCGCGCACCAGCTCCAGCAACTCGTCTTGCGACGGGAGCGCATGCGCCCGATGCACGCGGTGGCGCGCCGCCTCGCCCCACTCGGCCATCAGCCCCGACGCGGCCGCGACCTCGTCGAAGCGCGCCTGCTCGGCATCGCGGTAGCCATAGGTGTAGGCGCCGGCGAAGCAGGTGCGCGGCGCATCGGCGGCGCTGAGGCTGAGCCGGGTCAGGATCGCGCTGTCCAGCCCGCCCGACAGCAGCGTCACCGTCGGCACGTCCGAGCGCAGGCGCAGCCGCGTGGCGTCCTCCAGCAGCGCCTGCGTCGCCTCGGCATCGAGCGGTGCCGCCTCGCCCGGCAGCGGCCAGCGATGGTAGCGGTGGCGGCGGCTGTGGCCGTCCGCCGCGACGCGGTACACCCATCCGGGCGGCACCGCGCGGATGCCGGCATAGAACGTCTCGCCGCGATGATCGGACAGGCCGGCGACCAGGAAATCGAAGATCGCAGCGGGATTGGGCGGCGGATAACCGCCCAGCGCCGCGGCGATGGCGCGGATCTCGCTGGCCAGCAGCAGTTGGCGGCCGTCGTGATGCAGATACAGCGGCTTCACCCCGAGTCGATCGCGGCAATAGATCAGGT
The DNA here is from genome assembly GCF_017746095.1 of Xanthomonas sp. D-109. NCBI lineage: Bacteria > Pseudomonadati > Pseudomonadota > Gammaproteobacteria > Lysobacterales > Lysobacteraceae > Xanthomonas > Xanthomonas sp. D-109. Next base: position 256,402 of record NZ_JAGHWV010000014.1, read on the forward strand.
CGCCGCTCGCCTGCTCCAGCAGCACGATCGCCCACATGCCGTTGCAGCGCGCGAACAGGTCTTCGCCCCAGGCGCGCCAGCCGTGCAGCAGCACCTCGGTATCGCTGTCGGTGCGGAAGCGGTGGCCGAGCGCCTCCAGCTCGCGGCGCAATTCCAGGAAGTTGTAGATCTCGCCGTTGAACACCACCGCGTTGCCGGTCTCGGCGCAGCGCATCGGCTGCGTCGCCGCCTCGCTCAGGTCGAGGATGGCCAGGCGGCGGTGGCCCAGCGCGGTCGGCACCGGTTGCTGCGTACAGAGCAGTCCCTGCGCATCCGGCCCGCGCCGGGCCAACGCGTCCAGCGCGCGTTCGGCCTGCGTCTGCAGCGCTGCGCCGTCGCCGAAATCGCGCAACGCGACTATGCCGCACATGCGCGCCTCCTTGCCCCTACGCCGCGGCGCGACACGACAGCGCACCTCGACGACCGCGTCACGCCGCGCGCTCCGGCACGGGCGCGAACAGGCTGCGCTGGCGCCACGCCGTCCACAGCACCGGCAGCAGCAGTACCGCCGCCAGCGTCCAGCCGATCCGGCCACCCCAGAGCGAGGCCGCCAGCAATGCCGAGAGCAGCGCCGCAACGCCCCCGCCGTTGAGGCGCAGGCCGCACAGATGCAGGCTCACCGCGGCGATGCCCAACAGGCACAGCAGCCGCCCCCATAGCAGCCACTGCGGCGCCGCCCATGCCGCAGCGGCCAGCTGCAGCACCGCGCTGCACAGCAACCCGATCAGCAGCAGGCGCAACAGCGCACGCTCGCGATGGCGCCCGATCAACAGCGCCGCCAGCACACCGCTGAGCAGCACGGTCGCGCCACCGGCCAACACCGGCGTCGTCCATGGCCACCAGGCCCGCTGTTCGGCACTGCCCCAGGCCGCCACCGCAAGCGGCAGCAGCAGCGCCGCCAGCGCCGCGCCGCCCAGCACCAGCGAAATCAGCGACTGCGCCCAGCGCTGACCGGCCGCGCTGGCGGCCTCGGCCAACAGCAGACGATTGAACTGATTGAACACGCCGCTGGCACCGTTGAGCAGATAACCCAGGAACAGATACACCGGCAGGAAGCCCGGCGCCACCGCCGCCAACAGCAGCGGCGTCAGGCGGTCGTGCAGGATGCCGACGATCCCCAGCAGCGACAGCTGCACCGACGTCCCCAGCAGGTGGCGGCCCTGGCCGCGCTGCGGCCACAGCAGGCGCAGCGGCGCGGCGAACACCGCCTGGTTGACCAGCGCCTGCGCCAGATAGCCGATGCTCACGGCGATGCCGGCACCGGCGGCTCCGCCGCAGCCCGGCAAGGGCCGCAGCAGCAGCCAGGCCACGATCGCCACCGGCATCGCCACCTGCTGCACGGCGAACCCCGCCAGCCGCCTCCCCTGCGCCAGCAACGGCGCCGAATAGCCGACCAGGCCGAACACGGTCGCCGGCAGCACCGCCAGCACGTACCCGAAGCCGGCGCCATGCCACTGCCAGGACCATCCGGCCGCGGCGACCCAGGCCAGGTCCAGCACCAGGGTGGTCAGCAGCCGGTGGCGCAGCGCCTGCCGCCAGCGCGTCTCCCACGCCGGCGCCACCGGGTCCTCGCGCAGGAACAGCGAGGCGTAGCCCAGGTCCGCCAGAAACAGCACCGTCGTCAGTCCCAGATGCGCCAGCCCAACGTCGCCGTAGCCCTGCAGGCCGAACTGGCGCAACAGCAGCCATTGGAACAGCAACGCGCATCCCTGCCCGAGCGCGTACAGCAACGCGCCGGAGACGAATCCCGCGTGCATGCGCGCGGCCGCGCTCATGGGCGGGCGAGGGATCCGGGCGCCGGCACATGACACAGAAAGGCCCGCGAGGCCGCGCCGTAGGCGAACCACGGCTCGAACTCGATGCCGCACCGGTCAGCGCATTCCTGCAGGGCGCGCCGTTCGCCGCGCTGGCGATCGGCCTGGAACAGATCGTAGTCGTCGCACAGCAGCACACTGCCCTGGACCAAGCGCGGCGCAATCAGCGCCAGGGCGTCGCACGCCGAGGCGTACAGGTCGCAATCCAGGTTCACGATCGCTGCCTGGGTGTGGCCGACGGCATGTGCGTTGTCGGCGAACAGGCCAGGCACCAGCTGCAGGTCCGGCGCGCGCAGCCCCACCGCGGCGCAGCGCGCCTGCGCCTCGGACTGCGCGGCATGGAAACTGCCGGTGGCCAGGCTGTCCTCGCCTTCGGCATTGCGCGGCATGCCGGCAAAGGTGTCGAAGCCGTAGAACCGCGGCCGCTGACCCAGAAAGCCCAACACCGTGCCCTGATGCTGGAAGGGCAAGCCGGCGCTGCGCTCGATGCGCCGCCGCTGGTGCCGATAGCACAGCCATGCATGTGCCAGGCTGTTGCCGCGGTACACGCCGAACTCGTAGTAGTCGCCAGCAAGCTGGGTGGCATGCACGTAGGCCCAGGCGCGATACAGCGCGCCCAGGGCATCGTTGCGATGCAGATTCGCGCCGACGCGGAGGCCGCGATAGGCGAGCTTGAGGCGTTCGATGATCGTTACAGACAAGTCGGACACCTTGCGTCGGGCCGGAAGCGCACGCATCCGAGTATCCAGGCTCGATCCCGACCAGCGCAATGGTGCACGAGGATGCGCCTGGCCACGCCGACGACGGATCGCGCCTGGTCCGCGCCGAAAGTGGGCGACGCACTCCGCGCGGTGGCGGGAACGCCGCCGTGAACGATGTCCGGTACCGACTGCAGCAGCGGATCGGCTGCGGATGGATCGATCCGGTCGCGACCGCTCATCCGCCGACGCGCGCGTCCGCGGCCTGCTCCGGCGCGAGCGTACGCCGCAACGCCTCGCGCAGGGTCCAGCGCGTGCGCCAGCCCAGGATCGCGGCAGCCTTGGCCGGGTTGCCGAGCTGATGCGCCCGGTCGTGCGGACGCTGCCGCTGCGGATCCACCTGCACCTGCGGTGCGCGGCCGAGCAACGCGCCGATTTCCGCCACCAGGTCGCCGACCGCGTGTTCCACGCCCGAGCACAGATTGAAGACATCGTAGGCCGGCTGCGGCCGCGCATCGTCGAGCAGCGCCAGCAGCCCCGCGGCGGCATCGTCGGCATGCAGATAATCGCGGCGCGGCTGCAGGTTGCCCAGCCGCACCAGCGGCGCCGGCGCCGGATCGGCCGCCAGTTGCGCCAGCACCTCGGGAATCAGATGCGCGTTCGGATCGTCGTGGGCGATGCAGTTGAACAGCCGCGCCACGCGGCCGCGGCGCCCGTGGCCGCGCGCGCACCACAGGCGCAACTGGCTTTCGTTGCAGAGCTTGGACAGCGCGTAGTTGTCGCGCGCCTCGGTGGGACTGCCGGCTTCGTCCAACGCCTCCTCGCCCCAGGCGTACACCGCTCCGCTGGAGGCGATCAGCACGTGCTGCACGTCGGCGGCGTCGGCGGCCTGCAGCACGCTCTCGGTGCCGACCACGTTGACCTGCAGGCAGTGCATGCGCTGCAGTTCGCAGGTCGGGATATGGTGGACCGCCGCCAGATGCACCACCGCGTCGGCACGGAACGTGCGCAGGCAGGCGGTCACCGCGGCGGTGTCGCGGATGTCGGCGACGGCCGCGACGTGCAGGCCATCCGGCATGGCCATGCCGCTGGACAGATCGTCCAGGCCGGCGACCGCATCGCCGCGCTGCAACAGCGCCGTGGCCAGGCGGCGACCGATCATGCCGGCGGCGCCGGTCACCAGCACCCGTCTCACGATCGCTCCGACGCACGCGGCGATGCGTCGTCGGGCAGCAGCCGGCGCCGCATCGCGGCCGGCAACCAGGCGAACAGCGGATCGCGCTGCGGCGACCACGCGGACGGATCGTGCAGGCGCCGGGCCGCGACGTAGATGCCGAGTCCCAGCGACATCGCCAGCAGCGCACCGGCGAACACCGCGACCGCAACCAACAGCGGTCGCCGCGCCGGCACCGGCACCGTCGACAGCGCCGGCAACGCCCGGTAACGCACCTGTTGCGACCGGCCGAGGTGCTGCGCCAGGGTCAGTTCGATCTCGCGCGCCACCTGCAGGCGCGCCGACTCCGTCTCCGCGCCATCGGCGAAGACCGCCGTCCGGCACGCCTGCAACCAGGATGCGAGCGCCTTGCCCGAATGCAGGGTGGCGGCGCGCCGATCGGCGCACGCGAGGAAACGCCGCTTCCAATCGAGCTGTTCGAGTTCGCGCTGGCCCTGGCGCAGATTGGCCCGGGTCTCGGTGATGGTGGCCTGCAGCGCCACGATCTGCGCCAGCGGCGACAGATACTTGCCGCCGCCGTCGCCGACCGAGACGACCGTGTTGACCTCGCTGCGCCGCAGTTCCGGATAGCGCTCCAGCAACGCCTGCATGTCCGCCGCCTGCTGGGTGCTCTGCTGGATGGCGAACTGCTGCTGGATCTGCGCGATCTGCAGTTCCGGCCGCTTCTCCAGCGTCTGCTGGCGCATGCCGTCCAAGGCATCGCGCAGGCCGCCCCACAGCATCGCCTGGCGCACGTGCAGGGCGATCGCCTGCAACTGCTGCGTGGCGGACGCATCGTCGCGTGCGCGCAACGTCACCTCCAGGCCCAACGCACCGACCGTCTTCGGATCGATATTGACCTGCTGGCGGATATCGTCGCGCTCGATCGCACTGCGGTACTGCACCTGCGCCTCCCAGTAGCGCGGCTGCTGGAATTGCCGCTGCACGCGGTCGCGCAGTTCCGCCGGCAAGGCAGCGACCGCCACCGAATCGGCGACCAGTTGCCGGTCCGAGAGCATCGGCTGCAGGCGCCGCCACTGTTCCAGGGTCATCTGCGGCGTGTCCAGCAACGCGCTGACGCTGTAGAGCGGGCGCAGCGCGACCAGCACGCCGGCAGCCAGCGCCAGCAGCACGGCCACCGGAATCAGCAGGCGGCCGAACTGTCGATAGAAACGCAACAGTTCCAACACCAGGTCGCCCAGCGACGCATCGTCGCCACGGTCACGCACATCGTCTCTGCCAGGCATCGGATCCATCGCCGTGTTCGGGTACAAGGGAGTCACCAGCCCGGCACAGCGCCGCACGCGGCATCGCATGTCCCCTCATGCGATCGGCGGCTGGATGAGCCGGCACTGTGCCATACGGGTCGCAATGGCGGCAATGCGACGCGCGGCTCACGCCGGCGGAGCGGTGGCGCGGCGCAGCCCCAGCCACAACGTCGCCGCCAGCACCGCCTCGGTGGCGATCGTCGCCAGCGCCGCGCCCCGCGCGCCATAGTGCGGCGCCAGCAACAGGTTGAGCGCCAGATTGGTCGCCGCCGCCAGGCCGGCGCCGACCATGTAGCAGCGCTGGCGCTCGAGCGCGATCGCCGTTTGCGTCAGCACGTAGTTCGGCAGCACGAACACGAACGCGGCGAACAGCCAGCCCACCAGCGGCCCGGCCGTCGGCCGGTACGCCTGCCCATACAGGAGCCCGACCACCCAGCTGCCGAGCACGGCGCCGGCGATCGCCAGCACGCTGCCGGCCAGCGCGGCGGCGGCCAGCGCCCGGCTCTGCAGGCGCCGCGCCGCAGCGGGATCGACACGGCTCAGGCGCAAGCGCCGGAACAACAGCAGCGCCACCGGCGCCGCCAGCAACAGCACGCCATCGAACAGACGATAGGCCGCGGCATACTGGCCGACCTCGGCCGGCGACACCGCGCGATGCAGGATGACGATGTCGCTGCGCCGGTACAGGCAGGTCGCCAGGTCGATCCACAGGAAGCCGGCCGCTGCGCGATACACCGCGGCCTGCGGCCGCCAGCGCGGCCGGTCGTGCAGGTCCCGCTGCAGCAGCGCATACGCCGATAGCAGCCCCACGGCCCAGGCCGCGAACACCACCTCGGGGCGGGCGCCCAGCAGCAGCACGGCGAGCACGATCGACACCCCACTCAGCGCGCGTGCACCGACCTGCCAGCGCGCCTCGCGGCGCCAGTGGCCGGCGCCCTTCAACTGCGCCGAGACCAGTTGCGACAGCGTCACCGCAGCGAAGCACAGCACCGCCCAAGCCAGCGCCGGACCGCCGACGCCGCGTGGCAGCAGCAGCGCAACGCCCAGCAGCAGCAGCGTCGCCAGCAGCAGGTGCCCGCGTGCCAGGCCAGGCAATCCTGCCGCCTCCGCGGCCAGCCCCGCACTGGGCGCCACGCGCTCGCGCAGCACCAGGGTGCGCATGCCCGCATCCTGGGCCAACGCCAGCAAGGTCGCCAGGTTGAGCAAGTAGGCATAACGGCCGAATCCGTCCGGCTGCATGCTGCGCGCCAGCCACACCGACAGCCCCAGCGAGACCGCCGCCACGCACAGGATCGCCCCCCATTGCGCGGACAACGCACTGGCGCCCGCGCGCCAGGCGGATCGGGCGGGCGCGTTCATCCGCACAGGCCGGCAGGATCGCCGCTCATGCCGCGCCGGTCCACGCCCCGGCCACCTCGTGCCAGCGTCCCTGCGCACGCACCCGGCCCTGCTCGAGCACCACCACCTGGTCCGCGCGTTCCAACAAGGCCAGCCGGTGGCCGATCACCACCACGGTCAGATCGCCATGCAGGCGCTCGATCGCGGCGCGGATGCGCGTTTCGTTGTCGTGATCCAGCGCGCTGGTGGCTTCGTCCAGGATCAGCAACGCCGGCCGCTGCAGCAGCGCACGCGCCAGCGCCAGGCGCTGCCGCTCGCCCCCGGACAGACGCATGCCGCGGTCGCCGATCACGGTGTCCCAGCCCTGCGGCAACGCATGCACGAACTGCGCCGAGGCCTGCTCCAGGGCCAGGCGCAGCGTCGCCGCATCGGCGTGCGGCGCGGCCAGCAACAGGTTGTTGCGGATGCTGTCGTTGAACAGGAAGGTCTCCTGCGACACGTAGGCCACCGCGTGCCGCCAGCTGCGCCGCGCGTGCGCATCCAGGGCGATGCCGTCGATTTCCAGTACGCCCTGATCCGGGCCGAGCAAGCCGCACAGCACGTCGGCCAGCGTGCTCTTGCCCGCGCCGGAGGCGCCGACGATGGCGGTGGTGGTGCGCGCCGGCAGGACCAGCGAGAGCTGCTGCAGGGCCGGCACCTCGCGCCCGGCATGGCGCACCTGGACATCGCGCAGGGCGATCTGGGTCTGGACCTGCCAGTCGACGGCACGCGGCGGCAGCGCCGGCTCGGACCACGCCCGTGCCTGCGCCAGTTGCCGCTCCACTTCCAGGAACGCAGGCGCGGTATGCAGCCAATACTGCTGCTGTTGCTGCGCCACGGTCAGCAATGGCAGCAAGCGCGCGAACATCACCACCAGGATCAGCAATTCGGCCAGGGGCATGTGCCAGACCTGCAGGCCCAGCAGCACGTAAGCGGCCAGCAAAACCGCGGCGGCGCTGTGCAGCAGGGCCTTGGACAGCGCCAGGCCCGAAGCGAAACGCACCTGCAGGTCGCGCACGGCCGTCGCATCGCGGTTCACCACCGCGCGGTAACGCGCCTCGGCACCCAGGATCTTGGCCAGGCGCAGCCCGGCCAGGCTGTCGTGCATGCCGGCATGCAGGCGCTGCCTGGCCTGCGTCAGTGTCGCCCCCAGCCGCAGCACGCGGCGGCGGCGGCCGAGCAGCAGCACCAGCAGCAGCGCGCCCGCGACGACCGTCGCCAGCGCCAGCGTCCCGGCCAGTACGAAGGCCGCCAGCAGATAGACGGCGGCGGTGGCCAGGGACGCGAGCATGAGCAATGCATGGCCGAGCCCGACCCCCACCCGCTCCACTTCGGTCAACATCAGGCTGGCATGGTCGCTGCTGCGCTGGGCCACCAGCCATCGCCATTGCGCCTCCAGCAAGGCGGCGAAGCTGGCTTCGCGCAGGCGCTCGGCCACGTCCTGCTGCAAGTGCGAGGCGGCGCGCTCGCGGGCGTACTGGATCGCATTGCGCAGCAGCACCAGCGCGCAGAACAGCGCCAGCAGCGGCAGCGGCGCACCGGGCGGCAGACCGAGCGCGCCCACGGCCTGGCCGATGGCGTGCGCGATCGCACCGCCGCCGCCGGCTGCCCCGCCCTGCAGCGCGCCGAGCAGGGGCACCAGCAACAAGACGCCGATGCCTTCGCTGGCGCCGGCCAGCAGCATCAGCACACACACGCCGAACAGGCGGCCGCGCGGCGCCCATCCCAGCAACCGGAACAAGGCCCGCCATGTCGTCATGGCCGCGTCTCCGCCGGCGCCACGAAGCAACCGACCCGGGCGAAGCGCTCCACGCCCCCACCGCCGGTGACCCGCACGGCCCCGGCCAGGACCCAGGCGTGCGCCTGCAGGGAGGCCGTGTCCGCTGCCCGCGCCACGCCGAAGCACAGCACGTGCGGCACCCGGAACAGACCGAGCAGGCAACGCGCGCTCAGTGCCTGCGCCAGACAGTTGGAGTGCCAGGGCGTATGCCGCGCCGCCAGGCGCAAGGTCCGCCCGATCTGGATGGCACGGCGGTGCGCGCGCGCATCCAGCAGCGGTGCGGGCGGCGGTTCCGCCACGGCGCGTCCCAGCCATGGCGCCAGGCGACGGAATCCCAGCGCCAGCACGGCCGCACGCGCCACGCCCAGCAGCACCCAGGCCGGCAGCAGCAGGCAGCGTTCGAATCGGGGCAGGCCCAGGAAGCCGCTCAGGCCGCCAGGCATGAACACTCCCGACGCCGCACGAGCGCAGCGGCGCGCTGCACGGAAGCCGCCGCCGCACGGGCGCGTTGCGCTGGCGGCATGCGCGAACGCGGAAGCGGCGACACAACGGACATGGGCGACACCTGCGCAGGGGGACGACCGCGGGAACCGGCGCACTCGACGCCGCGGCGCATTGCCGAGCGGCCATGGCGCAAGCGCGGATGCGCCAGCCTAGCAAATGTTTCCCGCGCCGCGCACGCCGCGCGCCGCGGCGCGCGGGGTCGTCCGCTACAGCCGGCTCACGCTGCGGATGCGGATCTCGCTGCTGTCCACGCCGTGGCGTTGCGCCGCCTGCGCGCGCAGGCGGCACAGCAGCCGCTCCGGGTCCAGCGGCGCCGGCTCGGCCCAGGTGTGCGCCAGGGTGCCCCAGGCCACGCGCTGGCCGAAGCTGTAGGCCTCGTAGTCGGCGAGGTAGTGGCGCGCGCGCTCAGGTACCGACGTGGACATCGCCTTCGTAGCCGTTGCAGCCCAGGTGTTCGAGCGCGATCGACAGCGCCAGCGCGTAGCCCTGCGCGCAGTAGCCGCCGACCTGGCCCAGGCGTTGCCCCGAGGCCGCGCACAGGCAGGCTTCGCGGCGATCGCTGGCATCGTCGTGCACTTCCACGTAGGGCCGGCGCAGATGCGCCACCGCGTCGGCGGTGACCGCGCTGTCCGAACACGCGCCCGGATCCAGCAGCAGCATCTCCACCCCGGCCTGGTCGGCCTGGGCCAGCGCCTGCAGCAGTTCGCGCTCGCTGGCGCAGCCGCGCACGGCCAGGGTCTTGCCGGCGCGGCCGGCGTGGGCGAGCAGTTGCCGCATCACCGGCGCGGCGATGCGCGCCGGGCGGCCGCGATGGCCCGCTACACAGTCCGGACCACGGAGCAACAGGATCGACATGGCGGCGCCCTCAGTTGGCCAGCGCCGCGCGCGTGCCGAGCCGGCGCTGCGCCACGCCCAGGGCGATCGCATAGCTGTCGGCGAGCGCGCCGTTGGCGATCACCGTCAGCAACGGCGCGTGCCGCGGGTGCAGCAGCGGTTCCAGTGCCTGCGCGCTGGCGTCGTGCATCTCGATGTACGGGTGGCCCAGCGCCTCCAGCGCCGCGCACAGCTGCGCGCCATGGTCGGCCAGCTCCGACGCCGGCAACTCACCGGAATCCAGCAGCACCAGTTCCGTATCGTCGCACGCACCTTGCCGCAGCCGCGCCACGATCTGTGCGGCATCGGCGCAGGCCACCGGCACCACCTGCGCGGCATGGGAGGCGGCCAGACACTGCGCCGCGGCAATGGCCGACGCATCGCGATGCGGGCCCTGGATCAGCAGAATCGACATGGAACACACCCATCGGGGAAGACGGAGCGCAGTCTGTGCCTGAGCGGCGTAAGCGTTCCATGCCGATGGAGGGCGTGGGGCGTAAAGCTTGCGTAAGGCGGGAATCGGGAATGGAGAATGGAGAATCGTTGAGCGCAAGCCGGGAACGTTCAGCCAACGACACGCCGCTTTTCCGATTCCCCATTCCCCAATCCCCATTCCCGGCTTTATGCGATCATCCCCGGCTTCCCGCAGCCACCGCCGCCCGGACCCGCCATGACCCACTCCGCTCTGCGCCGCGATGTCGGCCCGTTCGCCCTGATGCTGACCGGCCTCGGCTCGATCATCGGCTCCGGTTGGCTGTTCGGCGCCTGGCGCGCCGCCGGGCTGGCCGGTCCCGGTGCGATCTGGGCCTGGGTGCTGGGCGCGGCGATCGTCACCACCATCGCCCTGGCCTATGCCGAACTGGGCGCGATGTTCCCCGAGTCCGGCGGCATGGTCCGCTACAGCCACTACTCGCACGGCTCGCTGGTCGGCTTCATTGCCGGCTGGGCCAACTGGATCGCGATCGTGTCGGTGATCCCGGTGGAGGCCGAGGCCTCGGTGCAGTACATGGCCTCCTGGCCGTGGCAGTGGGCGCAGGATCTGTACGTGCAGCAGCCCGGCGGCGCCGGCGAGCTGTCGGTGCCCGGCCTGTGCATCGCCGCGGTGCTGGTGCTGGTGTATTTCCTGCTCAACTTCTGGAGCGTCAAGCTGTTCGCGCGCTCCAACAGCCTGATCACCGTGTTCAAGCTGGTGGTGCCGGCGCTCACCGGCGTGGCGCTGATCGCCAGCGGTTTCCACAGCGAGAACTTCAGCGTCGGCCTGCACGGCGGCAGCCACACCATCGACTTCGCCGCGGTGCTCACCGCGGTGGCCACCGCCGGCATCGTGTTCAGCTTCAACGGTTTCCAGAGCCCGGTGAACCTGGCCGGCGAGGCGCGCAATCCCGGGCGCAGCATCCCGTTCGCGGTGCTCGGCTCGATCGCGCTGGCCACGGTGGTCTACGTGCTGCTGCAGGTCGCCTACCTGGGCGCGGTGCCGCCGGACCTGCTGGCCAAGGCCGGCTGGCACGGCATCGACTTCCGCTCGCCGTTCGCGCAGCTAGCGATCATCGTCAATCTGCACTGGCTGGCGATGCTGCTGTACGTGGACGCCTTCATCAGCCCCAGCGGCACCGGCATCACCTACACCGCCACCACCGCGCGGATGATCTACGGCATGGAGCGCAACGGCACCATGCCCAAGGTGCTGGGCCGGGTGCATCCGACCTGGGGCGTGCCGCGCCCGGCGATGTTCTTCAACCTGCTGGTGTCCTACCTGTTCCTGTTCTTCTTCCGCGGCTGGGGCACGCTGGCGGCGGTGATCTCGGTGGCCACCATCATTTCCTACCTGACCGGCCCGATCAGCGCCATGGCGCTGCGCAAGCACGCGCCGGAGATGCACCGCCCGCTGCGCATCGCCGGCCTGCCGGTGCTGGCCGCGGCGGCCTTCGTGCTGGCCACCGAACTGCTGTACTGGGCACGCTGGCCGCTGACCGGCGAGATCATCCTGCTGATGCTGGTGGCCCTGCCGGTGTACGCCTACTACCAGCAGCGCGACGGCTGGAAGGATTTCCGCCGGCACCTGCGCGGCGCCAGCTGGCTGATCGCCTACCTGCCGACCATCGCCCTGCTGTCGTGGGCCGGCAGCACCACCTTCGGCGGCCACGGTTACCTGTCCTACGGGCCGGACCTGGTGGTGGTCGGCGTGGTCGCGCTGGGCTTCTACTTCTGGGGCGTGCGTGCCGGCTGGCGCACCCCGTCGCTGCAGCAGGCCAGCGCCGGCTGAGCCGCGGCGGCGCTCAGCCGCCGCGCAGGAATTGCAGCGCGCGCGACAGCAGCGCGGCGCCGACGAAACCGGCCAGGGCGCACAGGCCCACCGCGATGACGCCCTGGTGGGACGGGTCGTCGCGTCTGTCGAACAAGGCAAGCGCAGCGGCGATGCAGACCGCGGAAGTGCCGGCCCCGATCAGACCGATGCGCAGATGCGCGCGCCAGCCGCGCAGGCGCGGCCAGGCGCGTGCGGCGAACAGGCCGGTCAGCAGCGCCGGCAAGGCGCCGAAGACATAGGAAAACGTCGCCATCAGCAGGAGCAGCAGCAGCGGGGCGCCGCTGCCCTCTCCCCAGGTCATCGCGATCGCCACCGGCAGCCCGACCACCACGGTCCCGAGCGGCGGGCCGACGAACAGGAAGGTCATGACCACGCCGACGCCGACCAGCCAGCGCGGCAGCGGGTCGTTGCCCGGCTCCGCGTCGAGCGGGTCGACCTCGTCCGCGCGTGCGTCCGGGGCCGCCTGCGACGCAGGCGGCAACGGGTCGTGGCTCACTGCTTGGCGGGCGCCGCCTGGCGCTGCGCAGCGCTGGCGTCGCGGGCGGCGCGGAACTCGGAGTCGCGACTCCAGTTCGGCCACTGCGGCGAATTGGCCAGTTCCTCGCCCAGGGTGTACAGCACCTGCATGTCGCGCGCGGCGCCGGCGAAGGTCCAGCTCGGCTGCCATTCGTCGCCGGGCTGGTGGTAGCGCTTGGCGGTGTAGTCGTCCGAGGCGGCCTTGCCGGCGGCGACGCCGCCGTCCACCCAGTCCTGGCCAGCCGCGAAGGACAGCGCCGGCACGCCGCGCTTGGCGAAGGAGAAGTGGTCGGAGCGGAAGAAGTAGCCGGCTTCCGGCTTGGGATCGGGCGTGTAGCGCAGGTCCCAGCCCTTGGCCACGCGCTTGAGGTCGTCGAGCAGTTCCAGCTTGGCGGTGCCGTAGATGCCGAAATCGCGCGAGGGTCCGAACGGGCTCATGCCGTCCATGTTGATCACCGCCACCGTGCGCGCCAGCGGGTACAGCGGCTTGGAGGCGTAGTACTCCGAGCCGAGCAGGCCCTTCTCCTCGGCGGTGACCGACATGAACACCACCGAGCGCTGCGGCGCCGGGCCCTTGGCGAAGGCGCGGGCCAGTTCCAGCAGCGCGGCGACGCCGCTGGCGTTGTCCAGCGCGCCGTTGAAGATGCGGTCGCCCTTGGCGTCGGGCGCGCCCACGCCCAGGTGATCCCAGTGCGCGGTGTAGATGAGGGTCTCGTCCGGCCGGGTCTTGCCGGGCAGGCGCGCGACCACGTTGTGCGAGGTGATCACCTCCGACTTCACCGCGTAGTCGGCGTACAGGCGCTCGCCCTTCAGCTCCACCGGCTTGAAGTCGCGCGACTGCGCCTGCTGCTTCAGCGCATCGAAATCCAGCCCCGCGCGCTTGAACAGGTCCACCGCCAGGTCGCGCTGGATCCAGCCCTCCAGTTCCGGGTGCACCGCCTTGGGATCGTCGCGGACCACGTCGAACATGCTGTTGGTGTTGGAGTTGGCCACGGTGGCCCAGCCGTAGGAGGCCGGTGCGGTCTCGTGCACGATCAGCACGCCGGCCGCGCCCTGCCGCGCGCCCTCCTCGAACTTGTAGGTCCAGCGGCCGTAGTAGGTCATGCCCTTGCCGTCGAACGCGCCCTTGCCGGTCTCGAAATCGGGGTCGTTGATCAGCACCACCGCGATCTTGCCCTTCAGGTCCACGCCCTTGAAGTCGTCCCAGCCGCGCTCGGGCGCCTTGACGCCATAGCCGACGAACACCAGCGGCGCGCCGTCCAGGCTCACCTGGCTGCTGCCGTCGAGCGCGGCGCGCACGGCGATCTGCTGGCCCTGGGTCAGGGCCTGGCGCTGGTCGCCGCTGGCAATCGCCAGGCGCGGCGTGCCGACGATGTCGGCGCGGCGCAGCGGCACCGCCTGGGTCCACAGGCGCTTGCCGTCGCGCAGGTCGCCGCCGGGCTGCAGGCCGGCCGCCTGGAACTGCGCGCTCAGGTAGGCCACGGTCTTCTCCTCGCCCGCCGAACCCGGGGCGCGGCCCTCGTAGGCATCGGAGGCCAACGTCTTGACGTCGTTGGACAGGCGCTGGGTATCGAAGGTCGGTGCGGACGGCGGCGCCGCCAGGCAGGCGCCGGACAGCGCCAGGGCCAGCAGGCTCACGATCGGTTGTTTCACGGGGTTCCCCTCGGCAGACACAAAGAGCATCGAGTGTAGCGGCGCCCGCCCCGGGCCGGGGTGGGCCGGATGACCGCCATGCGTGCGCTGTCGCAAAAATTTATTGTGATAAACCGCTCAAATATGAACCTGAACATGCTCTAATGCCGCGCTCGCGCATCCCGGGGCCCGCCGATCCGGTGGCCCAGGCCGATCCGCGCGCCCGTGGCGGCTTCCACCCGAGCCGCGCATGGCGTCCGTTGCCCCCACCCTCACCCTGGGCCGCTCCCACTGCGGGGCCGGCCCGCTTCCGGAGACCTGCAGAGATGGCGATGTCCCCCTTCACCCGCATCACCCGTTGCGCGCTGGCCGCCGCGCTGCTGGCCGCCAGCGGTTCGGCCTGGAGTTACGCGGTCAGCAAAGGCACGGTGGTGGACGACCGCGGCAACGCGGTGCAGCTGCGCGGCGTCAACTGGTTCGGCTTCGAAGGCAGCGCGCACACCGTGCACGGCCTGTGGGCGCGCAACTGGAAGGACATGATCACGCAGATGCAGGGCCTGGGCTTCAACGCCGTGCGCCTGCCGTTCTGCCCGCAGACCCTGCGCGGCGTCGCCCCGACCAGCATCGACTACGGCCGCAACCCGGACCTGCAGGGCCTGAACTCGCTGCAGGTGCTGGACAAGCTGGTCAACGAGTTGAGCAGCCGCGGCATGTACGTGCTGCTGGACCACCACTCGCCCGATTGCCAGGGCATCTCCGAACTCTGGTACACCGACTCCTACAGCGAGCAGCAGTGGATCAGCGACCTGAGCTTCGTGGCCAAGCGCTACGCGTCGGTGCCGGGCGTGATCGGCATCGACCTGAAGAACGAGCCGAACGGGCGCAACACCTGGGGCACCGGCAACCTCAAGACCGACTGGAACAAGGCGGTCGAGCGCGCCTCGGCGGCGGTGCTGAAGGTGGCGCCGAAGTGGCTGATCGTGGTCGAGGGCATCACCGACAACCCGACCTGCTCCAGCAGCTACGGCTACTGGTGGGGCGGCAACCTGGAACCGCTGACCTGCACCAAGCTCAACGTGCCGGCCAACCGCCTGCTGCTGTCGCCGCACGTGTACGGCCCGGACGTGAACTGGCAGCCCTACTTCGGCGACAGCAGCTTCCCGGCCAACATGCCGGCGATCTGGGAGCGCCAGTTCGGCCAGCTGACCCAGCTCGGCTACACCATGATGATCGGCGAGTTCGGCGGCAACGAGGGCCGCAACCAGGCGCAGGACCCGATCCTGCAGAAGGCGCTGATCGACTACCTGATCAAGAAGAACATCCGCAGCGGTTTCTACTGGGCCTGGAACCCGAACAGCCGCGACACCGGCGGCGTGCTCGACGACGACTGGACCACCGTGCGCACCGAGAAGATGACCGGGCTCAAGCGGCTGTGGGGCGACACCAGCGGCACCACGCCGACCCCGACCCCGACGCCCACGCCCACCCCGGAGCCGACGCCGACCCCTACGCCGACCCCGGCCCCGGGCAGCGCCAGCTTCAGCACCAAGATCATCGTCGACAGCGACTGGAACGCCGGCTACTGCGAACGCGTGCAGGTGACCAACAGCGGCAGCGCCACCGGCACCTGGGCGGTCACCCTGTCCATCAGCGGCACCGTCAACAACCTGTGGAACGCCACCTGGACGCAGTCGGGCACCACGCTCAGCGCCAGCGGCGTGGACTGGAACAAGACCCTGGCCCCCGGCGCCACCGCCGAGTTCGGGTTCTGCGCCGCCCGCTGAAGGCCGCGCCATCGCCCCGCGCACCCCGCGGGGCAACACGCCAACGGCAGCGTCCCACGACGCTGCCGTTGGCGTTTCTGCGGTCCCCATCACCGCCCGAGCGCGGCCAGGCGCCTGCGCATCGGCCGGCCATGCGCAATCGGTGGACAAGCGCCTCTTCTGCAACCGCAGTCACGGCCGCCGCGGCGGACACTGCCGATCATCGCCGCCGAGCATCCGCCCCCCTTTGGCCGGCGCGCTCCGCACCGGCCGCCATCGGAGCATCGCAATGAACAGGTCCCTGCATTCCCGCATTACCCGCTGCCTGCTGGCCGCGGCGCTCGTGGCCGCCAGCAGCCCGGCCTGGAGCTACGCCATCAACCAGGGCAAGGTGGTGGACGACGCCGGCAACGCCGTGCAGCTGCGTGGCGTCAACTGGTTCGGTTTCGAGACCTCGCAGCACACCGTGCACGGCCTGTGGGCGCGCAACTGGAAGGACATGATCACGCAGATGCAGGGCCTGGGCTTCAACGCCGTGCGCCTGCCGTTCTGCCCGCAGACGCTGCAGGCGGTGTCGCCCGGCAGCATCGACTACAGCCGCAACCCGGACCTGCAGGGCCTGAACTCGCTGCAGATCCTGGACAAGGTGGTCAACGAACTCAGCAGTCGCGGCATGTACGTGCTGCTCGACCACCACACGCCGGACTGCAACGCCATCTCCGAACTCTGGTACACCGGCAGCTACAGCGAGCAGCAATGGCTGGACGACCTGACCTTCGTGGCCAAGCGCTACGCGTCGGTGCCGGGGGTGATCGGCCTGGACCTGAAGAACGAGCCGCACGGCGCCGCCACCTGGGGCAGCGGCAATGCCGCCACCGACTGGAACAAGGCCGCCGAACGCGCGGCGGCGGCGGTGCTGAACGCGGCGCCGAACTGGCTGATCGTGGTCGAAGGCATTTCCAACACGTCCACCTGCTCCAGCGACACCGCGCACTTCTGGGGCGAGAACCTGGAACCGCTGGCCTGCACCGCGCTGGCCATTCCGGCCAACCGCCTGCTGCTCGCCCCGCACGTGTACGGGCCGGACGTCTACATGCAGCCGTACTTCAGCGCCTCCAACTTCCCGGCCAACATGCCGGCGATCTGGGAGCAGCACTTCGGCCAGTTCGCCCAGGCCGGCCACGCGCTGCTGCTGGGCGAGTTCGGCGGCAAGTACGGGCAGGGCAACCCGCTGGACGTGCAGTGGCAGAACGCGCTGGTCGACTACCTGATCGGCAAGGGCATCCACAGCGGCTTCTACTGGTCGTGGAACCCGAACAGCGGCGACACTGGCGGCATCCTCAACGACGACTGGAGCACGGTGCGCACCGACAAGGTGACCCTGCTGAAGAAGCTGTGGGACGGCGACGGCAGCAGCACGGGCGGTGGCGGTGGTAACGGCGGTGGCAATGGTGGAGGCGGTGGTGGTGGTGGTGGTGGTGGTGGCAACGGCGGCGGCGGAACGCCCACGCCGCCGCCGTCCGGCAGCAGCTTCAGCACCAAGGTGCTGGTCGACAGCGACTGGAACGCCGGCTACTGCAACCGCGTGCAGGTGACCAACACCGGCGGCAGCAGCGGCGACTGGAGCGTCACCCTGTCGATCAGCGGCACGGTCAACAACCTGTGGAACGCCAGCTGGACCCAGTCGGGCACCACGCTCAGCGCCAGTGGCGTGGACTGGAACAAGACCCTGGCCCCCGGCGCCACCGCCGAGTTCGGCTTCTGCGCCGCACGCTGAGCGCTCCGCGGCCTGCCTGACGTCACGCGCCCGGCCACTCCCTCGGGGGATGGCCGGGCACGCAGCCGGCCGCCGGCCCGGTGCGCCGCGCTGTGCCATCAGTCACGTTCCCGCTGCCGCCGCCGGCCCTCTATGCTGGCGCACTGTCCACACTCAGGCCCGGCCCATGCTCCGACCCTTGTCGCTGTTGATCTCCAGCATCCTCACCCTCGGCACCGGCGCCGCCCTGGTGGCCGCGCCGTCGGCCCTGGCCGCGGCCACGCCGGGCCAGGCGACCGCACCGGAGATCGCCTACACCCGCTTCACCCTGCCCAACGGCCTGACCGTGGTGGTGCACGAGGACCACAAGGCGCCGGTGGTGGCGGTGAGCATCTGGTACCACATCGGTTCGGGCGACGAGCCGGCCGGCAAGACCGGCTTCGCGCACCTGTTCGAGCACCTGATGTTCTCCGGCTCGGAGAACCACAAGGGCACCTACTTCCAGCCGTTCGAGAAGGTCGGCGCCACCGACATGAACGGCACCACCTGGTTCGATCGCACCAACTATTTCGAGACCGTACCGACCACCGCGCTGGACACCGCGCTGTGGATGGAATCGGACCGCATGGGCCACCTGCTCGGCGCGATCGGCCAGAAGGAACTGGACACCCAGCGCGGCGTGGTCCAGAACGAGAAGCGCCAGGGCGAAAACCGCCCCTACGGCCGCGTCGACGAGAACATCCTGGCCAACATCTTCCCGGCCAACCACCCGTACCAGCACGACACCATCGGCTCGATGGCCGACCTCGACGCGGCCTCGCTGGACGACGTCAAGCAGTGGTTCCACGACAACTACGGCGCCGCCAACACCACCCTGGTACTGGCCGGCGACATCACCGTGGCGCAGGCCAAGGCCAAGGCCGAGCAGTACTTCGGCGACATCCCCGCCGGCCGCCCGGTG
Source organism: Xanthomonas sp. D-109 (assembly GCF_017746095.1). Taxonomy (NCBI): domain Bacteria; kingdom Pseudomonadati; phylum Pseudomonadota; class Gammaproteobacteria; order Lysobacterales; family Lysobacteraceae; genus Xanthomonas; species Xanthomonas sp. D-109. Next base: position 274,901 of record NZ_JAGHWV010000014.1, read on the forward strand.
CCGCGCCAGCAGCCGTGGATCACCCCGCTGGCCAAGCAGACCCGCGGCGTGCAGCACGACCACGTCGCGCAGCCGCGCATCTACCGCACCTGGGTGGCGCCGCAGTTGGGCACCGACGACGCGGTGCTGCTGGACCTGGCCACCACCGTGCTCGGCGGCGGCAAGACCAGCCGCCTGTACCAGCGCCTGGTCTACCGCGACAAGCTGGCCGACGACGTCTCCGCCGGCCTGCAGTCGTTCGCGCTGGCCAGCCAGTTGCAGATCACTGCCGACGTGAAGGAAGGCGTGGACCCGGCCAAGGTCGAGGCCGCCATCGCCGACGAACTGCAGAAGTTCCTGGCCGAAGGCCCCACCGCCGACGAACTGCAGCGCGCCCAGGTCGGCTACCGCGCCGGCTTCGTGCGCGGCCTGGAGAAGGTCGGCGGCTTCGGCGGCAAGGCCACGGTGCTGGCCGAGGGCCAGGTCTACCGCAACGATCCGGGCGCCTACAGGAAGGACCTGCAGCGTGCGCAGGACGCCACCGTCGCCAGCGTGCGCAAGGCCGCCGACACCTGGTTCGGCAAGGGCGACTACCTGCTGACCGTGCTGCCGGCGCCGGAGGGCTTCGATCCGGCTGCCGAGGACAAGGCGGTCAAGCCGCTGGCGGCGGCCCCGGGCAAGCCCGCGCCGAAGGTGCCGGCCAAGGGCAACTACAGCGTCGGCAAGACCCAGGTCGATCGCGCCGCCGGCGTGCCGGAGACCAGCCAGTTCCCGAGCCTGAGCTTCCCGCAGCTGCAGCGCGGCAAGCTCAAGAACGGCATCGAGGTGGTGCTGGCCGAGCGCCACACCATCCCGGTCACGCAGATCCAGTTGCTGTTCGATGCCGGCTACGCGACCGACCGCGGCAGCAAGCTCGGCACCGCCAACTTCACCGCGGCGCTGATGAACGAGAGCACCCGCAACCTGGATTCGGTGGACGTGGCGCAGCGCCGCCAGCGCCTGGGCGCGATGACCAGCGTGTCCTGCGAACTGGACAGCTGCGACGCCTCGCTCAACGCGCTCAACGACCAGTTGGCGCCGTCGCTGGAGCTGTTCGCCGACATCGTGCGCAACCCGGCGTTCAAGGCCGACGACATCGAGCGCATCCGCGGCCAGTGGCTGGCCTCGATCGCGCAGGAGAAGACCCAGCCGCAGGGCCTGGCGCTGCGCACCCTGCCGCCGCTGCTGTACGGCCCGACCCATCCGTACGGCGTGCCGCTCACCGGCACCGGCACCGAGGCGGCGATCAAGAGCCTGACCGCGGGCGACCTGAGCGCGTTCCAGAACAACTGGCTGCGTCCGGACAACGTGCGCATCCTGGTCGCCGGCGACACCACCCTGGACAAGATCATCCCGCAGCTGGATGCCGCTTTCGGCGACTGGCAGGCCCCGACCGGCAAGCGCCCGACCAAGAGCCTGCCGCAGGTGGCCGCACAGCCCAAGCCGCGCGTGTTCCTGATCAACCGCGACGACGCCCCGCAATCGCTGATCCTGGCCGGCCTGCTGGCGCCCTCGACCAAGGCCCCGAACAACCTCGCCATCGGCGTGGCCAACGGCGCCTTCGGCGGCACCTTCACCTCGCGCCTGAACATGAACCTGCGCGAGGACAAGCGCTGGGCCTACGGCGCCAACAGCTTCATGATCGACGCGATCGGCCAGCGCCCGTTCCTGTTCTTCGCCCCGGTGCAGACCGACAAGACCGCCGAATCGGCCGCCGAGATCCTCAAGGAAGCCAAGGCCGTGGTCGGCGACAAGCCGCTGACCGCCGACGAGATCGCCAAGATCAAGGAACAGCGCGTGCGCGCCCTGCCGGGCAGCTTCGAGACCACCGGTGCGGTGCTCAGCGCGATGGAAGGCATCGTCCAGTACGGCCGCCCGGACGACTACGTGCAGACGCTGAAGACGCGCCTGGAAGCGGTCGACCAGCCGGCGGCGGAAGCGGCGATCAAGGAGATCGTGGCGCCGCAGGCGATGACCTGGGTCATCGTCGGCGACCTCAAGCAGATCGAAGCGCCGGTGCGCGCGCTGAAGCTGGGCGAGGTGCAGGTGCTGGACAGCGACGGCCAGCCGGTCAAGGCGAAGGCCAAGCCGTAACGCCGCACACGCATGGCGGGGCTGCCCCGCCATGCGCCACGCGCCGACGCCGGCATGGGGCGTCGGCGCCATCGCAACGCATCGCCGTCGCGCGATGCGACATGCGACGACAGTGAGTGAACGCGCAGACTGCGCTGCGGCGCAGCCTGCAGGTATCGGCCTTCCCTGGCATGCGCGGGTCGCGGATGGGTCGCCAAGACGGCGCGCCGCGCCTGTCCTTCACAGCTTCTGGTCGCAACGCTTGGTATCCGCAACGCCTGCCCTCGCCTGCCACCGCCGATGCCGACCGCTTCTCCCCGCCGCGTCGCCGCTCCCCGCATCCGCGTCGGCTGCGCCGGCTGGTCGATCGCCAGCACGCAACGCGCCCTGGTCGGCGACGGCGCCAGCCAGTTGGCGCGCTATGCCACCCGCTTCGACGCGGTCGAGCTCAATTCCACGTTCTACCGCGCCCACCGCGCCAGCACCTACCAGCGCTGGGCCGACAGCGTGCCGACGGGGTTCCGCTTCTCGGCCAAACTGCCACGCACGATCACCCACGACGCGCGCCTGTACCGCGTCGCGCCACTGCTGCAGACCTTCCTCGGCGAGGTCGGCCATCTCGGCGACAGGCTCGGCTGCCTGCTGGTGCAACTGCCGCCGAGCCTGGCCTTCGATGCGCGCATCGCCGCCACCTTCTTCGCGATGCTGCGGCGCCGCTGGCACGGCGGCATCGCCTGCGAACCGCGCCACGCCAGTTGGTTCGGCGCACGCGCCGAGGCGCTGTGGCAGCGCCACGGCATCGCGCGCGTGGCCGCCGACCCGGCCCTGGACGCCAGCGCCGCGCAGCCGGCCGGCGCGGCGGCGCCGGCCTACTGGCGCTGGCACGGCACACCACGCATCTACTACAGCGACTACGCCGACGACACACTGCGCAGCCTGGCCGCACGCGTCGTCGCCGCCACGCCGCCCACCGACCAAGCCTGGGTGATCTTCGACAACAGCGCGCTCGGCCACGCCCTCGACAACGCCGCCACGCTGCAGACGCAGCTGCACGCGCTCGGCGTCGGTGGCGCCGACTGATCGCCAACGCGTGGCCGTCGACGCTTGGCGTGCGCCGCGTCACGCTTGCGCGCTTGTCCACGCGGCCTCGCCACGCCCTGCGGTATGGTGCTGCGCCTCGCGATCCGCGCCAGACCCGACGCCGCCCCATGACCGATGAAGCCCAGCGCCAGCGTGTCCTCGACAGCTACCGCATCGTCGACAGCCTGCCCGAGGCCGCCTACCAGGACATCGTGCAGATCGCCGCCGCGCTGTGCGACACGCCGATCGCGCTGCTGTCGCTGCTGGACCGCGACCGCCAATGGTTCAAGGCCCGGATCGGCCTGGAGCTGCCGCAGACCGAGCGCAGCCAGGCGGTGTGCGACCACGCCATCCGTGCGCCCGAGCACATGCTGGAAGTGCCCGACCTCGCCGACGACCCGCGCTTCGCCGACCTGCAGATGGTGCGCGGCGACATCGGCGCGCGCTTCTACGCCGGCACGCCGCTGGTCACCGAAGAAGGTATCGCGCTGGGCACGGTCTGCGTACTCGACACCGCGCCGCGCCAGCTCACCGAGACCCAGCGCGACGGCCTGCGCGCGCTGGCGCGCACCGCCATGCGCCTGCTCGACGAACGCCGCCGCGCGCTGCAGCGCGAACGCGAGGCGCTGCTGCAGGCGCATCCGGCCGCCAGCGCGGACGCCCTCGCCGACGGCCGCTACCGGGTGGTGATCCTGGAAGTGCAGGAACTGGCCGCGCTGGCCGAGCGGCAGAGCGAGCGCCTGCTGGGCAGCAGCCTGCAGCAGCTCGACCGCACCCTGGCCAGCTACGTGCACGACGGCGGCGCCGACACGGTGGACCGCGCCACCGAGCATGCCGAGTTCATCGTCATGCTGCATGGCGCCGATGCCGAGCAGAAGCTGCGCGGCCTGCGCGAGATCGCCGCGCGGCAACAGGCGCTTGGGCTGACCGTGCTGGTCGGCGACGCCCAGGCCACACGCGCGGACGAACCGATCGGGCAGGTGTTCCTGCGCGCCGAGGCCGCGCTCAGCGCCGAGAAGGATCGCCAGCCGCCGCAAGCGCCCTGACCGGCGGGCGGACGCCGACCGGCGCGCGTGGCGCGCTGGCAGCCCTGATCGGCGCAGCGGCGCGCACTCGCGCGCACCGGCCCTGGCCGCGCGCTGGACGACCCGCCGCCCCGATCCGGCAGGCGCCGCCCCCCATCCGGCTGAAGAGACCTCCCGGCCGCCGCCCGGGCGACGGACACCCGCCCCGCGTCAGCGGCCCCGTTCTTGCATCCCCCAGGCGTTGCGGTCCCTCACCGGTGCGAGCCGGGCGGCGCGCGGCCGCCAGGGCAGGATCGGCAGCCACGCCTTGCGGATCCGGCCGCGCGCCCCGTCTCCGCTTCGGTCGTTTACCATGCCGCACGCATCCTGCTCTGGACCCGACATGAGCCATGCCGCTCCTCCCTGCTGCACCCCGCTGCTGAGCCTGTCGCTCGGCCTGTTGCTCGGCACCACCGACACCGCCATGGCCGAGGCCGCGCCGGCGACCACGCTGACCGCGCCGGCACCGCCGCCGCAGACGCCCGACCTGGCCTACCCGGAACTGTTCCAGGCGGTGCAGCAGCAGGAGCTGTTCGACGACCAGAAGCACTTCGTCGACGCGCTGCCGCTGCGCGACCCGGCGCTGATCAACGCCGACTATCTGGCGCAGCGCCAGCAGCCCGGTTTCGACCTGCGCCGTTTCGTCGCCGCCAACTTCGAGGAATCCGGCCCGGTGCAGACCGAGGCGATCCGCCAGGACACCGGCCTGCGCGAGCACATCGATGCGCTGTGGCCGCTGCTGGTGCGCCGCCAGGTCGACGTGCCGCCCTACAGCAGCCTGCTGTCGCTGCCGCACCCCTACGTGGTGCCGGGCGGGCGCTTCCGCGAGGTCTACTACTGGGATTCCTACTTCACCATGCTCGGCCTGGTGGAGAGCGGCGAGCACGAACGCAGCCGGCAGATGCTGGACAACTTCGCCTACCTGATCGACACCTACGGGCACATCCCCAACGGCAACCGCACCTACTACCTGAGCCGCTCGCAGCCGCCGTTCTTCTCGCACATGGTGCAGTTGCAGGCCAGGGTGGAAGGCGATGCCGCCTACGCGCGCTACCTGCCGCAGTTGCAGAAGGAATACGCGTACTGGATGGAAGGCGCGCAGACCCTGGCCCCGGGCCATGCGCATGCACACGTGGTGCGCCTGGCCGACGGCAGCCTGCTCAACCGCTACTGGGACGCCCGCGACACGCCGCGCCCGGAGGCCTGGCTGCACGACGTGCGCACCGCCGCCGAGGCCAAGGACCGCCCCGCCGCCGAGGTCTACCGCGACCTGCGCGCCGGCGCCGAGAGCGGCTGGGACTATTCCAGCCGCTGGCTGGGCGACCGCAAGACCCTGGCCAGCATCCGCACCACCGCCATCGTCCCGGTCGACCTGAACAGCCTGCTCTACCACCTGGAGACCACGCTGGCCCTGGCCTGCGCCAAGAACCCGGGCGCGCCGGGCTGCGACACCGACTATGCCGCCCTGGCCAGTGCGCGCAAGACCGCGATCGACAAGCACCTGTGGAGCGATGCCGGCTACTACGCCGACTACGACTGGCAGCAGCGCCGGCTGCGCGAGCAGGTCACTGCCGCGGCGCTGTACCCGCTGTTCGTCGGCGTTGCCTCGCCGGCGCGGGCCAAGCGCACCGCCGACACCGTGCAGGCGCAGTTGCTGCGCCCCGGCGGCGTGGCCACCACGCGTCTGCATACCGGCCAGCAGTGGGACGAACCCAACGGCTGGGCGCCGCTGCAATGGATCGCCGTGGACGGCCTGCGCCGCTACGGCCAGGACACGCTGGCGCAGCGCATCGGCAGCCGTTTCCTGGCGCGGGTGCAGGCGCTGTTCGCGCAGCAGCACAAGCTGGTGGAGAAGTACGGCGTGGACGCGCAGGCCAAGGGTGGAGGCGGCGGCGAGTACGCGTTGCAGGACGGCTTCGGCTGGACCAACGGCGTCACCCTGCTGCTGATGGATCTGTACAGCGCCCCGGCCGCAGCGGCGCCCACCGCGCCGCAGCCGCGCGCGCAGCCAGAGCCGGAGCCGGAGCCGGCATTGCCCTGAATCGCCCGCCGTCCACGCCTCGCCCGGCCGGGGCACGCGCCTGGCGCCGAACCCGCCGTGGGGCGAGTCGGCCTGCGCAGGGCCGGCAGGAGCGTGGGCGATGACCGCGACCGGCGCCCCCGCAGTCGGCGACGTGGCCGACCGGGACGCGGCCGCACAGGCCGCCGTGCTGCGCGGGCTGCCGTCGCAGGCGCAGCTGTGGCACTGGATCGAACGCCTGAACGGGTTCGGCCCACGCCTGACCGGCAGCCCGGCGCACGCCGCGGCGATCGACTACCTGGCCACCGAACTGCAGGCGCTGGGCCTGCAGGTCCAGCGCGACCACCTGCCGCTGCGCCGCTGGACGGCGCATGCCACGCAGCTGACCCTGGACGACGGCAGCGCGATCGCGGTCGCCGCGCCCCTGCCCTACTCCGGCACCACGCCGCCCGACGGCCTCGCCGGCGAACTGGTCTGGTTCGACGGCCGCCCGCGCTCATTCCGCAAGGCGCGCGGCAAGATCGCGGTGGTGGCCCTGCGCCGTCGCGACCTCGATCGGACCTTGCTGACGCTGGCGTTCAAGCGCAAGGCGCGGCTGCCCGACGGCGACGCCGACTTCGCATCGCCCATCACCACCCCACTGCTGACCGGCCTGCAGGCGGTGGCGCTGGACAAGGCACGTCGGCACGGCGTGCGCGCCGTGATCTGCGTGTTCGAGGGCGTTTCCGAGGCGCAACTGCACGGCCAGGTGCTGCCGTTCATCACGCCGTACCGCGATCTTCCCGCGGTGTGGGTGAGCGCACGCCACGCCGAGGCGCTGCGTGCCGCGGCCGCGCAGCGCAGGCAGGCGCGGCTGACCCTGCACGCCACGCTGCAGGACACCACCACCGACACGCTGTATGCGGTGCTGCCCGGCCGCGCGCAGGACGAGACGCTCATCGTCAACACCCATACCGATGGACCAAACGCCTGCGAGGAGAACGGCGCGGCAGGCGTGCTGGCGCTGGCCCACGCCTTCGCCGCGCTGCCGCGCGCGGCGCGCCGCCGCACCCTGGTGTTCGTGCTGGTCACCGGCCATTTCCAGTTGCCGCAGATCGGCGTGCACGGACGCCAGGCGACCTCGGCGTGGCTGCAACGGCACCCGCAGTTGTGGGACGGCCGCGGCAGCCACGCGCGGGCGGTGGCCGGCATCACCATCGAGCACCTCGGCTGCACCGAATGGCGCGACGACCTGGCGGCCGGCGCGCCGGCACCGACCGGCAAGCTGGAACGGGACCTGGTGTACACGGCCACGCCGGCACTGGATGCGCTGTACCGGCAGGCCTGCGCCGGGCGCAGCAAGCTGCGCGCGCTGACCCTGTCGCCGCGCCTGGAGCTGGCGATGCTCGGCGAGGGCCAGCCGCTGTACCAGGCCGGCATCCCGGTCGTGGCCACCTGCCCGATCCCCGATTACCTGTGCCAGGTCCTGCCGGAGGGCGGCATCGCCCGCCTTGACCCGGCGTATGCGCAGCAGCAGGTGGAGACCTTCGCGCGGCTGCTGGCGCGGCTCGACCAGCGCGACGCCGCAGAGATCGGACGCATTCCGCTCACGCCGGGCCGGCTGCTGTCCCGCCTGATCGAACGCCTGCGCTGAGCCGCAGCGCTACTGCGCCGGCGTCTCCACGACCACGCCCATCGCCACGCGATAGCGCTGGTACAGCGCCATCACCTTGTCGATGTACGCGCGGGTCTCCGCATACGGCGGCACGCCGCCGTAACGCGTCACCGTGCCGATGCCGGCGTTGTAGGCGGCCGCGGCCAGCACCCGATCGCCGGCATAGCGACGCAGCAGCGCGCGCATGTAGCGCGCGCCGCCGTCGATGGACTGGTCGGCCGCGAACGGATCGCGCACGCCGTATTCCTTCGCTACCTCCGGCAACAGCTGCATGACCCCCTGTGCGCCCTTGGGCGACACCGCGGTGGCGTCGAAGCCGCTCTCGGCATGCGCGATCGCGCGCAGCCACGGCTCGTCCACCCCTGTGGCGCGCGCCGCGGCGCGGAACTGCCTGGCATGCGCCTGCAGTTGCGGCGCGCCGAGCGTGCCCAGGCCAGGATGCGCGCTTTCCCCGGGCGGGGTCACCGCGGTGAAGCGCAGGTAGGGCCGCGAGCCCGGCAGGTTGCGCGTGGAGTAGACCAGTTGCCCGTCCTGCTCGCGCTCGTACAGGGTGCCGCTGAACACCCCCAGGTTGCCCCACAGGTTGGGCGTGGCGATCGCCGCATCGTCCAGCTCCTTCGGCGTGCAGCGCGAGCCCGGTTCCGGTGCCGTGGCCAGGCTGACCGTGCCGTCGCGCACGCAGCGGTACACCGTGCGCGCGGACGCGCCGGCGACGACACCGCAGCACAGCAACAGGCACAGCGCGGCACGGGCAAGCGACATCGGCGACACGCTCGGATGGGGCGGGCGCGCATCATGGCGCAGCGCGCGTCGAGGCGAGTGATGGCGGCGTTCGGCACGCTGTCCGACAGCGCCTCCCTCGTAGGAGCGGCTTCAGCCGCGATGCTTTATCGGGAAAGCCTCGCGGCTGAAGCCGCTCCTACAGCAATCCGCCGCAAGCTGGCTGGGTGCACTGTGGGAGGGACTTCAGTCCCGACGGTGGCCAAGCTCGAATCACCGCCTACGGCGCGCACGCCGCCAGCTTCTGGTCGGCGTACCACAGCGCGCGCCGCGCCAGGTCGTAGGCGCTGTCGGCCTCGCGCGGCAGCAGTTGCTGCGCGCGGATCGGGTCGGCGCCCTTGGCCATTGCGGTTTCCACGTGCAGCAACGTGTCCAGGTGCTCGCGCACCGGCGTCAGCAGGCGCTCGCGCTGCGCCGCCGGGCAGGCACCGCGGCGTTGCTGCAGATCGGCCAGGGCCTGGCGAATCCGCCGGCTGGCTTCGCCATCCAGCCCGGGTGCCTTCTCGAACGCGATCGGGGCGGCCTTGTAGGCGTCGCCGGTGGCCTCGCTGCCGAGGTCGCTGGGGCGTTCGTGCAGCGCCGGATTGAAGCGCACGTCCGGCGGCGGCCGCGCCACGGCTGTCTGATGCGTGTTCTTGGGCAACAGTTGCTTGATCGCGTGGTTGATGCCCTGCACGGCGACGTCGCCGAGGGTGCCGTCGCTGGCCCAGTCCTTGTCGAAGCGGGTGGACCGGTAGTCGATCGGATTGGGCCGTTCGAGCAGGCGCTTGGACTTGGCGACATCGCGCGGATTGAGCGTCCCCGGCGGCGTGCCCTGCGCCTGCGCGAACGGATCCACCGCCACCCCATCGGGCAGGCGCGGATGGCCATCGCCGGTGTAGAGCGTCGCCGCCATGCCCGTGGCGGCTGCAGCGGGCGCGATCGGCGTCGACGAAGAAGTCGGCGCGGCGGCGTGCGGTTGCCGCGCCGCGGCCGGCATGCGCGCGGCCGTCGAGGGCGCACGCGTGGAGGCCTGCGGCGGGACCGGCGCGCGACGCGCCGGTTCCCGCGGCAGGAACACCAGGCGCAGCGCATCCTCGGCCGCCGCGCGTGGCGGCGCCGACGGTGCGCCCCACAGCAGGCGCCCCAGCAAGACCAGGATCATCGCGGTCGCCAGTGCCGCCCACAGCTGCTGCCAACGGTCTTGCGCAGGAGGGGCGGTCACGATGGTCGGGGATCCATGGGCAGGCGGTTGGGGCGAGTGTGGGGGACGGACCGGTACAGCGTGCCGGGAGTTCCGTTGCCGGCGCGTGCCGCCGCGCGCGGCGGGCCGCGACACGCCGCCACCTGCCGCCGCTGCGGACACGCAAGGCCTTGTCGCGTCAGGGATTGCGTCGGCGCACGAGGAAACCGGCTAAGGTGACGCGCCCGGCCGGCGCGACAGCCGGCGTACAGCCAGCGGGCCCCGACGCCCGCCCTGCCGCAGGAGAACCGCATGACCCGACGCCTGGCCACCGCCCTGCTCGGCGCCGCGCTGGCGCTGCCGGCGCACGCCGCGCCCTCGCACCTGGACAGCGTCCTGCAACGCGGCACGCTGCGCGTGTGCACCACCGGCGACTACGCGCCCTACAGCCTTCTGCGCAGCGACGGCACCTACGACGGCATCGACATCGCCCTGGCGCATTCGCTGGCCGACAGTCTGGAGGTCAAACTGCAGTGGGTGCCGACGCGCTGGCCGACCCTGCTGCCGGACCTGCGCGCCGACCGCTGCGACATCGCCGTCGGCGGCATCTCGGTGTCGCTGCCGCGGCAGCGCCAGGCCTGGTTCAGTGCGGTGCTGGAGGTCGACGGCAAGATCCCGCTGGTGCGCTGCGCCGACCAGGCGCGCTACCGCGACATCGCCCAGATCGACCGGCCCGAGGTGCGGGTGATCGAACCGCGCGGCGGCACCAACGAGGCGTTCGCCCGCCGCGAACTGCCGCATGCGCAACTGCTGCTGTCCGACGACAACCCCACCATCTTCCGCGACCTGCGCGAGGGCCGCGCCGACGTCATGATCACCGACGCCTCCGAGGCGCGCTTCCAGCAGCGCCAGGTGCCCGGCCTGTGCGCGGTGTCGCCGCAGCGGCCGCTGCAGTACAGCGAGAAGGCGTTCCTGCTGCCGCGCGACGATATGGCCTGGAAGGCCTACGTCGACCAGTGGCTGCACCTGAGCAAGGCCAGCGGCGCCTATGCGCGGATCGTGGCGGCGTGGCTGGGCGAGGCGGAGACGACGCCATAGGCATCCGCCACCCACGCGCAGCCGCTATGCTGCCGCAGCCGGCGGCGTTCGCACCGGCCTAGGGGACCCAACAAGGAGAGAGCATGAAACTGCAATGGAGAACGCTGGCGCTGGTGGGCGTGATGGTGCTGGCCACCGGCTGCGCCACCAACAGCGTGGTGCACCAGAGCTACAAGGCGACCACCGCCGAAACCTACTGGTACCAGCTCACCGGCAACGACGACACCGATGCCGAGAGCCTGGCCATGTTCCGTCGCCAGCTCGACGCGCAACTGGACGCGGCGCACCTGCACGGCACGCAGGGCCAGGCCAATGCGCGCAAGATGACCATCGTCATCGATCACTACTACATGCGCAGCAATGGCGCACGCTTCTGGGCCGGCATCATGGCCGGGCGGGACAAGATCAAGAGCCGCGTCAGCGTCGCCGATGCCAACGGCAAGACCGCCGCGCAGTTCGATGTGGAATCGACCAACAGCACCGCCTGGGGCACCTCCGAAGGCCTGATCGAACGCCACGCCGAAGAGATCGTCGCGCGACTCAAGCAACTGCAGTAGTGCGTGCAGCCCGTGCAGGACCGCAGCGGTCCTGCGCGGGCACAGAGGCAAAATACCGCGCTGTCTGCAGCGCACCTCGCATCATCTGCTCCCACGACACGCACGCCGGATGCAGCTTTTTCCGTAGGAGCGGCTTCAGCCGCGACGGAGCGTTCCCGATAAAGCCCATCGCGGCTGAAACGCTTCGAATTGATGCGAGACGCGCTGTCGTCGATCAAGCAGCGGCACGTCAGATGCGCAAGGCGGCCCGCGCAGTACCCGTACCGCTCAGCCGGCCAGGCCCAACTGCTCGGCCAGATCGCTGCGCGGCGAGCGTCCGTACAGCCGGCTGTACTCGCGACTGAACTGCGACGGGCTCTGGTAGCCGACGCGGTAGCCGGCCGCGCCCACGTCCATGCGTTCGACCACCATCAGCCGCCGTGCCTCGCGCAGGCGCAACTGCTTCTGGTACTGCAGCGGCGTCATCGCCGCGACCGCGCTGAAATGGTGATGCAGCGAAGACACGCTCATGTTGACCTGGCGCGCCAGGTCCTCGATGCGCAGCGGCTCGGCGTAGTGCTGGCGCAGCCAGGCGATGGCCTTGGCGATGCGGTTGCTGGGGCTGTCCTCCTGGGCGATGCGCAGCAGGTTCGGCCCGCACGGCCCGGCCAGCAGGCGATACAGGATCTCCTGTTCGATCAGCGGCGCCATCGCCGCGATGTCGGCCGGGCGTTCCAGCAGCCGCAGCATGCGCAACGTGGCATCCAGCAGGTCCGGGCAAGCGGTGTTGACCGAGACCCCGCGCGGGCGCTCGGCACCGACCTGCGGCGGCAACGGGATGCGCTCGAGCAGTTCGCGCAGCCGGTCCGGCCGGATCGACATGCCCACGCCCAGCAGCGGCTGTTCCGGGCTGGCCTGGGTGATGCGCGAGACCACCGGCAGATCCAGCGTCACCAGCAGATAGGTGCCGACGCCGTAGCGGTATTCCTCGTTGCCCAGGGTCAGGCATTTCTCGCCCTGCAACACCAGCGCGAAGACGGGCCACTGCGCGGTATGCGTCTTCGGCGACGGCGCGGAGCGGTAGGAACAGAAGAAGCCCTCGATGGCGGTCTCGTGGTCACCATCGGGAGTGGCCAATCGGGCAACCAGGGCGGCCATTTCCTGGTAGCGGTGGGCGAGCGCGGTCATCGGCAAGGGCGCCGTAGCGTGCGGAGGAGGAAGGCAAGCTTGCACGATGCTGCGCCGGCGCGGACCACGGCGCGACGCGGCTTGCAGGATCGTACAAGAATTCCGTTGGATCGCGCTAACGCGCCCGCGGCGCGCGCCAGCATGCTTTATCGGCCGGTTCCCCTACCGGCGCCGTCCCGGAACGCCCGCCCCCGCCCGCCTGTCCGGCCGTTCGGCCCTGTCCCTTCCCCATGCCCCTCGTCACGCTGCCGCGTCGCCGCCAGCGTGCCATGCGGGCGACGCAGACCGCAGGAGAGACCGATGCATCCCCATACCGAAGCCCTGGAAATCGCCACGTTCCGCCTGCTCGACTGCACCTGGCGCACCTTCCTGCGCGCCAACGCCGAAGTCGATGCCTGGCTGCAGCGCCAGCCCGGCTTCCGCTCGCGGCGCATCGCCCGCCGCCGCGACGGCAGCGTGGTCGACATGGTGCTGTGGGACAGCGTCGCCCACGGCACCGCGTCGGCGCGGCGGCTGATGCGCGAACTGCAGGGCGCGGCGATCCACGCGCTGATCGACCCGGACACGGTGTCCTGGGACATCGCGCCGGTGCAGCACGTCAGCGGCGAGGAGCACGACGGGACGGAGCTCGCAACGGAGGCCGACAGCCTCGCCGCGTGATCCGCGCGATCAGCGCCACCTGCTGCCGCCTGGCATGACCAGCGGCAAGTCCGAAGGCAGTGGCCTGCGCGGTGCGCGGTTGCCAGTGGCGTGTCGATCGCACTCGCCTGCAACTCCGACAACGCGGGACCGGACACGAAGCGGCAGCGCAACCGTCTGCCCGCCCACAGACACGACAGTCCGAGCGCTGCGGCCCACTCAGACGCCGCCACGCTCGTGCCACGCGAGAAACCGCCCCGTCTGCAGGCCGTACAGCAGGATGTGCAGATAGGCTTCGCGCCTCGGCTCGGCGGCCTGCGCGTCGCGCGGCCAGGTGTCCATCAGGCCCTGCAGCCGTGGCAGGTCGAGCACGCGGCGTGCCAGGGGAGAATCGTGCAGCGCGTAGAGTTGCTGCTGCAGGCTGGCGCGCTGCGCGCTGAGATGCGCGAACCAGTCGCCATGCTGCACGCCGACCTGGCGATTGGCGAAGATCTCCGCAGGTGCGCCGCGCGCGGCGAGCAGGCGGCGCGGCAGCGAGCGGCTGACGCCATCGCGCAGGAACTGATCCAGCGGGAGGCTGCCGAAGAACTCGATCACCCGCCGGTCGGCGAGCGGCATGCGCAGATCCACACCGGACAGTGCGCGAAGCACCCCATAGGTCTCCATCGCCGCGGCATCGCTCAAAAACCACTCCCGCCGCACGGCCAGGGAAGGATGGTTCGCGCCGAGACAAAGCCGGTAGCGACGCAGATCCAGAGTGCGGCGCAGATCCAGCTCTCGCGCCCACTGAGGATTCAACGCGGCGTTGCACCGCCACACGTCGACCGGCAGACGATGCCAGCGGCGCACCACCGCCATCGGCGCGAACGGGCGCAACACATGGCGCTGCAGCACCTTGCGCACGCTCAACCCTTCCGTGGCCGCCAGCGCCCGCGCTTGCACAAGCAACGCGCGCCACTGGCGTTGCCGCAGCAACTCCGGCAGCCGGGACAAGCCGTCGTAGCTGAAGAACGCATTACCCAACTCTCCGCCGATCAGGACCCGACTGCCGCGCTCCTCCATGACACGATAAAGCGGAAAGAACCACGCCATGTTCAGCGGCGAGCGCGTCGGCTGGCCACCCTCCTGCAACCAGCGCTCGGCGTCATGTTCGCCCCAGTCCTGGCCATCGTCGCCGATCATGTGCCAGTCGATGCCCGGATGGGGTTCCGCCAGCAGGCGGGCACGCGGCGATTCGTCGTAGTAATGGCGTGCGCTCGCCGCTGCGGTCGCTGTCTGCGGAGCACGCGTGAGCGCCAGCAACGGCGCTGCGGTGTGTTGTCGTGCGGCGGAGAGTGCCACCGACGTACTATCGAGGCCACCGGTCAGGCACATGGCGACGCGACCAGGCGCGCGCAGGCCGTCGGCGACGGCCAGGTCCAACACGTCGGCAGCGGCGGCCTCGACGTCCTCATCGTTGCGCAGCTGCAGCGTACCGGCCTGCGGCGGCGCCCACCATCGCTGCAGATGAACCCGTTCCGGCGTCACGCTGAGGGCATGCGCCATTGGGACTCGATCGATGTAGCGATAGATGGTGCGGGTCGCCCGCGTTCGATCCATCAGCAGCCGATCGGCCAGCGCCTGCTCATCAAGATCGGAGGGAATCTCCGGCAAGGCCAGCAGCGCCCGCAAGCGGGTGGCAAACGCGATCAGATTGGGACCACGATGCACGAACAACGAGCGGATGCCCACGGGATCGCGGGCCAGCAGCAGCCGGCGCTGGTCGGGCCGATACAAGGCCAGCGCGTAGGATCCGTACACGCGCGGCAACGCGTCGACATCCCAGCGCTGCAGGGCCTCCAGCAACAAGGCGCCATCGGGCGTGGAGGTGCTGCTGGGCTCCCCTAGCGCCGCCACCAGTTCGCGACGCGCAGCCAACACCACATCTGCGGCAAGGACCGCCCCGGACGCTCCCACCCACGGCATCGCTTCGAACGCATCCTCCGGTGTGAAGCAATGCTGGCGATGGACAATGGCGATGTCACCGCCATGCCAGACACGCGCCGGGCCGATCCCGCGCGCCTCCAGCGCGCGATCGAGGCGCAGCAGATCCGCGGGGGAAACCGGAGCGCCGTCGAGACGCCAGATCCCCGCAAAATCGCTCACCTCGATCGCCTAAACCGGCTTAGGAGCCGGTGCCAGTCCCCGTGCCGTCGTTGCCGGCGAAGGTCTGGTTTGCGGTCTCATCGATGGCAAGAAACGACACCATCGGCGTCGTCCATACCTTGCGCCCGTGCTGCGAGGAGACCTCGGACGGCACTGCCTGATCGTTCTCGTACATTGCGCACTCCCGTTTTGTTAGCGTCACCTGCGGCTCGCGAACGCGTCGCCTCCCGTACTGCACGTAGCGTCAACGACGTACATCCGACGCGCCTGACATCGCACCGCGTTGCGGGCCGTGTCGTTTGTGGGTGCTCCCGGCTACGCTTGGAGCAATTCCCACTCAAGCTGGTTGCTTGATTCCATGATCCTACGATCGATGCCGTTGCCAACACCAGCGAATGCGTCCATCGGCGTGCCGCACGCCGCCGGGCGCCCGATTTTTCTAGACACGTATCACAAAAAGGGATGATCCCGCTTCTTTCCCGCTGGCGAAGCAGGTGGCCCGTTGCGCAGATGAAGCTGCTGTATCGCGCCCTGCGCAACCGCGAGGGCCGGCTGTATGCGTGGTTGCGCCTTACCTCGGCCGCGCCCGTGTTCCAGGATTACGGCACGACCGCCATGCATCGCTATCCCACGCTGTTCGCCTTCGTGCAGACCACACTGGGAGCGGCTGCAAACCTGCGCCTGTTGTCGTTCGGCTGTGCCAGCGGCGAGGAAGTGCTCACGCTACGCAGTTACTTCCCGGACGCCGCCATCACCGGACTGGACATCCATCCCGACCATATCTCGGCGTGCACCCTCCGGCTTCGGACGCAACCGGACGCCCGTATTCAGTTCCGCTTGGCGGGCAACACGGCCGGTGAGGCCGACGCCTCCTACGATGCGATCTTCTGCCTGGCCGTCCTGAGACGGGGCGATCTGGCCTTCCATACCGGCCAACGCTGCGACCATTTGATTCGCTTCGAGGACGTACAGGCGCAGTTGCTGGACTTCGCCCGCTGCCTGCGCCCTGGCGGCTTGCTGGCGTTGCGCCACGCCAACTTCCGCCTTCGTGATACGGCAGCAGCGCGCTGGTTCGACCCGGTCCTCCGCATTCCGACACCGGCGCAAGCGGATACCCCACTGTTCGGTCCGGACAATCTGCGCCTGCCCGTTCAGTCAGATGACGAAGTGGTATTCCGGCGCCGCGCGCATCCACGCCACTGAGTCGGCGATCGCAGCCGATCCAGCGGTTAGCCGCCTTCCAAGACGCACGTTTCCCGGTTAAGGTTCCAAGTCCTTCCACGGATGGTTCGCCATGCCCATCGATCCGAATGCCTTGATCGCACAGGCTCCCGGTTGCCTGGCCGCGGAAATGGGCGAAGAACTGGTCGTGATGAACACCGAGCGCGGGCTGTATTTCTCGCTTGACGCGGTGGGCAAGGACATCTGGACGCATCTCGCATCACCCTGCACGTTCGTCGTGCTGTGCGATCGGCTGTGCGCCGACTACGCGACGACACGATCCAGAATCGAGACCGACGTGGCATCGCTGCTGGAAACGCTGCGCAGCGCCGGCACCATCGAGATCCGCGTCTGAACCGCAGCCTCGAAAACCCGGCGGCGCGGGTCTTGCCGGAACGCCAGCACCACTACCTGCTGTGCGGCTGGCATGTCCGCAGCACACTGGCCCTTCCGGAGTTGCCGCCCTGGCCGGCATCGGCTGCCGGGCATCACGATGCGGATGTGGTGATCGAGGACGCGTCGCTCCCCAGCCGGCTCGATTCGGCCGATCCCACCGATACCTGGCTGAGCATCGGAACCGACGGGTCCGTGTTGCTGCAGATCCCAGACCTGGTCCGCATCCTCGTGCGCGGCGGACGCTCGATCCAGGTGCAGCGATTGCGCCAGGACGATGAGAGCTGGCGGCTGTTCCTGCTCGGCTCGGCGCTCGGCTACCTGTGCCTGCAACGCGGCCTGTTTCCGCTGCATGCGGCTTGCCTGCGGATCGGCAGCCGCACCGTGGCCATCGCCGGGCACAGTGGCGCCGGCAAGTCCACACTGTCGGCCGCCCTCCTCAAGCGAGGCCATGGCTTGCTCAGCGACGATCTAACGGTCCTCCGCACCGAAGGCCGCATCGAGGTGCTGCCGGCCTTCCCACGCTTGAAACTCTGGCGCGATACGCTCGATTCCCTGCAGATGCCCCACGCCGGGCTCCCGCAGATACGCCCGGGAATGGACAAGTTCGACCTGCGCCCGCAATCCGGATTCGACCCGACTCCCGCGCCGCTGGATGCGATCTTGATCCTGAAGGAGGCACCGGAACCGAGGATGCAGCGGCATTCCCCCGGTGCCGCGCTGCCCTTGCTGCACAGTTACCTGACGCGGCCACAGGCTGCCCGGCGGCTTGGCCTGTGGCCGACGACCTTTGCCCAAGCCGCGGCCATCGCGCGCCAGGTGCCGGTCTGGCACCTGCTGCGCCCACTGCGTTTCGATGCGCTGGACGCCGGCGTCGAATTGATCGAAGCACACCTGGGGACATGAGCCGGCGCGGCATCATCTGGCTGGCGTCCTATCCGAAATCCGGCAATACCTGGGTGCGCTGCCTGATCTCCAGCCTGCAGACCGGCGCAGCCGAGGTGGCGATCGATACGCTCGGCCGCAGCCTGCCGTACGCGGCCTCGCGCAGTTGGCTCGAGCAATTCGTCGACGTGGACAGCAGCGACCTCGCACCGAGCGAACTTCGTCTTCTGCGCAGCAGCGCCTATCGGCAATGCGCGGCACGGTCGCTGGAACTGCTCAAAGTGCACGATCGCTACGACGCGACGCTGTTTCCAGAAGATGCGACGCTCGCAACGGTGTACATCGTGCGCGACCCACGGGATATCGCGCCTTCCTGGGCCGACCAGACGAACATCGACGTCGACGCCGCCATCCGCCAGATGTGCGACGCCGGCCTGACCATGAGCCGTGCCGGCCCCTCGTTCCGCACCCAGACGCCGCAATGGTATGGGTCCTGGTCAGGGCATGTGGCCTCATGGCTGCAGCGGGCTCCAGGGCCACGCCTGCTCCTGCACTACGAAACTCTTCTGGCGCAGCCCATGCGGGAGACGACACGTCTTGCGGAATTCCTGGGTCTGCCCGCCGACCCATCGCATGTGGCACGCGCGGTCGCCGCCTGCCGCTTCGAAACGCTACGCAGCGCGGAGGAGCGTCACGGATTCGCCGAACGTAGCCGTGAGCAGGCGCGATTCTTTCGCCAAGGCCGCGCTGGCGCATGGCGCTCCGCGCTCACCACGGACCAGGCACAGCGCCTGGTCGCCGACCACGGCGTGGTCATGGACTGGCTTGGCTATCGCTGAAGGCAGGACGCCAGGCCATATGCCAGGAGATACCGGCATCGGCAAATTCCTGGAAGCCGAGTCGATGGTAGAGCCCGACCGCAGGATTGCCTTTTTTCACCTCGAGCAGCACGCGCCGCCCGTCGGCATGCGCCTGGTTCAGCACCGCGCCGATCAGGATCGTTCCGATCCCCTGGCGGCGGTAATCGGATGACAACAGGATATCCAGCACGCGGAAATCCCCTTCATCCGTCGTCGCCAGATAGAGACGGCCAATCACGCGTTGCTGGTGCGCCAGCACCAGAAACAAGGCATCGGGATGCAGCACAGCGTAATGGCGGCGCTGTGCCTGGAACTGTTGATCGAGCAACGCGGCCTTTGCCGTATCGTCCCACGGCAGCATCGCGAATTCGGCCCAGCGCGCTTCCCGGAGCAGGGCGCGCAACGCCGACATGTCCGCCGCGCCCTCGGGGCGGATCGCCATGCCCAGCGCCGACAATGGCGCCGGGCAGGCGAAGTGCAGCGACATCACGGCCTGGGCGGATAGATGCCATCCGTGGCGCAGATGCAGTAGCGCACCGTGGTGAACGGTTGACGGTTTTCGTGTGCCTGCACCGATGTGGAGGTGGCGGGGAAAGGCGTCAGCGTATTGGGCGACATCTGGCCGATAGGCGTTCCCACGGCCGGCGCATACGCGAGATACGTCTGTCTTGGCGTGAGGGTCAGATTCAGCAAGCGCGTCACGTAAGCGGCCGCGCTCGGTGTATTGACGAAGGCCGTCAGGGCGGTGGCCGGCCTGACGAACTGCGTGGAGATGGTGTGCGTGTGTGCCGGCAATTGCGACGAAGAAGTCAACGCAACGGTGTCGGTGCCCTGCAACTGGCCCATGGTGGTGTTGGTCAACCCCGGCCCCTGCCCCTGGCCGGTGACCGCCCGGCCGCGCAGATCCGGCAGTCCGAACGTATTCTGCTTGTCGCCCCCGTAGGCAAAGCCGATCACCCCGAACAGCGCCTGATACTGCTGGATGCTGACCGTCTGCCCCATGCACTCGAGCCAGCCATCGGGCGCGAAGTTGTAAGGGAACGCCCGCACTTCGCCGATAAAGCTATTGGACATGTCGAACTCCTTTGCGATGGCCGGTCACGGCCGCTGCGGGTAGAACCCGTTCAGGCAGATCAGATAGTTGAGCGTCTGCGTGGCCATGTGGTTGTCGTGGGGCTGATTGGCGCCGCTCACGTTCACCGCCGTCGGTGCCAATTGGTAGACGGAATCGGTGGTCCCCGCGGGCGGGATGAAGTACGCCACTTCCGAGTTCTGAGGTGCGGCAAGCAGATTGCCCACAGGGGTCAGCGCAGAAGCCGCTGCGGTCACTGCCTGCAGGGTATGACTGTGCGCCGGCATTTCCGCCGTTTGCAGCGACACCGTCTCGTTACCGAACTTCTGGCCCAATACGCGCGCCGTCAGTTGCGGCGCCGGCGCGCGTGCCATGCCCTGCCCTTGCGAGACCGCGACACGGCCGCGCAGATCCGGCAGATTGAAGTTGACCCTGCCGTCGCCGCCGTAGGTGGTGCCGATGAGCGAGTACAGCGCCATGTAGGTGTTGATCTGCAGCTGGCGTCCGTCGCAGAACGCCCAGCCCTCGGGTTCGTAATTGCCGGCGAAAAGGATGATCTGACCGGTATAGGCATCCATGGTGTGGTTCCTTTGTGGCCCGCGTCAGGGGCGCTGCGGGTAGATGCCGACCGTGCAGATGCAGAAATTCAGCACCAGCGATGGCTGCATGTTGTTGTGGGCGGCACCGCCACCTTGCTGGCTCACGGAGTCAGCCGCCAGACCGACCAACGTGCCGGTTGGCGCGTACAGATTGTGCGGTGTCGGTGTCTGCGCGAGGAGTTCGTTCCCGTCCAATGCGCCAGTGGTGGCCGCCGTATTGGCCGCGTTGACCAGGTGGGTATGCGGCGGAATCTGCGCCGCGGTCAGCGCCACGCCCTCCAGGCCGCCATAGGTGCCGACCGTGTAGACCACCGTCGGCGTGGTGAGCGGATTGACGCCCTGGCCCACCGGCACGCGACCGCGCAGGTCCGGCAGATTGAACGTGGTCTTGCCGTCGCCGCCATACTGGTTGCCGAGCAGCGAGGCCAGCGCGACGTTGCTGTTGATCGGCAACGAGCGGCCATCGCATGGCAACCATCCGGCAGGCGCCCAGTCGATCGGAAACAGGCGAATTTCGCCCACAAACGCATCGGTCTCATTCATCGTGCGGCTCCTCAAATGTCAGCACTGGCGCGCGCGTCGTATCCCCGATCGCACGCGTCCCCCCATCCGTCAAGCTGCGCAGAGCGTCGCGCCGCAGGTCGAAGGTATGCTACACAGCGCGCGAGCGACCGATCCATCAGTCAAGGACTGATGCGCGCCGAAAGAATCACGGGAAACAGAGAGGAATCATGTGTGCGCTGAGCCACTTAGCACTTTCCACGGCATGCGCGATGCGGCCTCGCGTGCAAATTTTGTCTACGTACGAGTACAAGTCCGCTGCAATGCATGATCGGCCTCCAGTCGTGGCCACGATTGCCGATCGCGCGCGCAACGCGGCCCTGCTCGCGCCGTGACGCGCACGTGCGCCGCCTGGTCGCCCGCGTTCGACTACGCACTGCGCGTCCTGCGCTCAGAAACGGCAGCGTGCAGTGCGAGCGCGATCGATCCACACGCGTTCGCACGCGTGCTTGCGCAGCATCGCCTGGCGCTCGCGCTACCGCCGGCCGACGCACTGGATGGCGCCATGCCGACGCCGCTGCGCGACACGCTCCGCCAACGCCAACGCAGCACCCTCCTGCGCACGCTGCGACAGACCGCGGCACTGCAGCAGATCGTCCGTGGCCTGGACGATGCCGGACTGCGCCACTGCCTGCTCAAGGGCCAGGGCTACGCCGCCTTGTTCGGCACCCCGCAAAATCGCGAGGCCTGCGATATCGATCTGTTGATCGATGCGGCCGACCGCGACCGCGCCTTGGCGCTGCTGCAAGACCTGGACTACGTGCTGGATCCGGATGCGGCGGGCAGGCTCGAGCGATACGCGCGCGACAATCACGCCCTGTCCTTGCGGCATGCCGACAGCGGGCTGGTGCTGGAACTGCATCTGCGTCTGGCCAACCGGGCCCGCGAATTCCCGCTGCAACCGGCAGCGCTGTGGGATCACCACACCACCCTCGTTCGCGTGGCCGGGATGCAGGTGACCACACTGGCGCCGCCGCTGGCGGTGGTCTATGCCGCCTTCCACGGTACCAAGCACAACTGGCACCGCGCCTTCTGGCTGGTGGATCTCGCGCAGGCGCTGCGCAGCCCGTCGCAGGATTGGGCGGCCACCCTGGCGCTGGCACGGCAGCTGGGCGTGGAACGGCAATTGGCCTTGGGCGTCCTGTTGGCCGAGGCCACGCTCGGCGTGCCCTTGCCCGCGGCCTTGCGCGAACAGGCATCGCTGCTGCGCAGCGCGCGCTTCGCGGCCGACACGCTGCTGCCGCACCTGGATGCGCTCGGCTCCGATCGCGGCGCCGATCTGGCGGCCCGGCTCGGCATGGCGCGCTACACCCTGCGCCTGCTGTCGCTGCAGTCGAACTGGCGCGGCAGCCTGCAGTTGATCCCGTTCCTGCTGGCGCCCACCGAGGACGATCGCCTGGCCACGCCCCTGCCGCGAGCGCTGCAGTGGGCCTATCCGGGACTGCGCGCGCTACGTCTGGCCAGGCAACACCTGCGCAAACGTCGCGGCGTGCGGCACAGCCCGGACTGAGTGCCGCTGTCGCTCAGATCCAGCCGCGCCGGCGGAACCACGCCAGCGGCAGCAGCATGCTCAGCGCGATCACGCCCAGCGCCCAGTAGTAGGCGTCGTGCCATTTCAGTTCGGGCATGTGCGCGAAGTTCATGCCCCAGACGCCGACCAGCACCGTCGGCGGGATGCCCACCACCGAGGCCACCGCCATCACCTTCATCACGTTGTTCTGGTCGACGTTGATCATGCCCAGCACGCTGTCGAGCAGGAACTCGATGCGGTCGTCCAGGTGCTGCTCGAATTCGATCAGGGTGGCCAGATCCTTGTGCAACAGGCCGATGCGCTTGGCCGCGTCCTCGCCGAACCAGTCCGGCGCGGCGTCGTCCAGGTAGGTGGCCACGCGCAGCAGGCCGTGGCCGGCGTTGTGCATGCCGCCCAGGCGCCGGCCCATGTCGCCGACGTCGTGCAACATCCGCTCCAGGTGCCGCGACTTGTGCCGCGCATGCGGCTTGGCGAACGCTGCGCGCGTGGTCTCGGTGATCTGCGCCTCCAGCGCTTCCAGGCGATCGGCCAGGCGCCCGACCAGTTCGTCGAGCAGCCGCAGCAGCAGGTCGTCGCTGCTGCGGCAGGGGCTGTGCTGCAGCTGCGCGGCCACCGCGTCCAGCGAGGCCATCGGCTGCTCGCGCTGGGTCACCAGCACCCGCGGCGACACCGCGAAACCCAGCGGCGCGGTCGGCCCGTCCGCGTCCTGGAAACGCGGCACGTTGAGGAACAGCACCTCGCCCTCCACCCGCACCCGGCTGCTGAACTCGATCTCGCCGATGGCCGCGCGCGTCGGTACCGCGAAACCGACCTTCTCGTCGACCTCGGCCAGCTCCGCCTCGCTCGGCCGGCACAGGTCCACCCAGCACACCGGCGTATCGGAGGTGCCGCCGAGGCGATGGATGGTGATCATCGGTGCTGGCTCGCGCAGTGGAAGGCGGCGAGCATCCGCTGCCGGGAAACGGTCGTCAACGACGCCCGGGTGGACCGTTCAGGCGCCGGCGCTGCGGCGCTTGAGCGCGTAGCCCACGCCCAGCAGCAGGAACCACACCGGGCTGGCGAACAGCGCCTGGCGGGTGTCGGCCTGCAGGGTCAGCAGCGCCAGCACGAAGGCGAAGAACGCCAGGCACACGTAGCACATGACCACGCCGCCGGGCATCTTGAACGCGGAGGCCGCGTGCAGTTGCGGACGCTTGCGCCGGTAGGCGATGTAGGCGCACAGGATCAGCGACCAGACGAACATGAACAGCACCGCGGCCAGGGTGGTGACCAGGGTGAAGGCGGTGACCAGGTTCGGGATCAGGTACATCAGCACGGTGCCGCCGAGCAGGCAGGCGCAGGAGAACAGCAGCCCGCGCGCCGGCACCGCCGCGCGCGAGAGCCGGGCGAAACCGCGCGGCGCGTGGCGCTCCTCGGCCAGGCCGTAGAGCATGCGGCTGGTGGAGAAGATGCCGCTGTTGGCCGAGGACGTGGCCGAGGTCAGCACCACGAAGTTGATCAGGCTGGCCGCGGCCGGCACGCCGGCCAGCACGAACAGCTCCACGAACGGGCTCTTGCCCGGCACCACCTCGCGCCACGGCGTCACCGCCATGATCGCCACCAGCGCCAGCACGTAGAACACCAGGATGCGCACCGGGATCGAGTTGATCGCCTTGGGCAGGTTGCGGCGCGGGTCGGCGGTCTCGGCGGCGGTGGTGCCGACCAGTTCGATGCCGACGAAGGCGAACACCGCGATCTGGAACCCGGCGAAGAACCCGCCCATCCCCATCGGGAACATGCCGCCGTCGTTCCACAGGTTGGCCAGCGAGGCCACGTGCCCGGACGGCGACTGGAAGCCCCAGGCGACCAGCCCGGCGCCGGTGAGGATCAGCGCGCAGATGGCGACGATCTTGATGAGCGCGAACCAGAATTCCATTTCGCCGAACAGCTTCACCGTCACCAGGTTCAGCCCCAGCAGCAACAGCACGCACAGCATCGCCGGGATCCACGGCGCCAGCGTCGGGAACCAGAACTGCGCGTAGGCGGCGATCGCGATCACGTCGGCGATGGCGGTGATGATCCAGCAGAACCAGTAGGTCCAGCCGCAGAAGAACCCGGCCCAGGGCCCCAGCAGGTCGGTGGAGAAGTCGATGAACGACTTGTACTCCAGGTTCGACAGCAGCAGCTCGCCCATCGCGCGCATCACGAAGAACAGCATCACGCCGATGATCAGGTACACGAACAGGATCGACGGCCCGGCCAGGCTGATGGTCTTGCCCGAGCCCATGAACAGGCCGGTGCCGATCGCCCCGCCGATCGCGATCAGCTGCAGGTGGCGGTTGGAGAGGCTGCGCTGCAGGTGGTCGGGCTGGGCGGACGGATCGGTCATGGGCGCAGGCCATCGCGGGGGATTAGCCTGCAAACATAGAAGATGGCGGCAGCGCGCGCCAGCCGCGCGTGCGCCGGGTGGCGCCCGCGGCGGCGCGGGCGGCGCCGCATGCCGTCCGCGCCGTCGCGGGGGCCGTCGCTCAGGCCAGCGCGCCGCCCTGCCCGATCGCCACGAAGCTGAAGTCGCGGTCGGACTGGTTGCCGCCGCCGTCGCCGGTCTTCAGCAGCACCTGGCCCGCATCGAGGCGGATGATCACCGCGTTGTCGCAGGTGCTGCCGTCGCCGGGATAGATCTGGGTCACCGAGACCCCGTCCAGCGCCTGGAACGGCGGCTGGAAGCTCACCAGGTAATGCCCGGTGCTGACGTGCGCCACCGTATACCCCCCGCCATTGCGGACCGCACCGTCCGCGCCGACCACGCCTGCCACCACCCGCACGCCCGCATGGGTGGCGGCGTCGCGCAACTGTTCCATCGCATTGTTGATCATGCCGTTCTCCGATCTTGATAAGGAAAGTCCGATGGCGCTGCGACCGCTGCGCTCCCTCGCGGCCACGCGCCGCTGCCCTGCCTCGTCCGTGAGCCGGCAGCATCGCCGCGCTGCGTGCGCGGCCGTATCGGCGATTTCCTGATCGGTACCGGTGCGGCGACCGAGATCGGCTCAGGCGGCCGCGCTCACACCAATTTGGTGCGCCGCCACCACCGCGTGACCTTCTCCTCGCGCACCAGGGTGAACAGCCCGGCGCCCAGGATCAGCGCGATGCCCACCGCCATCGGCCAGTCCAGGTGATCGTGGAACAGCCAGTAGCCGAAGCCGATCGCCCACAGCATCTGGCTGTACTGGGTCGGCGCCACCGCGCTGATCGGCGCCGACCGCGAGGCGTACATCATGAAGATCGCGGCCAGGCCGGCGAGCAGGCCGTAGCCGGCCAGCAGGATCCATTGCTGCCAGGTCGGCCAGACGAAGGTCGGCAGCATCAGCAGCCCGCCCATCAGCAGCGGGCCGAGCACGCCGGCGCCGTACAGGGTCAGGCGCTTCTCGCCGGGCCCGGCCATGCGCAGGCTGATCACCGACACCGCCCCCACCAGGCCGCAGACGATCGCCGCGACATGGCCCTGGCCCAGGTGCCGGAAGCCCGGCCGCAGCACCACCAGCACCCCGATGAAGCCGACGATCACCGCCAGCCAGCGCCGCCAGCGCACCTCCTCCTTGAGCAGCAGCACCGACAGCACGGTGACGAAGATCGGCATCAGGAAGATCAGCGCGAACGCCTCGGCCATCGGCAACAGAGTGAACGCGGTAACCGCGGACAGATTGCCGGCCGCGCCGGTGAACGCGCGCAGCAGCCAGATGCTGGGCCGCTGCGCCACCACCACCTCGCGCCAGCGATCGCCCGGCTTCTTCAGGAACGGCAGCGCCGACAGCATCAGCAGCGCCCCGAAGAACACCACCTCGTAGGCCGGCAGCGACCCCTCCAGCCCCTTCACGAAGGCATCGCTGATCGAATAGGCGGCGTAACAGGCGAAACCGAGCAGCACACCCTTGAGCATCATGAGCCTCTTGCGATCAACGGCGCCCCATACCGGGCACACGGGAACTGGCGCCCATTATGCGGGGGGAACGGAAGCAGCGACCGCGCGAACCGTCCAGGACACGACAAATTCTTAAGCAATGCGTTGCTATAAGCCTCAGCGCAACCAAGGGTGTGCCCGCGGTTGCATCCAGGGAGCGGGAGTTGCCTCCGTGTCAGGACGACGCGAACCCAAGACCGCCTCGTCGGCCTCCCTGCTGCCTTGAACCCGATCGCAACGCGCCCGTTGCGTGCAGCCAGAGACCGCCCGATGCCATCACTGCCACGTTGTCTGCCTTTCCTCCTTGCGGCAAGCCTGATCGGCTGCCAGCCGTCCGCGCAAACCACATCGGCCGACCACGCCGCCAACGGCGGCGCGGACTCGCCCTCCCCTGCTCCAACGACCGACAAGGCGTCCGCTTCGCCGGCGGCGTCCCTTTCAGGGGAGGCATCCCTGCAACCCTTGCTCAAGCCGGGAGACCAGATCCTGGCCTTCAAACAGCACGACCTGACCGGCAACGGCGGGACCGATGCCGTCGCCATCGTCCGCCACGCCAATGCCGATGCGTCAGGCAACACTTGCGAGCTGTTGGTCCTGCAACAGGCGAATGCGGCATGGAACGTGGCCGACCGTAGCCCGCAAGCGGTCGACTGCCTCTACAACGATGTGGCGCGCAACGCGAAGCGCCTGGACGACAACCTCAGCCTGAAGACGCAGGAAATCGTCTACGTCAACCAGCAGGCGCGCAGCAATGTCACCTACACGCTGAAGTACGACTCGGCCAAGAAAGCCTGGTATCTGGCGGAAGCGAGCAGCACGGCACCTGCAGAGAATCCGCAGAGCGGCGCGATGGAGGTCTTCCGCGGAACCGCCAGTTACCCGGCGGACTTCGCGTGGACCCCGATTTCGCAGATCGACCCAGAAAAACTGCAGGACGCCATGGACAAGCACCGCGCCGTCGTCCAGTAATCCGATTCCAAGGAGAGAACCATGCCCCGTTTCAACGAGAGCTCGGCATTGCTGCTCAAGACTGCGGTCGATTCCGGCATCACCTCGCCAACCGAACTGGCCAACCTGATGGGCAACGCCGCCGTCGAGACCGGCCACTTTCGCCGCATGCACGAGAACCTGGGCTATACCTCGGCCGACAGCGTGATCGCCGCGGTCTCCTCGGCCGATGACCGCTTCACCCGCAAGCAGGTGGAGGACGCCGTTGCCAGCCGCGATCCGCAGCGCATTGCCACCGTGATGTACGAAAACCGCGCCGATCTTGGCAATACCGAACCCGGCGACGGCTGGCGGTTTCATGGCCGCGGCTATCTGCAGTACACCGGCCGCGACAACTACGAGCGCTACGGCCAGCGCTTCAATGTCGATCTCGCCAACAACCCGGACCTGGCGGCCGAGCCGCAGACGGCGGCCAATCTCGCGGTGGCCTATTGGCGGGATCGCGTGCCGGAGAACCTGCGCGACAACGCCCGTGCGGCGGGCCGCATCATCAATGGTGGCGACAACGGTGCCAACGAACGCGTGCAGGCCGCGAACCAATGGGCCCAGACCATCACGCCCGAGCTGGTCGCCGACATCCAGAGCGGCAAGGTCTCGCTGCAGCAGTTGGCCAGCATGGGTGGAGATGAGCGCAGCCAGCAAACCCGGGCACTGCAGGAGCAGTTGGCTGAACTGGGCTACCGGGGCGCCGACGGCAAGCCGTTGAAGCCGGACGGCGACTTCGGACGCAATACGCGCCATGCCCTGAAAGAGTTCCAGCGCGCGCATGGCCTGGATGACGATGCCGTCGTCGGACGCGACACACGGGCAGCTCTGGCGGAGGCCAAGCGCTCGCCCCTGCTCTCCGAAGCCACGCATGCCGACCATCCGTTCTTCGACGCGTTGCGCGAACGCATGCCCGGCGCCACCGACGCGCAAGTCGCGCACACCCTGCAAGCGGCCAAAGCCGAGGGCATCCAGGGCCCGCAGCAACTGCAGACGGTCACGGTGCAGGACAAGGCTGCGTTCGTCGCCGGCACCACGCCAGGATTTCGTGCGCGTGTCGATCTGGACCAGGCGCCGACGCTGCAGGAAAGCACACGCCAGGTGGATGCGCAGAATCAGCAGCGCGATCAAGCATTGCAGCAGCCTGCCCCGCAGCTGGAACCCGCGCAGGCACGCGGTGGCATGGCGCATTGACGAAGCTGCCGCACTGCTCGTGCAGGACGCGGCGGCTGGATCCCGGTGAGATGTGCACCGGAGACCAAAGCGCTTCTGCCGGAGTAGCGCCTTGGTCCGGTG
The DNA here is from genome assembly GCF_017746095.1 of Xanthomonas sp. D-109. Classification (NCBI taxonomy): domain Bacteria; kingdom Pseudomonadati; phylum Pseudomonadota; class Gammaproteobacteria; order Lysobacterales; family Lysobacteraceae; genus Xanthomonas; species Xanthomonas sp. D-109. The sequence goes on from NZ_JAGHWV010000014.1 coordinate 303,706, forward strand.
CCGCAATCCTGCCGATGCGTTTCGCACGTAGCGACGGGAAATGCGGCGCTCGCCCGTCGCAGTCATCCCCTCTCGGTGCCGCGTCGGTTACGATGCGCTCCCGCATCCGAGCCCCGTGCCGCGCCCTGCTGCCGGCAGATCCCCCGTGACCCGCTATTCCGGCCCCCTGCTCACCCGTCCGCTCGCCGCCGCATTGCTTGCCGCGCGCGATGCCGGCGCCGCCACCTGGTCCGGCTCGCTCGACCTGGAGCGCAGTCACGGCCAGGCACTGCTTGGAGCCGAGCGCTGGCAGTGGCAGGGACGCGACTATCCCTATCCGGGCAAGCTCAAGGACCGCACGCTCTACTACTGGGACGGCGAGGACTTCGCCGCGGTGTCGCGCTTCGGCGGCGCGTTGATCAAGCTGGTGCCCACCGAGTGGGGCGCGCCGACCTTCGAGATCGACGGCATCAAGATGTTGCCCAGCGCGCAGCTGTCGCCGTTCGAGGACGCGCGGCGCAAGGTGGCGCTGGTGGAGCCGCGCGGCAAGCAAGTGCTGGATACCTGCGGCGGCCTCGGCTATTTCGCGGCCTGCGCGCTGGAAGCCGGCGTGGCGCGCCTGCACTCGTTCGAGAAGAACGCGGATGTCCTGTGGCTGCGCACGCTCAATCCGTGGTCGCCGGATCCGGCCGCCAGCGACGGTCGCCTGCAGCTGACCCATGGCGATGTCGGCGCCGCCATCGGCGGCATCGCCGATGCGTCGATGGACGCGATCCTGCACGACCCGCCGCGCTTCGGCATCGCCGGCGAACTCTACGCACAGACCTTCTACGACCAACTGGCGCGAGTACTGCGCCGCGGCGGCCGGCTGTTCCACTACACCGGCACGCCGAACAAGCTCACCAGCGGCCGCGATGTGCCGCGCGAGGTGGCCAAACGCCTGGAGAAGGCCGGCTTCGCCGCGCAACTGGCGCTGGACGGGGTGCTGGCCACGCGCCGCTGAGGCGGCAGCGCGCCCAACGCGATATCAGATCGACGCGAGAATGTGCTCGCGCAACCAACGGTGCGCCGGATCGCGGTGCACGCGCTCGTGCCAGAGCATGGCCATCTCGTAGCCGGGCAGTTCCAGCGGCGGCGCGCACACCCGCAGGCCGGGCTGTTCGCGCACCAGCCGCTCGGGCAGCATCGCCACCAGGTCGCTGCGCTGGAGCGCGGCAACGACGAACTGGAAGTGCGGCACCGACAGCACCACCCGGCGCTGCAGGCCATGCGCGCGCAGCGCCGCATCGGTGACGCCGCTGAAACCGCCACCATCGGGCGAGACGATGACATGCTCGAGCGCGCAGAACTGGGCCAGGCTCGGTCGTCGTCGCAACCGCGGATGACCGGCCCGACCGACCAGCACGTAGTGTTCGGCGAACAGCGTGCGCCGGCGCAGGCCGGGCGGCGCGTCGGCGACGGTGTGCAGGGCCAGGTCGATCTGGCCCTGTTCGGCCTGCTGCGCGATCGTCGGCGGCGCCAACTGCAGCACCGCCAATGTTGTACCCGGCGCCACCCGGCGCAGGGCGTCGATCGCCGGCAACAACACGGTGGACGCACCGTAGTCGCTGGCCGCCACCCGCCACAGCGTCTGCGCGCGCGCCGGATCGAACGGCGCGTCCGGTGCCACCGCCTGCTGCAGCGCCTGCAAGGCCTCGCGCAACGGGGCGCGCAGCGATTCGGCGCGGGCGGTGGGGCGCATGCCGCGTGGCCCCGGCAGCAGCAACGGATCGCCCAGCGCCTCGCGCAACTTGGCCAGGTGCACGCTGACCGACGGCTGCGACAGATGCAGACGCGCCGCGGCGCGGGTCACGTTGTGCGTGTCGAGCAACGTGTCCAGGGTCAGCAGCAGATTGAGGTCCAGGCGCCGCAGATCAACCATGGCAATAGCGACCATCAAGGCAATTCATTTCCAGTATAGCGAAGCGCGGCCTAGCGTGGAGACCTTCCCTCACCGAGAACCCGCATGAACGTCCTGCTGGTCTATGCCCATCCCGAACCCGCCTCGCTCAATGGCGCCCTCAAGCAGGCGGCGGTGCACCGCCTGCAGGCCGCCGGCCATCGCGTGCAGGTGTCGGACCTGTATGCGATGGACTGGAAAACCACCGTCGACGCGCAGGACAGCCTGGACGGCGCCGCGGAAGCGCGCTTCGATCCCTCGCGCGACTCGCAGCGCGCCTTCGCCAGCGGCCGCCAGCGCGCGGACATCGCCGCCGAGCAGGACAAGCTGCGCTGGGCCGATGCGCTGCTGCTGCAGTTCCCGCTGTGGTGGTTCTCGATGCCGGCCATCCTCAAAGGTTGGGTGGACCGGGTGTATGCCTGCGGCTTCGCCTACGGCGTCGGCGAACACTCCGACACCCACTGGGGCGACCGCTACGGCGAAGGCACGCTGGCCGGCAAGCGCGCGATGCTGATCGTCACCGCCGGCGGCTGGGAATCGCACTACTCACCGCGCGGCATCAACGGCCCCATCCACGACCTGCTGTTCCCGATCCAGCACGGCATCCTGCATTACCCCGGGTTCGATGTGCTGCCGCCGTTCGTGGTGTACCGCAGTGGACGCATGGATGCGGCGCGTTTCGCGCAGACCAGCGCGGCGCTGGGCGAACGCCTGGACACGCTGTTCAGCACCACGCCGATCGCGTTCCGCAAGCAGAATGCAGGCGACTACGCGATCCCGGCACTGACGCTGCGGGAGGAATTCGCACCCGGCCGCAGCGGCTTCGGCATCCATGTGCTCGACACGGACACGCAAGCGGCGGCGACCTCCGACCGCACAGCGTCGACGCCGACGACGTAGGCGCGGCGCCGACAGCGCACCTGTAGGATGCAGCGATCGCCACTCCGTTGGAGCCGCCGCGCCGATGTCCACCGCCGTCTTCGTCCGCCTGCTCGCCGTGTGCAGCGCCGCCCTGCTCGGCGCCTGCGCCACGCAGGCGCCGCGTCTGCCCGAGCGCACGCCCAGCGAGGTCAAGGCCGACATCGCCCGGCGCATCCCGGCCACGGCGCCCGATCGCCGCGGCTGGGCCGACGACGTCTACGTGGCCCTGGCCTCGCAGAGTCTGGGCACCAATGCCGAGAACATCTGTGCGGTCCTGGCGGTGATCGAACAGGAATCGACCTACCAGACCAATCCACCGGTGCCGGGTCTGGGCAAGATCGCCCGGGCGGAACTGCAGCGGCGCGCGGCGGCGGTGCATGTGCCGGCGTTCGCGCTGGATGCGGCGCTCAAGCTGCGCGGGCCCGATGGACGCAGCTATGCCGAGCGCCTGGCCGCCGCACGCACCGAGCAGGATCTCAGCACCATTTTCGAGGACATCGCCGGCAGCGTGCCGCTGGGCCAGCGCCTGTTCGGCGACCTCAACCCGGTGCACACCGCCGGACCGATGCAGGTGAGCATCGCCTTCGCGCAGGCGCATACCGATGGCTATCCGTATCCGCTGAGCGACGGCGTGCGCCACGCGGTGTTCAGCCGCCGCGGCGGCATCTGGTTCGGCACCCGCCACCTGCTCGGCTACCCGAACGAAGCGGCGATGCTGTACCGCTTCGCCGACTTCAATGCCGGCTGGTACGCCAGCCGCAATGCCGCGTTCCAGGCCGCGCTGGCGCGCGCCAGCGGCATCTCGCTCGCCCTCGATGGCGATCTGCTGACGCCCGGCGCCGACCTCGACGTCCCCGGCGCCACCGAGCGCGCCGCGCGCAGCCTGGGCACGCAACTGGGCATGGACGCGCGCACCATCCGCCGCGAACTGCAACGCGGCGGCGAGGCGGATTTCGCCGACAGCGCGCTGTATCGTCAGGTGTTCGCGCTGGCCGACCGCGATGCCGGCAAGCCACTGCCGCGCGCAGTGCTGCCGGGCATCGCCCTGGAAAGCCCGAAGATCACCCGCAAGCTCACCACCGCCTGGTTCGCGCAGCGCGTGGCCGAGCGCTGGCGGCGCTGCCTGGACAAGTGACGGCCGCGGCGATCCGCCGACCCGATGCTACTTCGGCTTGCGCAGCGCCATCAGCGCCCAGCCCGTGGCGATGGCCAGCGCCAGCAACACGAGGCAGAGCATGCTGTCCCACGCGATCGAGAACCAATAGTGGCCTGGATCGGTCGCCAGCAGATAGATCCGCTTCGGCCCGGCTCTCGGTACGCTGATGTACACGCCGCTCTGCAGGGCTTTCGCCAGCAGGTACAGCTTCATCGCGGCGACCGCCACCATGACCGCCGCCATCAACATCAACACCGGCCGTTCAAGACGCGCGACCAGCCGTTGCAGGCGCGTGGGTGTCGGCATTGGCGGGGGCGGTCGTCGTTTGCGTTTGCCCATGGCCTCCTCGCCTGCGCTGGGGGCTGCATTCTAGAGCGCAGCCGGAGAATGCCGTCACAACGCACCACCGATGCAGCGCAGCGCACAGGGCAAGATGCCTCGCCTGCGCCGCAGCGCCTGCACTATTCCACGGCACGCTGCCCTGGCGCGCCGAGCAGACCGATCCGGCGGAACCACAGTTCCAGCGGCACCGTGACCAGCGGCGGCAGCGCCGCCAGCAGGCTCAACGCCCACGCCCACCAGGGCCAACGCAACCGCAGCGCCGCGAGCAGGCTGGCGACCACGTACAGCAGGAATGCAGCCCCATGCAGACGTCCGAACAGCCACACGCCCAGCTCGGTGGTCTGGGTGCCGTACTTGAGCACCATGCCGAGCAACAGACCGGCCCAGGTCAGGCCTTCGAACACGGCGGCAGCGGCGAACAGCCGGCCCACCGGCGACAACGGACGGGAAGAAGACAATGACACACGCGACTCCAGTGAGGAAACGAGGCCGCGACGCGATGGCGGCGGCGACGCCCGCTGGCAGTTGCATTGTAGAGCGTGTCCTTGCGCGTGGCGCACAGGCGCGACGCGGCCACGGCGAGCGCGGCACAGGTAGCCCCAGCGCACCGATCCGTCATCGCGTGGCCGGCAGTGCGCCGCAGCGCACCGCGGCAGTCCTCAGCGGCGCTGTTCCAGCACGGCCACGTCGTCGGGCGCCAGTTGCACCGTATCGCCGCTGGGCGTCGGCCCCAGCAGCGCGCGCATCGACGCCGGCAGCCGCACGGTGTGTGCGGTGGCGCCATGGTTGATCAGCACCACGATGCGGCGCGTGCCGTCGCTGCGCACGCCCACTTCCACATCCTCCGGCACGTCGGCCAGCGGCGCCTGCACCCCGGCGTCGCGCAACCAGTCGCCGGTGAGGCGATCCAGCGTGGCGTCGTCGAACCAGCCGCCGACATAGCTGATGCGGCCCTTGCCGACGCGCCGGGTCAGCAGCGCCGGCGCGCCATCCAGCCAGCCGTTGGCCGCGCCGTAGTGCAGCGGCGCGGCGGTGTCGGCGGTAGTGGCCTGCAACTGTTCGGCCCAGATCTTGGCGCTGCCGTCGGCGCCCGCGCCGACCAGCGGGATCGGCTTGTCCAGCGCATAGAATTGCTCCACGCGCCCACCGAGCAAGGTCGCCAGCGGACCGGGCTGGCGCTGCGGATGCAGGCCGTTGTCGATGTTCTTCATGCCGCTGCGCGGCCCCAGCACCAGATGCCCGCCGTGTTCCACATAGGCCTTCAGCCGCTGTGCCTGCGCCTCGGTCAGCACGTTCAGCGCCGGCGCCACCACCAGCTTGTAGCGCTCCAGCGGCGCCATCGCCGAGACCACGTCGACCACCTGCGCCTGTTGCCGCAGCGGCCGGTAGAAGCTCTTCATCTGCACGACCGGATCGAAGTCGGCCGCGTGCTTCTGGAAGCCGATCGCCCAGCGGCTGTCGAAGTCGTTGATCAACGCCACCTGCGCCTGCGGCGTGGTGCCCGCCAGCGCCGGACCGGCCTTGGCGAACTCCGCGCCGACCTGCTGGATCTCCGCATACACCGGCACCGGCGCGCCATCGGCGCCGACCAGGGTGCCGTGGTATTCCTCCTGGCCGTTGGGCGCGGCGCGCCACTGCCAGTACGAGACCGCATCGGCGCCATGCGCCACCGCCTGCCACGCCATCGCCCGCACCTGGCCCTTGCGCAGCGCCACGTTGGTCGCGCGCCAATTGACGAAGCCGGGCTGGGTCTCCATCACCCAGTAGTTGCGCTGCTTGTAGCCGCGGGTGAGATCGTGGCGAGCCGCATTGTCCACCCAGTCGTAGCGCTCGCCGGCGACGTAGTCGTCCCAGGCGGCGATGTCGAGCGCGCTGTGCACGGTGTAGGCGTCGAAGCCGGCGAACCAGCCCATGGTGTTGGTGGTGATGAACTGGCGCGGATCGGCATGCGGGCGGATCGCGTCGATCTGGTTGCGCGAGTAGTCGGCCCAGGTGTCGCTGACGAAGCGCTTCCACTCCAGCAGCAGCGCCGGATTCTCCTCGTCCTCGCGCACCGGGATCTGCGCGAAGTCGTTGTAGGTCTGGCTCCAGTAGGCGGTGGCCCAGCGCTGGTTCAGCGCCTCGATGCTGCCGTACTTGCGCTGCAGCCAGGCGTGGAACTGCGCCTTGGCCTCGGGATCGAACGAGGACTGCGCGTACTCGTTGTCCAGTTGCCAGCCGACCACATGCGGGTTGTGCCCGTAGCGCTGCGCCATCTGCTCGGCGATGGCATGCGCGAAGCGCCGGTAGCGGGCGCTGGCGAAGGAGAACTGCTGGCGGTTGCCGTGCTCGTCGCGCACGCCATCCTGGCTGACCCGCAAGGTGTCCGGATAGGCCTGGGTCAACCACGCCGGCGGCGCCGCAGTCGGCGTGCCCAGCACCACCACCATGCCGTGCCGCGCGGCCGCGGCGATGGCGCGGTCCATCCAGTCGAAATCGTACTGCCCCTCGCGCGGCTCCATCCGGCTCCAGGCGAACTCGCCGATCCGCACCACGCGCACGTGCGCCGCCTGCATCAGCGCCAGATCCTGCTCCCACTGTGCCTCCGGCCACTGCTCCGGATACCAGGCCACGCCCAGCAACAGCGGCGCGACGTCGCGATAGCGGGTGGCCTGCGCCTGCGCCGACAACGGCAGGCAGAGCAGGATCGACAGCATCGCAGCGAACAGGGCAACGCCGCAGCGTTGCGGAACACGGAACAGTGGCATGCGCAACACCTTCGCAAGAGGAAACGCCGGCACGCCCCCTGCGCTGTGCCAGCGCCTGCATTGTGCGCAGTTTTGCCATGCGCGCACTTGTGCATCTTGCGGCGTTTGCACGCGCAACTGCGCACAATCCGCACGCCGCACCTCACGCCGCAGCCGGGTGGTGCACCGCGCTGCACGCATCATGCAGCGCGACGCATACGCTGATGTGGATTGAGGAGACGTTGGCGCTTGGGGTGCGCCGCCGGTCTCACTTGCCGGCTTTGGACGACCGCGACATTGAAATGGTCATCTGCGCTGGCTAGCGTCACGCCTCCCCCACTGCTGGACACGCCATGAAGACCCCCCGTTTGCTCGGCACCTTGCTCGCCGCGGCCGCCACGCTGTTCTCCGCCGGCACCGCCCTGGCGCAGACCGTCACCGTGACCCCGAGCGAGGTCCACCAGACCATCCAGGGCTTCGGCGGCATGAACGGCGCCGGCTGGATCGCCGACCTCACCCCGGCCCAGGTCGACCTGGCGTTCGGCAGCGACACCGGGCAGATCGGCCTGTCGATCATGCGCATGCGCATCGATCCGTCCAGCTCCGGCTGGAGCCAGCAGGTGCCCTCGGCGGTGCGGGCCCGCGCGCACGGCGCGGTGCTGCTGGCCACGCCGTGGTCGGCGCCGGCCTACATGAAGTCCAACAACAACCTCAACAACGGCGGCAAGCTGTTGTCGCAGTACTACGATGCCTACGCCAAGCACCTGCTGGATTTCACCGCCTACATGGACGGCAAGGGCGCACCGATCTACGCCCTGTCACTGCAGAACGAACCGGACTGGCATCCGGACTACGAGTCGGGCGACTGGAACGGCACCGACTTCCTCAACTTCATCAGCGCGCAGGGCGCGAAGTTCGGCAAGTTCAAGCTGCTCGCGGCCGAGTCGCTGGGCTTCAACACCGCACTGACCGACCCGGTGCTCAACAGCAGCGCCGCCCAGTACCTGTCCATCGTCGGCGGTCACCTGTATGGCGTGCAGCCCAAGGACTACCCGCTGGCGCGCAGCAAGGGCAAGCAGCTGTGGATGACCGAACACTACACCGACAACACCGACGGCAACGCCTGGCCGTCGGCGCTCGGCGTGGGCAGCGAACTGCACAACAGCATGCTCGCCAACTACAGCGGCTACATCTGGTGGTACATCCGCCGCAGCTACGGGCTGATCGCCGAGAACGGCACGGTGAGCAAGCGCGGCTACGTGATGTCGCAATACGCGCGCTTCGTGCGTCCGGGTTCGGTGCGCATCGGCGCCACCGCCGCGCCGTATAACGACGTCGCCGTCAGCGCCTACAAGACCCCGAGCGGCAAGCTGGTCCTGGTGGCGGTCAACACCGGCACCCAGCATCGTCAGCTCACCGTGCGCGTGCCCGCCGGCAGCGCCACCGCGTTCACCAAGTACAGCACCTCGTCCACTCTCAACGTCGGCTACGGCGGCAAGTACAGCGTCGCCTCGGGCCAGACCGTGGTCTACGTCGACCCGCAGAGCGTGGCGACGCTGGTCGGCGAGTGATCTGCGCGATGGCTTGAGTCGGTCGTATCGACCCGCGGCAGCCGAGCACTGCCGCGGGTTGGTTTCTACCTGCTGCCTAGTTGCGTCGTCGCGGCGCCACGCCTTGCGCGTCTGCACCGCGTTATGCGCCAGCGATCAGCCCAGCTTGGCCAGGAACCCCAGCAGCGCCTGATTGAACTCCTCGGCATGGCTGGTGTTGCAGCCATGCGGCGCATCCTTCAACAGCACCACGTCGCTGCCGGCGATGGCGCGATGGGTGCGCTGGCCCGAGCCCTCGTACGGCACGGTCGCGTCGGCATCGCCGTGCAGCACCAGCGTCGGCACGTCGACCTTGGTGAGATCCTCGCGGAAGTCGGTGGTGCCGAACGCCTGCATGCAGCCCAGCGCCGCGGTCTGGTCGCTCTGCAGGCACAGCGCGATCGCTTCCTGGCGCTGCGCCTCGCTCACCTTCAGCGTGCCGTGGGCACTGAAGAAGCCGCGGGTGAAGTCGTCGAAGAAGGTCTCGCGCGAGGCCTTCAGCCCCTGCTCCATTTCCTGCGCCTGCTCCTTGCTCAGCGGCCCTTCCGGGTTGTCCTCGGTCTTGAGCATGTACGGCGGCACCGCGGAAGCGAACACCACGCCGGCCAGCGCCGCAGTGCCATGCCGCGCCACATAGCGCGCCACCTCGCCACCGCCCATCGAGAACCCGACCAGCACCGCGTCGCGCAGCTGCTTGTCCTCGATGATGCCGGCCAGGTCGTCGGCCAGGGTGTCGTACTCGTAGCCGTCGGCCGGCTTCTCGGAACGGCCGAAGCCGCGACGATCGTAGGCGATGACCCGGTAGCCGGCCTGCTGCAGCGGCCCGACCTGGTCCTTCCAGGCCTCGGCCGACAGCGGCCAGCCATGGATCAGGATCACCGGACGACCGGCACCGCCGGTATCTTCGACATGCAGACGGACACGTGCGCTGGTTGCAGCCATGGGCAGGACCTCGTGGTGGGGAGTCGCGGCAGCTTCCACTGCCGCATGTCCGGCCCGCGTGAGGGCGATGTGTCGGGTGATTTAACGCTGTGCGAAAGCGCTCAACCGATCCGCGATACGGCGCGGGTCAACTGCGCCAGCGCGTCCCGCGCAATGCTGTGGAATGCCGCGGACACATGCACGTCCTCGATGACACGCTCCCAGAACGGCACCGCCATGCCGGCCGCTGCACGCCAGTCGTCGCGCTGGTCTGGTGTCGGCAACGGCAACACATAGGCGCGCTCCACCACCTCGCCGCTGGCCGCGGGTCGGAACGCCATCGGCAGCATGTCGTAGATCGGCGCCAACGCCAGCGGCAAGGCATCGTCCAGCATCAGGCCAGCGTTGCCCAGATGCATGTCGTTGTTGGCGATCAAGGCGCCGAACCAACCGCAAACGCGCAGGCGCTGCGCATCTGCGTCGCTCAGCCAGCCGTCGCGCTGCAGTTGCGGTGCAAACGACCACCAGTCGATGCGCCCATGGCCGAAGTAGGCCGCATCCACCGCGGCCAGCGAGACGAAGCCGCGCCGCCCCAGCACAGGCGTGCGGTCGAACCGCGTGGACTGCAGGAACACGCGACCGTCGCTCTCGAGCAGTTCGCTCTCGGCGGCGGCGATGCCGTGCGCACGCAGGATGTCGCTGGCCAGGTGCTCACACCGCAGCAGGTCGCTCCAACGCTGCGCGGCCGGCGTGCCGGCACGCTCGCTGAACTTGACGATGACCGCCGTGTAGCCGCCTTCCGTGTGCAGTATTGCGGTGAACTTCGGTTGTTCGCCTCCTGCCGACGAGCCCACCGCCTCGCCACGCAAGACGGCATCGGCGCGCTGCGGATAATGCTGGGATCGCTGCGCCTTCTCCAGCGCATCAGCCGGCTGCAGGGCGGCCTGTTGCGCACGCTGCAAAGCGAACTCGCCCAGGACCAGGTCGCCGGGCTGATCGTCGCCATGCCGCAGCAACGACAGCACGACATCGTCAGGCTGCCAGCGCTGCAGGTCCTGCGGCGCGCCGATGTCTTCGGCGACGCGCCGTGCGAAGGCATGGCCGAGGAAGCCTCGCGGGCGCTGATCGTCCAGGAACCACGGCAGCCCCGGGAACACGCCATCGGCGAATTCACCATGCACCAGCACCGGTCGCGCGCTCTGCGGAACGAACAGAAATCCATCGCCGTGCATGGCATGGAGATCGCCAAGCGTCTCGGCGCACCCGTCAGGACGCAGACGGAACAGGGGCCAGCGTCGACCTGCCCGGCCCAGCGTGCGGCTGAGCGCATAGCGCGTGGCGCGTGCCTTGCCGATCCGCAGCACCTGATCGCCAGCAGCGCTGAGCAGACGCGAGACCGTCGGCTGGCTGATGCCGAGCGCCGCTGCGATACCAGGCGCCGTCTCTGCCCCCTCATGGCGCAGAAAAGCAATCAGATCGCGTAGCCGGCCTCGCTCATTCCTGGATTGAATAGATTTATGAATAGATAGTCAAAAGAACTAGACTTGTAAGTAACTGTATTTATTGCCCCTTAGCTCGATACCGGCCCACTGGTGACTGCTGCTTTGAATAGATAACTGAACCGATGGATGGCCAGCCTGCCGAACCTCAGGCGAGCGCTCTGCAGGCGCTCGCCTGACCGATCCGGCAGAAGCGCAAGCGACGAGGCTACGTCCAGTTGTCGTTGCCGAAGTCGCCGTCGTCCTGGAAGTCCTGGCCCAGGTCCTGCTGCGGCGTGTCGTCGTAGTAGTTGTTGGTGATGTTCTCGACCACCGTCTCCTGCGGCGCGCCGCCGCCGAACAGGCCGCCGCCATGGTGGCCGCCCAGCAGGCTTTCCACGCCCTCGAACAGGAACATGCCACCGGCCACGCCGGCCGCGGTGGTGGCCGCGGTGCTGAGGAAGCTGGGGCCACGCGCGGCGGCCGGTGCCGGCGTCGGCTCCGCGGCCGCAGCGCCACCACCGAACCAGCGCTCGCGCCAGCCGGGCGCACCAGCCCCGGCGACGCCTGTGGCAGCGGGCGCAGGCGGCAACGGCGGCGGCGCCGCATTGAAGCCCTGGCCCAGGAAGCTGGCCGGCGGCGGCGGGGGCGTGGCCGCCTGCTGCAACTGCGCGATCTGCGCCTTGGCGGCCTCCAGCGCGTGCTCCAGCAACAAGGTGCGCTGCACCAGCAGATACGCGGCATCGGGTTGATCGGCCAGGCGCGCGTGGATCAGCGCGTCGGCCTGCGGATCTTTGGCCACCCCGCCGGCGCTGCGCAGGCGCGCCAGGAAGTCTTCGAGAAGCTGCTGTTCTTGCGGAGTCATACCCGTACCTGGATGCGATGACCGGCCCAGTGCCGGCACGGCACGGTATGGGCATGGCCAGGGTGGCGCCAAGGGCATGGCCTGCGCGCCAGTGCGCCGGCATTCATCCAGGCGCCGTCGATGCAGGGGCCGGGGCATGACTTCCGACAGGTCCGGACATGGCGCCACTTGACTACATTTGTAGTCAAGCAGGAAGGAGAGCACCGATGCGCGGACGCAACACGCGATGGGCAGCCACATTGGGCTTGGCCCTGCTGACGGCGGCCCCGGCCTGGGCCGGCGAACAGTGGATCGTGGCGACCGATCTGTGGGGCAACCGGCTGTACCAGACGCTGGAGCTGGATGCGCACGGCGACCGGCTGCAGGGACGGCTGGATGCCGACCCGATCCAGGGCACCCGCAACGGCAAGGCGATCGCGTTCACCGCCACCGGCGCCGACGGCCGCCTGTCCCGCTTCGACGGACGCGTGGACGGCGCGCGCATGCACGGCCGCAGCACGCGTCCCGATCCCAATGCCGCCGATGTGCGCGCCACGCATGCCTTCGATGCCTGGCGCGTGCCGGCACGCACGAGCGCCGCGGCGCAGACGCATGTCTTCGTACCCCGCGACTACGCCAACACCTTCAGCGCCGACCGGGCACCGGCGCTGGTGCTGTGGCCGGGCGACAGCGTGCGCACCCAGACCCTGGACTCCGGCGGCGTGGATGCCGATGGCGAGACCCGCGCCCTGTACGGCAATCCGCAGGTCGGCCCGTTCTTCGTCGTCGGCGCCGAACCGGGCGACATGCTCGCCGTGCACCTGGTCGCGCTGCGGCTCAACCGCGACACCGCCGACAGCCTCGACGGCCTGGTCGGTCGCCTGCAGACGCCGTACATGGCGACGCAGGCGGCCGGCCTCGGCAAGCATGTGCGCTGGCACCTGGATCGCGACGCCGGGACGGCCCGCCCACTCGATGCCGACGGGCCGATGCGCACCTTCGCCATACCGGTGCGGCCGATGCTCGGCGGACTGGCGGTGGCGCCGGGATTCGGCAGCGCGGCTCTCTCCACGGGCGACACCGGCGTCGGCGGCGGCAATATGGACTTCAACGCGGTGGTGGCGGGCAGCACGGTGTACCTGCCCGTGCAGCAGCCCGGCGCGCTGCTGTATCTGGGCGATGGCCATGCCGTGCAGGGCGACGGCGAGACCACCCAGTGGGCACTGGAGACCTCGCTGGACGTCGAGTTCCGCGTCGAGCTGGTAAAGCGCCATCCGATCGCGATGCCGCGCGTGGAATCGCCCGAGCAGATCGCCGTGCTCGGCCAGGCCGGTTCCAGCGACGACGCGCTGCGCCTGGCCACTTCCGGCCTGCTGCGCTGGCTGCAGCAGGACTACGGCCTGTCGCTGGCGCAGGCCACCCAAGTGCTGGGTGTCGCGGCCCGCTATCGCGTGGCCAATCTGGCCGGACGCAGCGTCGGCGTGGCCGCCAGCATTGACAAGACGGTGCTGCGCACCTTGCAGCCGATATCGGCGCTAGCGACGGATCGCCCCGACACAACGCCGGCCGCGCGCTAGGTCTGCTCAGGCGCGGCGATCCGCCTCACCCGTTCGGCCCTACTTCGACTTGGCCGTGCTGGAGGACGAGGCGTCGCGTGGCAGCCGCGCGGCCCACATGTTGTCGACCAGGTTTGGATACGGACGGCCGTTCTCTTCTGCCCGTTGTTTCGCCGCTTCCTTCTGCGACGCCGACAACGGCTGGCTGCGCTGACCGCGCGGATTCGGCTTCTTCCACGGGGGCGTCTTGGACGAAGGCATGGGCGTCACGGTGAGCGAAGATATGCCATCGTGATCCGGCCATGCGTGCGTGGAGGGTGAAGGTGCCAGCGGTCGGCTGTGCCGACACTTAGCCGTCCAACATCTTACCGGCGGAGGTGAGATACCTCCTGCGTCATTACATTGAACTCGCCAGATACCGGCTTGATTGGCAATCCCCGCACCCCAGACACTGACGATTGCATCGCGCCAATTCGGGCCTACACTGCCGCAACTCCAGCATTGACAGTCAACTGACCGATGAAGCCGTCATCGGCAATGCCGAGCGATGATCGAATTGTTTAGCAACTAGAACTTCATATGAGCAAGCAACACACAGGCATCAGCAAGTTCCTCAGCTTTGTGCTTCGCCACGAGCCACAGGCCGCTGGCATTACCCTCGACAGCGAAGGCTGGGCAGAGGTCGATGCATTGATCGCAGGTGCTGCGCAAAGCGGCAGGACGCTCGACGCAGACCTCATTCGCGCCGTGGTGGACAGCAGCGACAAGAAACGTTTTGCGCTCTCGGAAGATGGCAGGCGCATTCGTGCCGTACAGGGCCATTCGACCGATAGCGTCGCCATCCAGTACGACGCCAAAGTGCCGCCGGAGTTCCTCTACCACGGCACCGCCACACGGTTTCTGGACGCGATCCTGGCAGAAGGCTTGCGCGCGGGCCAACGGCATCATGTGCACCTGTCGCAAGACATCGCGACCGCGACCACGGTCGGGCAACGTCATGGCAAGCCGGTTGTCCTGAAAGTCGAAGCCCTGCGGATGCACCAGCAGGGCTTTGCCTTCTTTCAGGCGGACAATGGCGTCTGGCTCACACAATCAGTCCCGAGCAGATTTTTCTCGGAAATCTAGTTCCTATGGCTATCTCGCTTCGGCGACCATACCGCGTGTGCGACTAGGCAGGACACTCAGGGACTCATAATCCTTTGCTCCGATTTGGCCTGCGCTACGAGACGATTCCTGCATTACTCCGAATCCACCCCAGCCAACGCGAACACCCAGCGCGGCACCACGGGTTCGCCGGCATAGAAGTCCCTCGGCTTGCCCTCGGCCATCGCCCAGCGGTGCAGCCAGCTGATCCCGCCAGGGCCGGTGTAGCCCTCAGCGTGGGTGTAGGCCGGATCGCGCAGCGCCTCGTCCAGGCCGATGAAGGCATAGCCGCGGCGGCGCGTGGCCGCGACCAGCTCGGGGAAGGCGGCAGCGTTGAGCGCGTTGGCGTGCATCAGCCACACCTGCGGGATGCGGCGGCCGAACAGCGCCTGCGATTCGCGCTCGAAGAAGTCCAGCTTGTTGAGCATGTACGGCACATAGCCCTTGCGCAGGCGCAGCAGCATGGCATCGCGCGCCGGGCCGGGCGGCTCGTCCAGCACATGCGCGTAGGCGAACGCCCACACCCACTCGCCGCTGTCCACGGTGACCGGCGCGATGCGGTAGCCATGCGCGGCCAGGAAGCCGTTGACCGCCTCGCGGTCGGCGACGCTGCGGCCGGTGGCCAGATACGGATGACGGAACCACTGCAACGACTGGCCACGCTCGGCCAGCAACGGCCGCAACGTGCGCTCGCCGCGCACGATCGCGTCCTCGTACGCCGGCACGCCCACCTGGTGCAGGTTCAAGTGGCCATAGGTGTGGTTGCCCAGCGCATAGCCGGCATCCAGCCAGTCGCGCAGCATCGCCACGCGTTGCGGCTGCACCTGTCCATCCTGCTCCAGCTTGTCCTCGTTGACGAAGCCGACGATGGGCACCTGCGCCTGTCGCAGCGAGGCCATCAACTGCGCCTGCAGCGCCGGCAATTGCACCGGCGGCGTCTGCTCGATGCGCTGCCACGGCAGGTCATCGATGGTCACCGCGATGCGGCGCGTGTCGTCCTGGGCCTGGGCGAGCCCAGCAATGCACAGCAGGGCCGGCAGCAACAGGCAGCGAAGCAGTTTCATTGAACGTCCCTGGGAGTTGGGACGCCAGTCTATACGGATGATCGCCACCGCCGACATGGCACCATGTGCAAGATCCGCACCCGCGCGGCGACACAACATCAGGAAAAGACGGAATGAGGAAATCACTTTGGCTGGCCTGGACGTGCCTGCTGCTCGCCGGGTGCACGAACGCGGCGCAGGCACCCGCGGCAGCGGCGGCAACGAAGGAGGCCACCACGCAACCGGCGGTGCCACCTCCGGCACGCACGGTGACGACGCAGCTCGGTGGTCAGCGCGGCAGCGGCGCGCCTTACGAACTGGCCGGGACCGAGGTGTGGGATGTTCCCGATCCCGTGTCCGGCCGCACCTACCAGGTGTTCGTGGCGCTGCCTGCCGGCTATGCGGACCACCCCGAGCGGCGTTACCCGGTGCTGTATGCCACCGATGCCGACTATGCGTTTCCGGTGGCGCGGCAGATTGCGCGGCGCTTGAACGGCGAAGGGCCGGCCATCGACGACTTCATCCTGGTCGGCTTGTCGTATGCGCTCGGCGATGCGCCGATGCCGAGCCGACGCCGCGACTACACGCCCACCACCGAGGACGGCGGCGCCGCATCGGCTGAAGCTACCCACGGACGTGCCGGCGCCTATATCACCTACCTACGCGATCAGGTGCTGCCCTTCGTCGCGCAACGCTATCGCACCGATGAAGCGCGGCGCCTGTTCCTTGGTCACTCCTACGGCGGCCTGCTCGGCACGCAGATCCTGCTGAGCACACCCGAGCTATTTTCCGGCTACATCCTGGGCAGTCCGTCGTACTGGTTCGGCGCACATGCCATGCGCGCCGAGGAAGCGCGCTTCGCCTCCCGTCACCGCGACCTGCCGGCGCAGGTCTACATGTATGTCGGCGAGTACGAACAGCGCCGCTACGGCAAGCACTATGACATGGTGACCGATGCGCAGCAGATGGTGCAGGCCTTGCGCGGGCGGCACTACCCGTCGCTGCGCGTGCAACTGGACGTGCTCGCCGACGAGGATCACCTGAGCGTCGCGCCGCGCGGGCTTACCCATGGCTTGAAGTTCCTGCTCGGTGTTTCGCCGCAGTGAGGGGTGGCGCCCATGCCGCTGGCTGGGCGGATGCCGCATCTCCACGGATGGCGTTGTCGCGGCTGAAGCCGCTCCTACAGGTGCGCGCCGGCCGCTATTACAGGCTTCCTGAAGGCGAACCTCCATTCAGCGACGCGTTGGTCGTAGAGGTTTACTGAAGCCGCCGCGCAACGGCCGCTCAATACTTCAGCGCATCCGCTGTCGGCGCCAGTGGCGCGAAGCGCGCGCCGCTGAAATCGTGCAGCAACTGGAAGGCATGCTCACCCCGCTGCGCCACTTCGCGGACGTCGCTCTTGCGCAGACGATAGAGGCTGCCCTCGCGCGCGAACACCAGGTCGCCGCCGTCCCAGTCGGCCCAGTCGCTGCCCGGCAGGTCGACCAGCACGGTGCCGTCGCGGTCCAGCACACGGTGATCCAGGCCATACCACGCATGGTTTTCCTGGCCGACCGCATGCAGCAACGACTGCAGGCGACGGCCATTGGCGCCGAGTTTCTCGCGCACGCGCGGGCGGCTGAAGCGGAACAATGTGTCGCTGCGCAGTCCGCCACGTTCGCCTTCGCCGTCATCGTGCAACTGCCAGCCATCGCGTTCGCGCAACACGCCGTCGATCGGCTCGTCTTCGCCGCGCCCCGAATACTCACCGAACGGCCGCACCTGCAGATGGTGCGGCAACTGGAAGCCGGTGGGCATCGGAAAGCAGTCGCGGCCATCGCGTGGCCGATGGTTCAACAACAACGTCCGCTCGTCCTCGAACATCCCGCCACCGCCCCAGCAGTCTCCCTTCGGCCACAGCGCCAGCGCAGTGAAGAACGGCGGCCGCGACAGCGCGGTCCAGGTGCCGAAGTCGCCGCGCTGCTTGGAGGCGAAGTACACCAGCAGCCGCCCCGACGGCGACAGATCGCAGCGCCGCTCGTAGATGCGGCCCTTGAACCACTGGCCGTGCACGAAGGTGTCGTCGCGCAGATCCCAGTGGATCAACTGCACCTGCTTGCTCGGCCCGCGGCGGAAGATCACGCCGGTGCGGGCATCGCGGGCCAGCAGGGCAAACAGGCGGGTCGCTGGCGGGCGCGACCCTGTAACGCCATCGGCGCACTCCATCTCTCCATCTCCCAATCCGCTGCCCACGTCACTCTGGCACAGCGAGCTGCAACACCGCCAGCGCAGGTCGTCTACGTGGCCGATGCCGCAGGGATGCCCCGACGTTATGCAAGATCGCAGATTCAGGCAAGGGAATCTGTGTCGGCGCTCGCCTTCGCTGAGACACCTCCGGTCGCACCCTACGACCCGGATCAGCGCCCCTCCCGGAAACATCACATATGCAGGACACGACTCCACCGTGCTCCACACGTGACACACGCTCGCTGCGCAAGCAGGGGACAGGGTCGAAGTCTGCGAAGGCGGCAGCACGATCCCATCATCGTGCTGTTGTGGATCTTGTCCTTTTTCAGGATCGTGTCGGCGTCGATGATGCTGGCATTCGCCTTCAGGCAGACACGGTGGATGGGCGGCACAGGACCGGTCATCGGGAACGGCCTGTTCCTGCTGGGACGCATGTTCTGCAGGCGGTGCACCACCCCGTTTCTCTGCCTCGAACCTGATCCTGTTTACGACCCGCGCGATGGCGGCGACGTGCCGCGCCCGCATCCGCGCCTGACCAGCGCGCTCCACAGCGTGCGCCTGGCCTGGAACAACCCCGACGGGCCCAACCATTCGCGCATGCCAGCTGCGTGGCACTCGGCGATCTTGCGCGTGTAGCGCCCCTCACCGAAACAGCCAGCCTTCACGCTAACGCAATGATCCGATCGGGCGAGCGGGATAAGCTGCGGCCATCTCCCGCATCTCATGTCACGCCATGCGCCACGTCCAGACCGATGCCCTCTCCATCGACCTGTCCGACCGCTTCACCAACGTGCGGCGGATCGGCCAGTCCATCAAGGCGGCGTATCCGATCCCCGACGACGAGGTGACACTCGGTGTCGTGATCGGGCGGCGCAAGACACGGCTCGATCCAGATGCCAATCCCTGGACAGAGTTCCGCAGCGAGTGCCTGACACGGCGCGGCGATGTCGCCGTCCTGGCAGAACAGGCACTGGAAATCGACGGCCGCCCGGCACTGCAGATGACCGTGCAGGGCAACGGCTATACCTATCTGTTCGCGATCGTGCCGCTGGACGATTCGCTGTACCTCGACATCGCCGGCGACTGCCCGGCCGGCACCGAGGCCGAGCACGTCCCGGTGCTGGAGGCCGCGCTGCGTCGCCTGCGCGTGATCGGCGATCCGGCCGCCGCGCTGGCCGCGCACGAAGCCTGGCTGCGGGACATGTTCGGCGACGACGAAGAGCAGGAGGACCAGGACGATGCGCCTCCCGCCCCTGCTACCACGCCCGCGGAGCCGTTCCGCATTCCGGACGACGGCCGTGATGTCTTCCAGATCGACGATCTCGCGTTCGCCTTCGGCCGCGCCACCAAGGCCAGCATTCCCGCCGCCGGCAATACCGGCGCCGAATTGACCATCGAACTGCGCGCCCGTGCACGCAAGGCCGACGCCGCTGCCCGCCCGCACCTGGTGGACGCGGCCGAGGTGTACTTCCGCTTCTCGGTGAAGGGCGTCTACCGGGCCGGCGTACCGACCGGGCGCATCCGCTTCGAAAACGACCGCGAACCGGCCCACGCCGCCTATCTCTGGTCCGGTGGCCTGCTTGACGACCTGAAACTCTGGGGCGAGCTGGTGCTGGAGCAGGGCTGGGTTGGCTTCAGCGGCTACCTGCAGGCCGATGGCGGCGCAGGCCCCCGCTATCCCGTGCGCATCGCCCGCGCGCTGGCAACCACTTCGCTGGACTGGTCGCACTACCGCTTCACCTCGCTACAGGAGCTGTCCAGCGCCCCACCGGACGTGCCGCATCACGTGCATCTGACCAACCTGGCCCAGCCCACGTTGCCTGACGCGCTGCACGCCTGTTCGGCGCTGCGCTCGCTCAGTCTCTATTACGACGACGAGACCATCGCCGCCAGTGGCTTGCGGGAACTGCCGGACACGCTGGCCGGCCTGGCACATCTGCAGGAGCTGACGATCGTGCGCGCCAGCGCACTCGCGCAACTGCCGCCCACCCTCGCCAAACTGCGCCGTTTGCAGCGCCTGCATATCACCGGCACCGGCCTGCGCACGCTGCCGCCGCAGCTGTTGTCGCTGCCGCGGGTGCATTGCGTGCTGGACAACAACGCCCTCGCGCAGCTACCGGACCTGCCCTGCCCGCCCACGCTCAAGGTGCTCTCGCTGGCGCGCAACCGGCTGCAGACCGTGCCCGCAAGCGTGGCGGCCTTGCCGGCGCTGGAGCGGCTGGATCTCACCGGCAACCCGTTGACCACGCTGCCGGCCGGGCTGGAGCGGATTGCGCAGTTGGAGCTGGAACTGCCGAAGAAGCATGCGTTGCTCGACTATCGCTACCAGGGCGCCGACGGCCACGGCACCATCGCCTTCGACGATGCGGCGTTCTTCGCGCACAACGACCCCATGCTGGCCGCGCAACTGGAACAGGCACTGGACAGCGATGCGCAGTGGGCGCCCTACCGTGCAAGCATGCAGGCGCTGGCCTGGCATGCGGTGGCACTGGCCACCGACGCACCGGACGACTACCAGCAACGCGGCAACACCCGCTTCGGCGGCCTGCCCGACCTGCCGCCGGGCATCCCGTATCCACAGCATCCCCAGGTCGACGGCGGCACCCGGCCCATGCAGTTCATCGCGCAACTGGACTGCGCGCAGCTTGCCCCCTTGCAGCGCTACCTGCCGCGGACCGGCGTGCTGTACTTCTTCATCTCCGACCAGGAAAGCCTGGTGCCACGGGTTCTCCACTACGACGGTCCGCGCGACGCGCTGCAGACGGCAGCCGAGCTCGTCCACGACGGGGCGCAGATCGATGGCATGGAAGACGACACCCGGCCCTACCGCAGCAACGCTGCCGCGTGCATCAGCGTGCCGCACTTCTATGCCGACCAGGACTATTACCAGGATCTCGAGCGCATGGAAGCGCTGGAGGATGCCGACGCGCTGGTGGACGCGCTGCGCGATCGGCTTGCCGCCCAGGCCGGCGTGCAGCCGGTGCATGGGGTGAACAGCCATGTGTTCAAGCAGCACGACACCCCGCTGAGCGAAGCCGCGCATCGCCTGCGCGGGCGGCCCGAGGACTTCATGGTGCTGCTGCGGGTGGCCTCCGACCCGCACCCCGGCTTCTGCTTCTGGGACGCGGGCGAGGTGTATTTCGTGATCCACAAGAGCGACCTCGCCAAGCAGGACTTCTCCAACGTGTACTGCGGGCTGGAGAGCAGCTAGACGCCACGCCGCTGTAGATCGGCCAGGGCCGGGCCGGTCACGACCAGCCCATTGGAGGGCAGCGCGACAGCGGCGCGACCAGCCCTACTTGGCGATCACTGACGTTCCCGACGGCACCATGTAGCACGCCTGCGCCTTGGCACAGGCCTCGGCATTGATCTCGGCGATCTGGCTGGCCAGGTACTGCTCCGGGGTCAGGCCCATGCGGTTGCGGTAGGCGTTGTCCGCATCGGCCTTGGCCACCTGCTCCTGCTCGCGCTGGCGCTCGGCGGTGGTGGCTTCCACCAGGGTCTTGACCCGCTGCTGCTGCGCCGCGGTCAGGTTCATCTGCTGCAGCACGTCGGGATTGGGGCGGGCGCGGCCGAGGGTGATGTTCTGGATCTGGATCGGCAGGCCCTGCTCCTTGACCAGGGCGCGCACGTTCTCGGTCACCGCCTCGTCGATCTTCCGTGCACTGTCCGGGTCGCTCATCATCCGCGTCATGTCGTAGCGCTTCACCTGGTCGCGCACGATCGCCGCGTACTGGCTGGCGACGTTGTTCTTGAACCAGTCCTGGCCGAAGCCGGACAGCAGCCGCGCTGGCGCGGTGATCCGGTATTGGATCTGCGTGGAGAAGTCCAACAGGATGTTGTCGCTGGACGAGAAGTCGTCGAAGGCCACCTGCACCGTCTGCGGCGTGGTGTCCACGTACACCGCCGACGTCGTCATCCACGTGTAGGTGCGGCCGGGATCGCGCACGTCGTCCAGGCGGATGCCGCCCTTGCCGAACAGCAGCGGCTTGTCCACCAGCACCGCCTGCTGCCCCGGATCGGGCGAGACCACGGTACAGCCGCACAGCAAGGCCGCCACGGCGGCGGCCAGCATGGAATGTTTCATCGATGTCCCCCTGAAGGACGGCGCCACGCGCCGTCGTGTGCGGGGGATGCTAGCGCATCACGGCGGACGAGGCATCTACTCGGGCATAGGCAGATAGGCCGCCCATGGACCTACATAAGATTCGAATAGTCGCCAATCTGGTTGCAAACCTCTCTCGGCGGATCATCCAACTTCAGTATGCGGCGCTTGCGGGCATCCGTCTTTGCCCTGGGAGACACGATGCGGTACACCAGGTAAAGACCATCCGTCGTTCTCCATAGGCCGAAGCTCGAGAGGTCCGAGAACTGGTAAGTGCCGCCGTCAGACCGGCGAGCAGTGAAGACGCACTCTGCGTAGCTCCCCCATCCGCAGCTAGCGTCCAGCGTCTGCAGTCCGGCGCTTCCGTCCAGATCGAAATGATAGGTACGGCCTGCATCACTTTCCACGACCATCGGGGTCATCTGCTTTGCACCCACCAACGCTCCATCAGTCCAATCGCTGGCTTGGCTGCAAAGTAGATCACCCCGATCTACTTCGACGGCGCGGGCAGCAGAAACATTAATGCCCCCACACAGGAAGGCCGCGATCAGCCACCATCGCACTTCCGTCATTCTTCCCGCCTTAGTCGATCTGTCATCTGTGAAATTGCCCTTCCAACTAGCCAAAGCCTAACCTGCCATGGGCCATCGTCAGGCGCGCTCCTATTTCGCCTTCCTCGTGAAGGCGATCAACAGTTCCGATCCGGCCTCCTCCAAGGCACCGACGTTACCCTCGAAGCGGACGGACACCCGGTATTGGCCGGGCGGCGTATCCCGTATAAAAGCCATGTCCAATTCGCGGTAGGTGACATTCGGAGCAATCAACCCCGCGGCTTCCATCGTTGTGACGTCCGCATCTGTCGCGAAGATACGTGGCACATGCCCATCGCGGCCCAAGGCCACGACTCGATACTCGGTACGCCCTATTTCTTCGCTCCGCTGCAATACCACCGGTTGCTCGCCTGCCTCTGTCAATCGATAGAGGTGCAACTGAGCGGTCACGCCGGCATCGCGTAGGCGATCGACCTTGGCCGCTGCAGCCTCCCCATCTGCAGCAGCGACCCGCAATCCGATGAAGATCGGCGGCTCGGGATCATCCTCCTGGGGCGGAACAGAGAAATCGAGCGTGATGGCATCAGACAGGAGTTGCGGACTGAGCTTCCTGACCAGCGGCACGGTCGTCCTCGCTGCAGGCGCCTCCTTGCGATGGAGCGTCTAGGTGGACGCCACTGATTGAGCCGATTCGGGCTGGCATGCTGTCAGTTGCAACGTCGAGGCGACGAAGACCATGCAAAGCGCTTGCTTCGATTTCGCCATGAAATTCATCTCGATGCTTACTTCATGGAAGCGGGGAGCTGCACTCTCACGCTAGCACAGGGACGTTGCTTGCTTCGGGCGCAAGGAATTGTCAGGGCTGGTCGAGCCCATCGTCTTGATCCATGCATTCTTGATCGAAAGGCACATCCTTCCCTGCGACACTCGGGTGAAGCGCAACGTCGCGCCGATAACCGGAACCGTACTTCTGATAGCGAACAAGCAGTCCATTTTGTAGCCGGAACCGATCTTCTGGTCCTGAGAACGCGGGACATGCGGCGTAGCTTTTTCCTCCATCTTCACTGCAATAGCGGATATACAACGTGCCCCCGCGTACTTCCCCCTGCAACTGCCCATCATGGCCGTGCGCGTTGGTTCCTTCGCTCCAATCTCCGGTGACGCGATCGCCATGCTGCTGCAGATGCAGGCCCACGTAATGGCCCAAGTCGCATCTCTTGGCATAACCCCACTCGCCGGAGAATGTGGTGGACTTGCTTGCGTAAGCGGAACCCGCACACGAGGTCATCAACCCCATCGCCACAACTCGCGCGACCAGCGACAAGCGCCGCCCGCGTCGGTGCTGCTTCATCATCGGTCACCCCTTGTACATGGCCTGCGGCTCGTAAGCAGGGAAGATAGCAATCGGTCTCCCGGCGTTCCACCGACCTCCCGCCAGATATCCAGCCGCAGGCCAGCGCGCGCATCTGCGCACCGACTTGACGCATGGCCGCATCGACCATTAAAGATCAGCAGGGAAAACAGGATCGGCGAAAAGATATGGCCAAAACACCTCCTGAAGATGACCTGGCTGGTCTGCGCTGCGATCGCCACGCTGTCCACCGCCGCCTGTTCGGCACAACCACCGGACGCTGCCCCGAAGCCGGGAGCGCGCAAGGAACAGCCCGCCTTGGCGGCGCCGCATGTTGTGTCCGACAGCACTCCTCCGCCGGGCGAGTACATCACCGACAAGGGATGGGGTCGCCTGCTGATCAAGCAGCAAAACGGCACATTGACCTTCTCCCTGGAAAGCACCACGGGGGAAGACGTGTGCGAACTGCATGGCGCGATAGAGGGACACACCGGCGTCGCCAAGGGGAACAAGGGCCAACCCACCTGCCAGGTGAAGTTCGCCAGTACGCCGCAGGGCATTGACGTAGCGGCTGCCACGCCCACCGAATGCAAGACGTTCTGCGGCTACAACGGGGATTTCGAGGCGCCCTACCTGCGGGTCAAGGATGGCTGTGGCCGAGACGCGCTGGACCGCACACGGACGACCTTCAAGCGTCTCTATGATGCGAAAGACTACAAGGCGGCGCTCGCTACCTTGTCGCCAGTCGTGCCGAGTTGCCTGCCGACACTGGAATGGGAAGACGAAGGCGCCATTCGTAACGATCTGGCCGTCACCCAGTACAAAAATGGCTTGTATGCGCAGTGCCTTTCCACACTCGACAAGTATGCGGAGGACGCCGCCAAGGACGACGACGCGGCCGTGGAAGGATGGACGCCAGTGCTGGCGGACCGCTACCTGGCCATCGTGCGCGCAGCGAGAACCAACATCGGCTTGTGCCGCAAAGGCGCAACGAAGAAGTAGTCCCCAACGCGAGGGAGTGTCAGGACAGAAGGGAATGAGGGCACCACGCCGCCGCCAGCGACCACATTGACGGATTCGGACGCGCCCTCTTTGGCAATCAAGTTGGCAGGTGGCACCTCGATCGAGGTGCAGGCAGGCAACAGCAAAAGCGCCGTAGCCAGTGCGATGGCGCAGACGTGCCACCGCACCGCACGCCGCGCATCCCGTATCAGCGCGACGTCGATGGCCACTGCTGGCCCAGCGCCGCCACCGCGCGTTCGAGCACGGGGTCCTTGCCGTCGCGTAGGTCGGTGCGGGTCGGTGCGGCCACGATGTCCGGCAGCACGCCGACGCCGACGAAATCGGTGCCGTCGGGGTAGCTGTCGCGTTTGACGCAGATCCGCGCCGAACCGCCGCCGGGCAGGGCCAGCAGTAGCGGTTGGCCGGTGCTCCCGCCGGTCGCCTGTCCTACCAATGGGCCGCGCCGCATCAGCCGGAATACCGCCGCCGTGTCCTCGCCGGCGGAGAACGTGCCCGCATCCACCAGCATCGCCACCGGGCCGGAATAGGCGTTCGGCTCGGGTGCCACCGGCTCTTGCTGCACCGGCCGCCACTCGATCAACCTGGCCCCGCGCGCCTGCGCCAGCGACGAGCCGTTGTCGCGCTCGACAGAGCGCAGCGATGGCAGCGGCACCGCGGCGACGTAGCGCAGGATCTGCAAGCCGAACCACGTGTTGCCGCCACCATTGCCGCGCAGGTCCAGGATCAGTCCGCGCGCGGCACGCACGCGCGGCAGTGCCTGCTTGAGTGCCTGCAGGCTGGCATCGTTCTCCAACTGCGGCACGCGCAGCACCGCCACGCCATCGCGGCGAATGCGCAGCAGCGGCGCCTCCGGCACCTTCACCGCGGTGTAGCCGCTGCGGGCGGCATGCACCTCGCTGCGGCGCCCGTCGGCATGCTCCACCGACAGCCGCACCGGCGTGGCGGCATCGCCGGCCAGCAAGGCGTAGGTATACATGCGCAGCTGCAGGTCTTGCGGGGTGGGGCTGCTGAGCTGCGGACGCACCACCCGCTGCGCGTACTGCTCCACCGGCTCGCCGTCGACCGCGAGGATGCGGTCACCGCGTGCCACCCCTTGGCGGCGCAGCGCGGCATCACTGACCGAGGTCACCACCACCTCCCCGTCCAGCCAAGCCGTCCGCAGCCCGGGACGGGCATACCAATGGTCCTCCAGTTCCTTGGGCGGCAGGATCCCGGTGTGTCCATCGTGCAACTGCGCCAGGAACCGCGCCAGCACACGGTAGTAGGCGTCGGTATCCGCCGCGCGCTGGACCAGTGGCAACGTCTCCAGATACAGGCGGTCCCAGTCCAGGTCGGGCACGTGGTCGAACCAGACGAAGCGATCGCGCACGGCCATCCACACCTGCGACAACCCGGCCACGCGCTGGGCTTCGGTCAGCTGCACGGCGTAAGGCACCGCAATCGAGGGCGCCGTGGCATCGCGGACCGCCAGCGCTTCGTGGCGCCGGACCTCGGCCAGGCGCGGGTCGTCCAGCAACGCCGCCGTGGCCGGATCCTTGTCCACCACGAAGTCGATCAGCCCCTCATGCCAGGACATCGCGTCCAGGGCGCGCCAGGCCGCCACCGCCGCGTCGCGGTCGCCGAGCCACACCTGCACCCGTACCAGATCGCCCAGCAGGTTGAGGCGGCGGAACCGCAGCGTCTTGCTGCCCTCGGCCAACGCCAGCACATGGGGATCGTCCAGATAGCGCAGACCTTCGAGCAATGCGTCGCGTGCGCGCTGAAGATCGTCGGGCGAGCTCGTCGCCCCGTGTTCGGTGAGCTGACTGGCACGGTCGCGGAATTCGGTCACATGCGCATAGGCCTGTAGAGCCGGATCTTCAGCGGCGCTCGCCCACTGCGCCAACGAAAGGCAGAACACCCAGACAGCCCATACCGGAAATCTCATCGAAGCTCCTTGCGCGCCAAGGTCATCTACAAAGCTGAAGTATCGAACACACCGCTAACGAGCCGTTGATTGAGCGTCTGTCACCGACGCACCGTGATCCGTCGCTCTCCCTGCGGCCCACCTGTCTGACTCACATGCCCACGAAGAATGTCTGGCCGGTATAGCGTCCCTGGAACACGTCGATGGGCTTCCCAGCCCACTGGGCCACCTCGGCATCCAGGGCGCGGTACTCGTCGCTGCTACGTTTGTACGCGTACATGCGTCCCATCTGATAAACGCGTGCACTGCCTGCGCCGTACACCTTGGACTCGGCATAGCCGCTATTCAACACGGCCGCCAGCTTGGCACCCGGCTCAACCGTCAGCACCCAGCGCACTGGCTCATAGGAACTGAGCGCAAGGATGATTGGCTTCGCCGATCGCCGCACGTGGACTTGAACAGTCCCGGTGCGATGCGATGTGCCAGGCAGTGCGACGGCATCGGCGCCCTCGTAGATCCCAATCGCCTCGATCCGCGCTGTACGGCCCACTTCTACCAACGGCCCAGGCCGCGCCAGCGTGGAAGCAGCCTGGAATCCCCGGCCTTGGCGGGCTACCAAAATATCGGCCTGCTTTGCCCATAGTCGCGCCTGCTCAGCGGTCGTACCACGAGTGCCTGCAGCTGGAACGTCCATGGCGCTTAGATCGCTCAGTATATCCTGGATCTGCGACGCTCTTGCTGCGTTCGCTTGTTCCACCGCCTGGGGGCGCGTCTCCAGATAAGCGCTCACGTCCATCGGTGGTTGCGACACAAATTGATCTACAAGGCCAATCTTCGATCCATCGATGATGGCGTTGCGGTTTATCGATTGAATATAGATTACCCGGCCGGCACTGACCCGCGGAGAATCAATTTTCGCCAAGGTATGCTTGCTGAGCGAATAGAGGTAGGCCTGGCTGCCATCAGGATCGTTGGTCAAAAAGCCTGTCACTACCAGGCGATCGGGATCTGGCGTGGTGGTTGCCGAATCCACCTTGAGTGGATCCAGCGTGACAGTCGATTTTTGCAACGACGGCAACTGGATCCGCCTCACTGTGCCAGCCGTGGAGAACGCGAACGTTCCGTCGGACGACAGTTCCGCACCTCGCCACCCAGCCGCCGGCATTTCCCGTTCTGAAAGCAACTGGACGGACCAGCCACCGGAGCCACGACGCAACTCGATTTCCGCCGCACTTTTCCACTTCAGCAACAAATAGCGCAACGGCTGTCCTGGCACGGGCAGAACGCCCTGAAGGCCGGCACCTTCTGCCATCGGAATGGGTGATGTCTTCCCAGTGGTGAAGTCCAGGAAAACGATTCCTGCAATGGCGCTATCCCCCGGGCGCCCCCTTTGGACCTCGTAGATCGCTCCGACGTCGCCGACCCAATGGAAGTCAAGGTGCCGCACGGGGAAAGTCGCGAGCATGTCGCCAGTCTCGGTGTCACTGACCTGTGCCTGCGAATCGTCCTTGCTGCCAACCAGCAGACGTCCGTTGGGCGAGAACGAACCTGTGAGCCATCGCCCCTCGCCCTGCGCCACCACCTGGCCGCTACCGATGTCCACGACCATATGCTTACCGGCCGTCTCGAGCATCGCCACGCCCGCGCGCGGAGCGAATTTGACGGCCTGGATGTAACTGGGCGCCGTCAGGACGCTCAGTGGAGATTTCGGCACGTCGCGCAATGGCGGAGCGGCCAGTAGCAGGCCAGCGCGGCGCAATCCCAGCCATTGGCGCAACGCGTCGTCAGCGCGTGCAAAACAGGCCTTGTTGCTCAAGTTGTTGCGAATGTCTTCCGCACTGGCAAACAAGGACGGCTCGTAGCCGCCAGCGCAGTCCCACGCGCGTTGCGTCAAACGTGTCTGGTACTCCACCTCGAGTGGCGCCACATCCCGCGAAAGCGACGTCGCGATTGCATCCAGTCGTGACTTGCTGGCCAAGACCTCGCTACTTGGAGGCATGGCATCGTTAATGCGCTCAGCCGCCGACCGCCCAAGATTCCCGCAGCCTCCCAGGCATACCGCCATCGAAAGCAGCCCCACCATCCCTGTCACAGACTTCATGTCGTCCCCCTGATTGGATTCCTAGCCGGCATGCGCAGCGGCGAACGGATAGTAGTAGATATTTGGAGAATTTCGGGGCGGCCAACGCCGCGCCTCAGAAGGAAGACAATTCGCGTCAGATCGCGAACACTGGATGCTTCCTGCCATCGGACGCAGGCTTGATCCACACCGTGCGTCTTTGTGCCAGCCGGGATCACCGACAAGCTATTCCGCGGCATGCGCGGTGATCTGTACCTACCCGACTGCCTGCCTCAGCCATGCCGCGATCAATGCAGCCGTCCGCCTCCAGCAGGCGGCTCGCCCATCTCCACCGCATAGACTGCCCGCTCCTCGCGCACCGCGTTGGATGCAACGTCGTGTAGCGGCTGGCGCTCGATCCGCTCCAGCAGCGCACGCATTGCGTTCGCTGCATCGCAGAGCGCCTCGCCCGCTTGCGGCAGCGCTTGGCCGACATGCTCGCTGCCATCGGCGACCGTCAGAGCCTGGGCGTGGGCCGAGACGGTCCCGGCCAGCAGCGAGAGGTAGTGGAGTTGTTCCAGCGTGATCCGAAATACAGCGCCGCCGGCGTCAGACGCGAGCGCGGCAGCGGCATGCCGAGCGCCTTGCATGGTGTCGGTCCGCTGGGCGGGATAGGACAGCGCGCCCAGCACCAGGTCCACTTGCTCGGCCAGCAACTCCAGACAGAGCGCCAGTTCGCCCATGCGTACCTTGGGTTCGGCGGCGCGCTCCTCGGCCTGCGTCCGTGGCTGTGCCAGCCGGACCAGGAAGCGCACGTGATCGCGCAGCTTCGCCAGGCGGAACTGGCTGTCCTCCGGCAGGAAATAGCCGGGCATGTCGTCGTCGTCCAAACGGTCGTGCGCCATCGTTGCCTCCTCGTTCCATGAAGGGGTGCGCCCGCCACGCATGGCAGACGGGAAGTCGGGAGGTTCGAAACCGCAGAGAGCCGGCGGGCGTATTTCCCCGAAGGGTGTTGTATTAGCCGCCCTCCCGACGCAGGCATCGCGTCGGCTTGCGCCCGAGCTTCGGGCACAAAAAACCCACCGGTTTGTCGGAGGTGGGTACCGCTCTCTGAGGAGTTTCGACGCTCCTTGAGGCAGAGATTGCTACCGTGGTGCGCAGACTGTCAATAGCAATTTGTAAAATCTTTTATCAGAAGAATGACTTGCTTTAGCTCAGCACCAGCGGCTACCAAATCCTCGTAGTCGCCATTGAGAGCGATATTGGCTGCAGCGTCGGGCTCGCAGTGAAGCTCAGTCCCCAGAGGTCAAACTGACAGGGGTAGAAGCACGCTCCGCCCCCAGCTTTGCTACTTAACTGCGACAACTCGATGATTCAGATGAATTTCATAAAGCATCTTAAATGTTTCGACAAACCCGTAAAAATCTTCGGCCACTCCGGTTCCACTTGCAACAATTTGGGCGAAGACAATTTTAGATAGTGCCATGGAAGCACCGGTCCTCACACAGTACACCTCGCTATCAACCACGAGCGTCTTCTTTTTGGGCGTTGTTCGGTAAAAATTCATCGAGTGGTGCAAGCCGTTGTCCGAAAATTCACTAGACAGGAAAAGCTTTCTCCCTGAAATATCAGACAATTCAAAAGTATCTCTCCTCAACAAGCTTTCAATACAATACTGATCTGATTGTGTCCAACCAGCAGGCCTTAACGCGGCCACATAAATCCCATCTGAAAGCCTACGAAAATTAATTCCATTAGCCGGCTCAAGTCCAACCTTTGTCAAAACATCATTATCATCGCAATCAAAAAGTGCAATAGTTAAGTTCCGCCTTGCCCCTGTTGTGACTAGAAGTCTGACTGATTTCTCAAGTTCTGGACCACCCTTTTTGCCAAGCTCCAAGAAATTAAACTTCAATCCTTCAAACATTCCCTTCTTTTGAAGATTTCTCAGCGCAGCATTGAGTAGAATCTCATCACTCATGCCCTCCACTAGAAGATCTATTTCTCCGAAGGACATGAGAGGACCAAAGATCCCAGCAAGCTGCCCATATGACTCAGCAAGCCTCCTTACTTTATCTGCACCGCTTTTTCCGTCAAGCCAGTGCAAATAACCAACTTTTCCAGCGACTGAAGAAATCCCGTGAGATTTTAGCTGAACTCTATTCGGCCCGAATGTCCAACTAGAAATTATTGATGCAGCTTCGTCCCCGTACTTGCGGCAGACTTGCAACTCAGAGCGCAGGCGGCGCCTCCATTTCCTGGGCATTCCAATGCCTCCATGAAATTTCAGCCCTGTCACCATGGCCTTGTTTCTGGAACGGACAGCAAACTTATCTTTATTTATGGAAAATCCGTTTGATTTGAATATATCAGCAAGAACATTACTAGGGAGATATGATCCATCGTCTTCATATGCGAGAAATTTTGGCACCTCTGAGAGCCCAGTAGAGAAGCAAATATCATCTGCATATCTTGACACAGAGCATCTAGCTTTTGACGCGATTTCTACGAGCATTCTATCCAGCCGCACGCACGCTAAATTCGCTATCGACGGAGAGCTCGGAGCTCCTTGAGGCAATGACTTGCCATCAGTACATATCTGCGCTAGTAATGTTGCGACAGTCGGCGAAAAGAGGAATGGCGACGAAAGAAAAATCCCCCTGACTCTCCCAAAATTAATAGAATTGAAATAATCTTCAATATCTACAGTTATTATTTTTGACTTGCCCTTATGAGCTTTTGCATGGTCGTAGATTGATCTTCCACGCTCAAATCCATTGGAGATCAGGGACCTTTTCCTTATCGAATCAATCGCGGAACCGATCTTTCTCTGCATTGTCGCGAGCACTTCGACGGGAGCACTTATCTCTCTCGTCCCACCATTTTTTTTTGCTATCTTAAATTTTCTATAACGACAATCAATAGGCAACGCATACACAACAAACTTAAGTTGTCTTTCAGAAACTGACAACCATGTCGCTAGCTCAGACCTATTGCTGATTGCTAGAAAATTAACGATTTCTTTTTTAGATAGAGGAGGCGCCATAGAGAACCAACTTATCGCTTCACGCAACTCATGTGCCACCTGTTGCAAACCGTCGATGGCGAGCTTTTGCTCGTAAGTCCTGTAGCGTCGACGAATACATCGACTCATGACGTACTCTAGGCGCCCCCAAGCGATAGTGTCGTCGAAAATCATAAAGAAGTAAATACGAAAGCAACCTAACAACTGTGCTCTTTGTCAATACCGCTCACTTAAATCTGAAGCCATCTTCGGAATCGATCTTGAATGCGATCTACGCTACCAATGCAACGCTCTTGCCAATGGCCTTGCTCTTCTTTGCCCAGTCCTGCACTCTTGGCATGTTGAGTGTAGTACCTATCCACTTGAAGGAACTGCCCCAACTCGCACAGGAGTCTGCGCCAATAAAGTCATCGGTTTCGGCAGGAAAGGGTCCAGGTTCACTTCCTACACGCCGACACGCGGATGCCTGACAATTTTTGCGGAGCTTGCTCGATGTTACTTATAGCAATAGGCGACTAAACTTACCGGCATGGCTCGCCTTCCTCGCGTTGATCTTTCCGGTATACCAAAACACATCGCACAGCGCGGCAATAATCGCCTTCCATGCTTTTTAGATGACGGCGACCGCATGTGCTATCTACACGTGTTGCGTGGTGCCCTTCATGCCACCGGCTGCCAGCTACATGCAGACGCCGGTGAAGTCATGCCTTGTGGACAGTGCCGTCATGTGTTGCGCTGCTATCGCTACATGGAACTCAACCCGATACGCGCTCGTCTCATCGACGCTCAGGCCGCTTATCGCCGGTCCAGTTGCGCAGCCAATCTCAGTCAGCGGGAACTCTCGGCACTAACGCCCCATCCGTCCTGGCTAGCTATAGGTAATGATGCAGCCGGGCGGTCCAGCGCTTATCGCGCATTGATTGATGAGGTGCTGAGCGACGAACTGCTCGCCGACATCCGCATTCACCTCCAGCAACAACGGGCTCTCGGCCAAGATGCCTTTCGCGGCATGGTCGAGGCCAAGACCCGCCGCTTCGCGGGTTTCAGGCCGGCCCATCGGCCACGCAAATCCAACCCGGCCATCAAATAAGTCAACCTGACCCGTTACTCCACATTTGCATCTGGGACGCTGCCGAGCTTTCCGAGCAACTGGAAGCGATCGGCTGCAAACGCGGCGGGCAGCGGCCATTTCACGGCGGCTGGATGCGGCAGCTACCAATTAATTTTTGCAAACTCCGCCATCATGCGGTCACTAAGGTACTCTTCCACGTACATCTGTGGGATGCCATACCGTCGAGCAATTAATGCAAAATCGGGAGCATCTCCACATTGCTCAAGTAGCACTTTTCGTTTGGCATACGGCAAAAGGAACTCCATTGCACCGATCTCAGCGAGCACCTCCGCCGCAACTGGCGAATTAGGATTAGAGTCCTCAATAGAGAAGGACATAGTCGCTTCTTGTACATGGCCATAGATATCCATGTTGCGACACCGCTCCTCATCAAGCAGGACGTGAAACATTTCTTTCGTCAGCACAAAGCGACGCTCCCGCTCCTGAAGTTCAGCAAGCAGATAGATCCCATAACTACCACCCACGAAGGCAGCAAACATCCCGCGTACAACCTTGTCATCCGCAATGACGTCGAGATCATGGATCTCCACTGGTTTCTGCAGATAGTCACGACATACATCAACCATGTCGTCTATGGATCGAGCGCTAGAATCAGGTGCGCGAGCATACAACTCATACTGCTCAATCAACTCTTTAGCCTTTTCTAGGCACCTAATGACATCAATGTCTGTGAGAATCACTCGACTTCCTCATGGAAGGATATGCAAAAAAAAGGGCGCCCCTCGCAGGGCACCCTTTTATAGCACTTATAGGATGCTTACGCAGTGCGTACAGAATCGCCGAACCGCGCCGCCTTGTCAAAACGATTTGCGACCACAGCATCCAACACATCGATCACGTCCAGCACAGCGCCGGTAAGCAGCGGCTTGTGGGTGTGGTCAAAGAAAAACTTCACATCCACGACCCCGCGCTCACGCAGCTTGGCTTCCAGGCCTTGCAGTCGTTCTTTCGCGTTCATGTCGTTCACCATTTGGTTTTCCTGCCCGTTGGAGATGTCTTCAGCGCCACTTATCCCAGTAGCGTCGAGCCGCCTATTATAGCTGACGCCACGCATATACGTCAACCCCTCCTTGAGGCGACGCAATAAGGCGGGAGCCTCAGCTAGCCTAGGCCAGCCTCCTTTCCCTCCACCTTATGTTTCGGACACTACACCAAAAACTTGAGAGAAAAGTGAAGCTATTTGCAGAAAGTAGCCATAGCAGAGCTTGCCACGCTAGCGCTGTGTAGACAGCTGCGCCTGAGAAGGAGTTAAACCTATCAAGCGCTACTAGCGTGTAGACAGTGGGCCCGGAGACGGCAAACCACAATGGGCTGGGCCTGAACTAGAAGAGCTATTCACCCGAAGTTCAGAATCAGGAGGAGCTAACGAACCCAACTCATTGATTAAATAGGAATTCGATATCCCACTGAGCTCTTTCGGATACTAAGACCCTTACACCCCAACCGGATTAGCCTTCTCCGGATCAATCTTGTACTGCTTGATCGCCCGAGCCACATCCTTGCCAGTCATCTTCCCATCCTTCGCCAACGCCGCAATGGCGGCATGCGCGATGTAGTAGCGATCGACCTCGAAGAACCGGCGCAGGTTGGCACGCGTGTCCGAGCGGCCGAAGCCATCCGTGCCCAGCACGGTGTAGTGCATCGGCACGAAGGCGCGGATCTGGTCGGCGAAGGCGCGCACGTAGTCGGTGGCGGCGATGGCCGGGCCCTGGCGGCCTTCCAGCAGTTGGGTGACGAACGGCTTGCGCTGTTCGCCTTCCGGGTGCAGGCGGTTCCAGCGCTCGGCGTCGAAGCCATCGCGGCGCAGTTCGTTGAAGCTGGGGCAGGACCAGATGTCGGCGGTGACGCCGAAATCCTTGTCCAGCAGCTCGGCGGCGGCGATGGCTTCGCGCAGGATGGTGCCCGAGCCCAGCAGCTGCACGCGCAGTTCGCCCTTCTTGGGCTTGCCGGCGTCCTTGAGCAGGTACATGCCCTTGATGATGCCGTCTTCCGCGCCCGCCGGCATTTCCGGGTGGGCGTAGTTCTCGTTCATCAGGGTGATGTAGTAGTACTCGTCCACCTGCTCCTGCATCATCCGCTGGATGCCGTACTGCATGACCACGGTGACTTCGTAGCCGAAGGTGGGGTCGTAGCTGCGCACGTTGGGGATGGAGCCGGCGATGACCTGGCTGAAGCCGTCTTCGTGCTGCAGGCCTTCACCGTTGAGGGTGGTGCGGCCGGCGGTGCCGCCGAGCAGGAAGCCGCGGGTGCGCATGTCCGCCGCCTGCCAGGCGATGTCGCCCACGCGCTGGAAGCCGAACATGGAGTAGTAGATGTAGAACGGCAGCATCGGCACGTTGCTGACCGAGTAGCTGGTGCCGGCGGCCATCCACGAGGAGATCGCGCCCGGCTCGCTGATGCCCTGCTGCAGCACCTGGCCGGACTGGTCCTCGCGGTAGAACATCAGCTGGTCGGCGTCCACCGGCTTGTACTTCTGGCCGAACGGGGCGTAGATGCCGATCTGCCGGAACATGCCTTCCATGCCGAAGGTGCGCGCTTCGTCGGCCACGATCGGGACGATGCGCGGGCCCAGTTCCTTGTCGCGCAGGGCGATGTTGAGGCTCTGCACGAAGGCCATGGTGGTGGAGTAGCTGCGCTCGCCGCTGTCCTTGAGCAGGCGCTCGAACTTGTCCAGGCCCGGGGCCGGGATGGACAGGTCGGCCTTGCGGCGGCGCTGCGGCAGGTAGCCGCCCATCGCGGCACGGCGCTCCTGCAGGTACTGCACTTCCGGCGAGTCCGGGCCGGGGTGATAGAACGGCACCTGCTCGGCGTCGGCCAGTTGCTTGTCGCTCAGCGGGATGTTGAAGCGGTCGCGGAACGCGCGCACGGCGTCGTCGTCCAGCTTCTTGGTCTGGTGGGTGGGGTTCAGCGCTTCGCCGGCCGAACCCATGCCGTAGCCCTTGACGGTCTTGGCCAGGATCACGGTGGGCATGCCCTTGGTGTTCACCGCCTGGTGGTAGGCGGCGTAGACCTTGTGCGGGTCGTGGCCGCCGCGGTTCAGGCGCCAGATGTCGTCGTCGGACAGGCCGGCGACCATGGCCGCGGTCTCCGGGTACTTGCCGAAGAAGTTGGCGCGGGTATAGGCGCCGCCGAAGGCCTTGCAGTTCTGGTACTCGCCGTCGACGGTCTCCATCATCAGCTTCTTGAGGACGCCGTTGGTGTCCTTGGCCAGCAGGGCGTCCCAGTAGCCGCCCCACAGCAGCTTGATGACGTTCCAGCCGCCGCCGCGGAACACGCCTTCCAGCTCCTGGATGATCTTGCCGTTGCCGCGCACCGGGCCGTCCAGGCGCTGCAGGTTGCAGTTGACCACGAAGATGAGGTTGTCCAGGCCTTCGCGGCCGGCCAGGGCGATGGCGCCCAGGGTCTCGGGTTCGTCGCTCTCGCCGTCGCCGATGAAGCACCACACCTTGCGGTCGGACTTCTCGATCAGGCCGCGGTGCTCGAGGTACTTCATGAACTGCGCCTGGTAGATGGCGCTGAGCGGGCCCAGGCCCATCGACACGGTGGGGGTCTGCCAGAAATCCGGCATCAGCCACGGGTGCGGATAGGAGGAGATGCCCTGCCCGTCCACTTCCATGCGGAAGTTGTTGAGCTGGTCTTCGCTGATGCGGCCTTCCAGGAAGGCGCGGGCGTAGATGCCGGGGGAGCTGTGGCCCTGGATGTACAGCAGGTCGCCGGGGTGCTTGTCCGAGGGCGCGCGCCAGAAGTGGTTGAAGCCCACGTCGTACAGGGTGGCGCTGGAGGCGAAGGAGGCGATGTGGCCGCCCAGGTCGCCCGGCTTGCGGTTGGCGCGGACCACGGTGGCCATGGCGTTCCAGCGGATGATCGAGCGGATCTTCCACTCGATGGCCGCGTCGCCCGGGCTCTTGGCCTCGTTGGCGGGGGCGATGGTGTTGACGTACTCGGTGGTCGGCGAGAACGGCAGGTAGGCGCCGGAACGACGGGTCAGCTCGACCATGTCCTCCAGCAGCTGATGCGCGCGCTCGGGGCCTGCGACATCGATGACGGCCTTGAGCGATTCGATCCACTCCTGGGTCTCAGTGGGGTTCGGATCGTTCTGCAGCACCTCGTTCAACCAGTTCATAACGCTCCCGTAGGTCGCACGCACGCGCGCGATGGCATGTGTTTTCTCGAAGCCTGCAAGTGTAGCGCAACCGCTTCCAAGGACCTCGTACGCCAGCGTATGGAACGGACTGTCACATTGGCCCGGGACACGCGGCGGGACAGCCGCCGCGGCCGCTGTGCCGGGCGGCCGCGGCTGCGCTTATGATCGGGCTCCAGGCCCCCGTGGAGCGCCGCCATCGCCGTCGCCTCGTCAGCGCAGGAGCCTTCCGCGGTCGCCTGGCGGCACAGCCTGCGCACGCGGCTGCTGTTGTGGGGCAGCCTGCTGCAGGTGGCGCTGCTACTGGGCCTGGCCCTGCTGTTCTACCTGGGCGCGCGCGAGGTGATGGTGCGCAACGCCCGCGAGGAGGTGGCCGGGCTGACCCAGCAGACCGCGCGCAGCCTGGACGCCACACTGGGTTCGGTGCAGGTGAGCGGGCGCACCCTGGCCGCCGCCGCGAGCGGGCTGGGCCGGCAGCCGTTCAACCTGCGCAACCTGCTGCTGGCCACGCTGCAGGGCGACCCGGACATCGCCGGCGCCTTGCTGGTGATCGAGCCCGGCGCGCTGAAGGACGACGGCCGCGGTTTCGCCTGGCACCTGCGGCGCACCGCTACCGGGGTGCTGGAACAGCCGGTGGAGGCGCTGGGCTTCGACGCGCGCAGCATGCCCTGGTACCGGCGCACCCTGGTCACGCCGGCGCCGTGGTGGTCCGAGCCGTACAGCGATGCCAGCACCGGCGGCGCCTACCTGACCACCTACAACCTGCCGCTGCGCCTGCCCGGCGATGGGCCGCAGGCGCCGGCAGTCGGCATGGTCAGCGTGGACGTGCCGCTGCAGCGGCTGCAGGCCATCGTCGCCGAGCTGCCGGCCAACAGCGGGCTGCAGCCGATGCTGCTGTCGCCGGACGGGCTGTTCGTGCTGCATCCGGACCCGGCGCTGCGCTTCCGCCGCACCCTGGAGGCGCACGTGGCGCGGGCGCGGCCGGACCTGTCGCCGCTGGCGCAGGCGGCCGACACCCACACCGCGGTGCGGTTCGAGCACACCGCGCCGGACGGCACCCGCTACCTCACGCAAAGCGCGGCGGTGGGCGACACCGGCTGGACCTTCGCGCTGAGCGTGTCGGAGGACTACATCCTGGCCGGGCTGGACCGCATCGTGCTGTGGGGCGCGCTGGCCGGCGCCGCCGCGCTGGCGCTGTGGCTGTGGCTGCTGCACCGCTACACGGTGCGGCTGGTGCGGCCGATCGAGGACCTGACCGATGCGGCGCTGCATTTCAGCCGGGGTGCGTTCGACTACCCGCTGCGCCACGTCGAGCGCGCGGACGAGGTGGGGGTGATGGCGCGCGCCTTCGACAGCGCGCGCGGCTCGATCAAGCGCCAGCTGGACGAGATCGCCACCCTGGCGCAGGCGCGGCAGCGCATGCAGAGCGAGCTGTCGATCGCGCGCGACATCCAGCAGGCGATGCTGCCGGGCGGGCGCACCTTCGACAGCGCCCACAAGCATCTGGAGACCTATGCGCTGCTGGAACCGGCGGAGATGGTGGGCGGCGATTTCTACCAGTTCTTCGAGACCGAGCCGGGGCTGCTGTGGTTCGTGGTCGGCGACGTGTCCGACAAGGGCGTGCCGGCGGCGCTGTTCATGGCGCGGGCGATGACCGTGCTGGAGATCGCCGCGCGCCGGCACACGCGCCCGGACGCGATCCTGATCGCGGCCTCGCAGCGGCTGGTGGAAGGCAACGAGCCGTGCATGTTCGCCACCGTGCTGTGCGGGCTGATCGACGTGCACAGCGGCGACTACTGGCTGTCCAGCGCCGGCCACGAGCCGCCGCTGCTGCTCGACGCCGACGGCCGCGCAGAGCTCCTGCCGCTGGAATCGGGCCCGCCGCTGGGGCTGGAGCCGCAATCGCGCTACCCGGTGGTGCATGGGCGCCTGGCCGCCGGCGCCACCCTGCTCAGCTACACCGACGGCATCACCGAGGCGATGGATGCGCAGGACCGGCCCTACGGCGAGGCGCGGCTGCTGGCGGCGCTGCAGCCCGGCGCCGACGCGCAGGCGCAGTGCGCCGCGGTGCTGGCCGACGTGCAGGCGTTCACCGCACCGGCACCACAGTCCGACGACATTACGCTCCTGGCGATCCGGCTGCGCCAGGATCCGGCACGGGAGGCGACGCGATGATGCTGCGATGGCAGATGGAACCGGCAATCGACGCACTGGCGCAGTTGAGCGACAGCGTGGAGGCGGCGCTGCGGCGCCACGGCGTGAGCGGCGAGCAGGTCAGCCGCACCCGGCTGATCGTCGAGGAACTGGCCTGCAACACCCTGGAACACGGCCACCTGCGCCGCGCCCCGCTGCCGGTGGACGTGATCGTGCACCTGCAGCCCGACGCGCTGGTGCTGGAGTTCCACGACAGCGGCCCGGCCTTCGACCCGCGCGACGCGCCGGTGCCGGACCTGGACGCGGACATCGCCGAACGCCCGATCGGCGGCCTCGGCCTGCACCTGGTGCAGCAACTGGCCGATCGCCTGGACTACCGCCACGACGCCGGCCGTAATGTGGTGCGCATCGTGTTGCTGCAACCTGCCGATCCCCCTCTTCAGGAGTCGCCCGCATGACCACGTTGAGCCTGCAGATCGACCCGGCGCAGGACAAGCGCCAACGCCTCACCCTGAGCGGGCGGCTGGACACGCATACGTATCAGGCCCTGGACGAGGCGCTGGCGCCGCTGCTGGCCACGCCGATCACCACGTTGGTGCTGGACCTGTCGCACCTGGACTACATCAGCAGCGCCGGCATCCGCTCGATCTTCAAGGCGCGCAAGGTGCTGGCCGCGCGCGACGGGCGGGTGCTGGTGGTCAATCCGCAACCGCAGATCCGCAAGGTGTTCGACGTGGTCAAGGCGGTGCCATTGAACGAGATCTTCACCTCGGTGCAGGAACTGGACGAGTACCTGGACGAGATGCAGCGGCGGGTGCTGGAGCAGGAGCGCGGTGGCTGAGGTCAGGCGGCGTCTGTGCGGTACGCCCGCAACCGCTGCCTTTTTTCTCGTCGTAGGAGCGGCTTCAGCCGCGACAGGCGTCACCGGTAACGCCCATCGCGGCTGAAGCCGCTCCTACAGGGATGGGCTGGGCATCCTTGTGGGAGGGACTTCAGTCCCGACGACGGAGCGTATCAGTCGGCGTACGGCTTCGCGTGTCGCAGCCGCACGACCGTTGAGTTCCACATGGCCCCTGGCCAGCGCAACCCGAGCAGCTCACGCCCGCAGAACTCCAACACGCACCGCACGCACGCGCAGGACGCAAACGCGCGCTGCCGCCCTGACTGAACCAATCCCACCGCGCTCCAACGCCCGGCCTGCCAGGCGCTTGCCGACCGCCCAACTTCGATATATCGTTTCCGCACTCGATTCGACATATCGAAATGCCACGACCCCACGCCCCCGGCCAGCACCCCGCACACCGCCTGTTCGAGGACGACCGGGCCGGCCGCGGCCGTGGCGCACGCGGGCCGCGCCCGCTCGGCCACGGCGACCTACGGCTGTTGCTGCTGGCGATGATCGAGACCCAGCCGCGCCACGGCTACGAGCTGATCCGCGCGGTCGCCGAACTGTTCCATGGCCTGTACACGCCCAGCGCCGGCACGGTCTACCCGACCCTGGCGCAGTTGGAAGCGCAGGGCCTGGTGCAGGCCGATGCCGACGCCACCCGCAAGCGCTATGCGATCACCGCGGCCGGCCAGGCCTTTGTGCGGGCCGAGCGCGCGCAGGTGGAGGCGGCGCTGCAGCGCACCCACCACAGTGCGCGTGCGCTGGTCCGCGCCAACGTGCCCGCCCCCGTGCGCGAGGCGATGCACCGCATCAAGCACGGCCTGCTGGCGCGGCACGGGCGCTGGGACCCGGACGAGATCGAACGCGTCGCCGCGCTGTTGCATGCCGCCGCCGACGGCATGGATGGCGGCACCTCCTGACTTCCCTTTCCAGCCAGCACGCGGGGGCTTTTATCGTGCCGCCCGCGTCGCCCGCCAATCCCCTCCCCCACTTTCCGAGGATTCCCATGGCGACCCACGAACACCGCCTGCTGCGCCACCCGCTGCGCCTGCGTCATCTGCAGGTGCTGCGCACGCAACCGCTGACCCCGCACATGCGCCGCATCGTCGTCGGCGGCCCCGAACTGGACGGCTTCGTCAGCGCCGGGCCGGACGACCACGTCAAGCTGTTCTTCCCCAATCCCGAAGGCGCGTTCGTGCTGCCGACGATGACCGAGCACGGCCCGGTGTATCCGGCCGACGCGCTGCCCTCGCCCGCCCGCGACTACACCCCACGCCACTACGATGCCGACGCGCAGGAACTGACCCTGGACTTCGTGCTGCACGGCGACGGTCCGGCCTGCCGCTGGGCGGCGCAGGCCGACCCGGGCGATGCGCTGGTGGTCGGCGGGCCGCGCGGCTCGTTCGTGGCCGCCGACGATTTCGACGCCTATGTGCTGATCGGCGACGAGACCGCATTGCCGGCGATCGGGCGCTGGCTGGAAACCCTGCCGGCCGACGCGGAAGTCGACGCGCTGATCGAGATTCCCGGCTACGCCGACCGGCAAGCGCTGGACTGCGACGCCGAGCTGCGCGTGACCTGGCTGGAGCGCAACGGCGTGGACGCGCGCAGCAGCCAGCTGCTGGAAGGTGCGCTGCGCGACTTCGACCCGCCAGATGGCGACGCCTTCTACTGGATCGCCTGCGAATCGGCGCGTGCGCGGATGATGCGCAAGTTCGTCGAAGGCCACCTGGGCGTGCCCAAGGAGTGGATTCGCGCGACGGGGTATTGGAAGGCGGGTGGGGACGCGGCGGAAGACTAAGCGCGTTTCATAACGGCAGGAAGCACACGCGTAAGAGCGTCGGCGCCAGATCACGGCAACGCGGCGCAACAGCCCCTCTCCCACCGGGAGAGGGGTTGGGGTGAGGGTAAGGACGCGCCTGGCACTTCGGGCGCATGTAGCTTCGCCCATGGCATCGCGGTAAGGCCATCGCGGCTGAAGCCGCTCCTACGTGCACCATTCGGCCCTGGTGAGGTTGCCGCGCGCGCACGGCACACAGCGAGATCCCTAAAACGCAAACGCCCGCCGAATGGCGGGCGTTTGCGTTGCGGAGAACGACGGCGCGCGAAGCGCCGTCGCCGCGACTGCGGGCAGGCTTACTTGGCCGCGTTCAAGGTCGCTTCGGTGGTGATGCGGATCTTCACCTCGTCGCTGACGTTCGGCACGTAGGCGCCCAGGCCGAAGTCGCTGCGCTTGACCGTGGTGGTGGCGTCGAAGCCCAGCGCCGGCACCTTCTTCATCGGGTGCGGACCGGCACCGTTGAGGGTCACCGCCAGCACCACCGGCTTGGTCGTGCCCTTGATGGTCAGGTCGCCCGCGACGGTCAGCTTGTTGCCGCCGGCCGAGGTCACCTTGGTGCTCTTGAAGGTGGCGGTCGGGAACTTGGCGGCGTCGAAGAAGTCGCCGCTCTTCAGGTGCTCGTCGAACTTGGCGGTGAAGCTGTTGAGGCCGGACAGCGGCAGGGTCACGTTGACGCTGGACTTGCTCACGTCCTGGGCGTTGTAGACCAGGGTGCCGTCGACGTCGCCGAAGTGCGCGGACGGGTTGGAGAAGCCGAAGTGGCTCCACTGCACCAGCACGTCGGTGTGGGCCGGATCGAGCGTGTAGGTCCCGGAGACGCCCTTGGCGGCGGCAGCGGCGGCGGCCGGGGCGGCG
Organism: Xanthomonas sp. D-109; assembly: GCF_017746095.1. Taxonomy (NCBI): domain Bacteria; kingdom Pseudomonadati; phylum Pseudomonadota; class Gammaproteobacteria; order Lysobacterales; family Lysobacteraceae; genus Xanthomonas; species Xanthomonas sp. D-109. The sequence continues at coordinate 346,600 of NZ_JAGHWV010000014.1, forward strand.
AAGGCGCTGGTGGCGGGCTGGGCGACGACGACGGCCAGGGCCATGGCGAGCGGGAGCAGCAGTTTGCGGGTCTTGGTCATGGTGGAACTCCTTGGAGGGGTGATGGGACGAAACTGCGGCAGGCGCGGGCCTGCGGTGGGACAGGGAAACGGAACGCGCGCGCTCACTCGATGCGCGCGGCCTCGTCGAAACTCAGCCGCGGCAGGCGCGGGAACAGGCCGCTGGGGTCGCCGTAGCCGAGGTTGACCAGGAAGTTGGATTTGATCGCAGTGCCTGCGAAGAACGCGGCATCGACCTTGGCGTTGTCGAAGCCGGACATGGGACCGGCATCCAGGCCCAGCGCACGCGCGGCCAGGATCAGGTAGGCGCCCTGCAGCGAGCCGTTGCGGAACGCGCCTTCGCTGCGGCCTTCGCGCGGGCCGTCGAACCAGCTCTTGGCATCGGTGTGCGGGAACAGGTACGGCAGCTTCTCGTGGAAATCCTCGTCGTGGGCGACGATCACCGTGACCGGCGCGGCGAGAGTCTTGGCCAGGTTGCCTTCGGACAGCGCCGGCTTGAGCTTTTCCTTGGCCTGCGGCGAGGTGACGAAGACGAAGCGTGCCGGGCTGCCGTTGGCCGCGGTCGGGCCCCACTTCACCAGGTCGTAGAGGGCGCGCAGGGTGGCTTCGTCGACCGGCTTGTCCAGGAACGCGTTCTGGGTGCGCGCGGTGCGGAACAACTGGTCGAGGGCGGCGTCGTGCAAGGCGTCGGACATGGAGGAAGTTCCTTGATCGAGGGAAGCGCCAGGATGCCGGTGGGGCCGTCCCGATGCGAGGCGGCCAGTGTAGAGTGGCGCGATTGTCGCAACACCCGGCCGCGATGCAACGGATTACTACCAAACGTGAAACGATCGGACGCGACCTGGGCGATTAGCGATGGCCGCGCCGGCAACGCCCGCCAGGCCGAGGCGCTGGCCGCCGCGTTGGCGCTTCCGACCGCGGCACCGATCCAGGCGCAGGTGTTGCAACCGCACATGCCGTGGCGCTGGTTGGCACCACGTTGGCTGCCCGGCGCGCAGCAGGCGTACGGCGCGACGTTCGCCGCAGCATTGCGGCAGCCGCCGCCGCTCGCCGTGGGCTGCGGCCGCCAGGCGGCGCTGGCGACGCGGTTGCTGCGCGCATGCGGCAGCCAGGTGGTGCAGATCCTGGATCCGCGGCTGGATCCGCGGCACTGGGACATGGTGGTGGTGCCGGAACACGATCGCCTGCGCGGCCCCAATGTGCTGACCCTGCTCGGCAGCCTGCATCCGATCGACGATGCCTGGCTGGCCGCAGGACGCGCCGCGTTTCCTGCACTGGGCGCGCTGCCCTCGCCGCGTGTCGGACTGTTGGTCGGTGGTCCGTCGAGCCTGGCACCGTGGAGCGAGGCGCAGGCACACACCACCTTCGCCGACATCGCTGCGCAGTTGCGCACGCATGGCGGCAGCATTCTCGCCAGCGCATCGCGGCGCACGCCGCCCGCGGTGGCCGCAGCCTTGCGCCGCACGTTCGCGGATGTGCCGGGCATGGTGTGGTGCGGTGTGGACGATGGCGCCAATCCCTATGCCGGCCTGCTCGGCTGGGCCGAGCGTCTCGCCTGCACGCCGGATTCGGTGAATCTGCTGTCGGAAGCCTGCGCCACGCGCGTGCCGGTGCAGGTGCTGATGCCGGAGACGGCGCGTGGCCGCGCCCTGGCGTTCCATCGCGCCTTGCAGGCGCGTGGACGCCTGCTTCCGGCGAACGATGCCGGCGACGCGTACGCCGCCGGCATCGCACCGTTGCGCGAAACCGCGCGGGTGGCCGCGCTGATCCGCGACCGTCTGGCGCTGGCCTGATCGGCCGCCGCGCCGGTGTCGCTGCCACGACACCGGCACGGCAACCGGGCCCAACGCGTCACATCACGCTGTGTCAGGGGTTGCTCGGCGAGCGCGGCACGCCCGCCGGCGCCGCATCCAGCGCGCCGATCAGCAGCCGCACCACCGGCGTGCCCACGCCGACCGTGTAGTTGTACTTGCCCTTGATCGGCTGGTTGTTGTCGACCACGCCGTTGTAGCCGGGGATGCCGCGATGCAGCGCCTCCGGACCATTGGCAGCCAGGCGGTACAGGTAGTCGTTGAGATTGCCCTGGCGGCCCTGCTTCTCCACCAGCAGCGCGACCGCGCTGGCAAACTCCGGCGCGGCGACGCTGGTGCCGATCACCGCCGAGAGGTTGCCCTTGAAGTAGGTGGCCACCGAGCTATCGCCGTCGCGGCAGGGCTGGGTCGCGGTCGTCGGGCAGCCGCCGACCAGCATGCCGATGTCCGGCAGCGCGCGCATGGACGTGCGCGTGCCGCCGAGCGCACGCAACTGGTAGGCAGGGCGCTGGAACAGCGTGCTGACGCCACCGCCGGCACCCCAGTAGCCGCCGGCCAGGTTCGCGCCGATGCCGTAGTAGTCGGCGGTGTCCAGCGGATCGCCGTAGGCGCTTTCGCTCTTGTAGCCCGACTCCAGGCTGCCCTTCTTGTAGGCGGTGAGCAGGTTGCCGCCGCCGACCGCGGTCACGTTCGGGCTGGCTGCCGGGTGTTCGACACCCGGAATGAAGTGGCCGTCCTTGCCGTCGACCAGGTACTGCGTGTCGGCGCAGCCCAGGCCGGCGTTGTCGCCGCTGGAGGCGACGAAGGTGATGCCCTGCGCATTGCCCTGCTTGAACACCGCTTCGTAGGGACGCAGCAGCGGGGTGAAATCCTTGCCGCCGTTGTAGGCCGCGGTGTAGTACAGCTCGCAGACGCCGAACGAGGCGCTGACCACGTCGGCCTGGTTGTCCTGCACGATCTGCCGGTAGCCGGCCAGCACGGAGGCGTCGCTCAGATCGGGGATCACGTACAGCAGCACGTGCGCACCGGGCGCGCCGCCGAGCGCCATCTGCACGTCGAGCGCGGCCTCGCCGCCCGCGGCGTCGTTGCCGTCCTGCAGGCCCGGCTTGGCGCCGGCCACGTAGTGGCGCGCGTACAGGGCCGGGTCGGCATGGTTGGCGGCGTAGCGGCTGAAGCTCTCGTGGTCGAACATCGCCTTGATGTCCGAGTCCAGCACGTCGCTGCTGATCAGGATGGCGATGGTGCTGCCGGTGCCATCAAGCCGGCGTTGCCCGCCCGCCGCGCCGGTGGTGGCCTGGTAGGACGGATAGCCGTAGGCCTGCTTGAGGTCGTTGTACCAGTAGGTGGTGCCGCCGGCGCCGTAGCGGTTGGCGGGATTCTTGACGGCCGACCGCTGCCAGTTGACGTGCATCGCCGGCGCGCCGCGGGTCAGGCCGGTCACCGTCGCCCCGGTGTCGCGCAGCGCGGCCGGCAACTGCAACGGCGCGGCCGCGGCGAGGCGGGCCTGGGTCCCCTGCTGCACCTCGGCGGTCAACGGCACCGCGAACAGCCGCTCGACGTTGTCCGCGCTCGCACTGACATGCAGGGTGGCGCCCTGCTCGACGACGTTCATGTGCGCGGCCTGCAATGCGGCGCGCACCTGCGCGATCTGCGTCGGCGCCGGCGCGAAGCGGCGCTGGAACTCGGCCGGCGTCAGCCAGTGGTGGTACTGCGGCGAGACCGGATCCTGGATGTCGGCCAGCAGGGCGTCCAACCCGGCCTGGTCGCGCAAGGGCAGGTGCACGTCGAAGGTGACCGGCGCACTGCGCAGGGTGGCGGTCATCGCCGCGATGGAGGCGTCGGGCGCGGCATTGGCGGTGCCGAGCGAGCACAGCAGGGAAGCGGACAACACGGCAGCCAGCAAGGGCCGACGGCGGATGCGATCAAGCATGGGCGTCTCTCCGGGGGTAGAGCGAGTGGACGAGGCCGTGGCGGCCTCGCGGTGGGAAATCGATGGCCCCTCTCTGCTCGGGAGAAGGGTTGGGGCGAGGGTGCGGCGCGCGACGTACGCGCGTGGTTCGTTGCTGCGAGGCTGCGCCCGGACCCTCATCCGCCCCTGCGGGGCACCTTCTCCCGAGGGGAGAAGGGAGAAGCCGTAGCCCCTCTCCCATCGGGAGAGGGGTTGGGGTGAGGGTACGGCGCGCGTAGCGCATGCGTGATGCGTTGCTGCGAGGCTGCGCCCGACTCTCATCCGCCCCTGCGGGGCACCTTCTCCCGGGGGGAGAAGGGAGAAGCCAAAGCCCCTCTCCCACCGGGAGAGGGGTTGGGGTGAGGGTACGGCGCGCGTAGCGCACACGTGGTTCGTTGCTGCGAGGCTGCGCCCGACCCTCATCCCGACACAGCCGGGCACCTTAACCCGGGCCGAGAATGGAGAAGCCGTAGCCCCTCTCCCACCGGGAGAGGGGTGGGGGTGAGGGGGTGGCGTGCGGTGTGGGG
>NZ_JAGHWV010000015.1:0-22427 GCF_017746095.1 Xanthomonas sp. D-109
GCTGCATGACAGTTGACTCCTACAATCGAGACAAGACATCATGCCGAGCCGTGGCAATAACGCGCCATTGAAGGTGTCCTTCAGTCCCGACGGCAGTGATGAAGGCTACGCCCGAGGCTTCAGGCGTCGCGGCTGAAGCCGCTCCTAGGGGCGGGCCGCTTGTCGGCGATGTCAGTGCTGCCGGGACTGCTGACAGGTGGTCACTCCTTGTGGGAGGGACTTCAGTCCCGACTGCAGTGAGGTTGGACGCATCAATCGCCCACTCACGGCAACTCAGCGATACGGCCCCGGCCCGCGCCAGACAAGCTCGCCCTGGTGATAGACCTGCAGCATGGTGATGACCTGGCGGGCATCGCCGATGTCCTTCAACTCCGGCGAGTCCGGCGGCAGGGCGCGGCACTTGCCGGAGCCGCGGGTGAGCGCGATCTCCAGCGGGCAGACCATGCGGTACTCGGTGCCCGGCAGCAGGATGAACATCTCTTTCATGCCCTTCTGCTGCCAGGTGCGCAGCTGGCTCTCGCTGCCCAGGTCGTAATAGACCAGGTAGCCGCCGACTTCGAGGCTGGGCTGGGCCGCGTCCATGTCGTGGCGGTTGCCGCGGTTGCCGGGGCCGGCGGCCAGGCCGCTGTTGTCCGGGGCGGTGTCGGTGTCGAGCGCGCCGGGCGGGCGCCCAGTCCAGGTCTGCGGGTGGCGCTCGGTCGGCGGAGGCGGATTGCTGTCGGCGGTCTGCGCCGGGCTCGGTGCCGGGGCGTCCGCGGGCGGGGTGGATGCCGGCGGTGCCGGACGCGGCTGTGGCGCCGGGGCGGGCGCGGGGGTGTCCGCTGCTTTCGGCGTGTCGATGCGATCGGGCGGCGGCACCGGGTCGTCGGACTGCGCGACCAGGGTGGATTGCACGGTGGTGGTGGCCCGCGTGCGCTTGGGCGCGGCGGACGCCGGCGGCGGGCTGGGCTTGGGCGGCAGCGGCTTCACCGGCTTGTCGCTGTCGCCGAGGAAGTCCACGCGGATCCGGCTGCCGCCGGCCGCGCCCTGCGGCGTGGACATGGTGGGCTTGGCCGCGTACAGCAGGGCCAGCGCCATCAGCACGTGCAGCAGCGCGCTGAGCAGCCAGGCGATCCAGCGCTGCCAGCGTTCGCTGCGGGTCTCGGCCGCGGGGCGCGCGCGGTGCGACGCGCGGCTCATGCCGTCGCGGCGGCGTCGGGGAGGCCAGCCTTCATGCGGTTCCGGGGAGGGGGCGAACGTGGGAGGCCGCCATCGTAACGCTTGCGCCGGCGCCGGCCATGGCAGCCGATGCGATGGCCGGCATCGCCCGACACCTGGCGTTCACGCGCTGGGGCCGCCCGCCGCGCGCCGCCCACCTGGGCGGACGGCGTGCCCGCCCGCGCGTGGTCAGACGTAGGCGCCGACCTTGAACACTTCCACCGCCTGGGTGAGCTGCGCCGACTGCTCCTCCAGCGAGCGTGCCGCGGTGCTGGCTTCTTCCACCAGGGCCACGTTCTGCTGGGTGGTTTCGTCCATGCGTGCGATGGTCTGGTTGACCTGGGCGATGCCGTTGGCCTGTTCGTGCGAGGCGGCGGAGATCTGGCCCATCAGGTCGGTGACGTGCTGCACGCTGGCCACCACCTGGTCCATGGTGGCGCCGGCCTGGTGCACCAGCGTGGCGCCGTGGGCCACGCGCTGCACCGAGTCGTCGATCAGGGTCTTGATCTCCTTGGCGGCGCCGGCCGAGCGGTGCGCGAGCGTGCCGACCTCCGCGGCCACCACCGCGAAGCCCTTGCCCTGTTCGCCGGCGCGCGCGGCTTCCACCGCGGCGTTGAGGGCGAGGATGTTGGTCTGGAAGGCGATGCCGTCGATCACCGCGATGATGTCGGCGATGCGCCGGGAGGCGGCCTGGATGCCGTCCATGGTCGCCACCACCTGGCCGACCACGTCGCGCCCTTCGCTGGCCACGCCGGCCGCGCCCAGCGCCAGCTGGTTGGCGCGCTGGGCGTGCTCGGCGTTCTGCTTCACCGTGGAGGTCAGTTCCTCCATCGAGGCGGCGGTCTCTTCCAGGCTGGCCGCCTGCTGCTCGCTGCGCTTGGCCAGCTCCTGGTTGCCGCTGGCGATGTCCTCGGCGGCGAAGCCGATGCTGTTGGTGGTGCGCTGGATGTGCGCGACGATGTCGGTGAGGCGGTGCACGGTGCTGTTGGCATCGTCGCGCATGGCGGCGAACACGCCATGGAAGTTGCCGCTCATGCGCACGGTGAGGTCGCCATCAGCGATGCAGCGCAGCAGTGCCGAGAACTTGGCCAGGTTGGCGTCGGCGGTGGCCATCATGGTGTCGAGGTTCTCGACCATGGTGCGGAAGGCGTGCTCGAACCTCTCCGGCTGGCCGCGGTGGGCGAAGTTGCCGGCGCAGGCGGCTTCGGCCAGGGTCTGGATCTGCACGTTGATCGCGTGCAGGTTCTGCTTGACCTGCTGCATCGCCGCGGTGATCGCGGCCTTCTCGCCAGGGTACTGGGCGATGTCCTGGCTGAGGTCGCCGATGGCGTAGCGGCCCATCACCTCGGTGATGCGCAGCTGGGTCTGCACGTGCGCATCGACCAGCGCATTGGTGTCGGCCACCATGCGCCCGTACTCGCCGGGGAAGCGCTGCACGTCCATGCGGTAGCTGATGGCGCCGGCGTCGTGGCGCGCGGCCATCTCGCGTTGCGCGGAAATCACCTCGTGCAGGCGCCGCTGCATCTGCTGCATGGCGCGCAGCAACTGCCCGGCTTCGTCGTGGGTGGTGGCGGTGTCCGGGCTGCTCAGATCGCCGGCGCCGATGCGCTCGGCCAGGCCCAGCGCCTGCCGCAGCGGGCGGACCACGCGGCGGGTGAGCAGCAGGGCGATCAGCGCGCCCAGCAGCAACGCCAGCACGGTGCAGCCGACCATCAGCAACGCGAAGCCGCGCGCGGTGGCCATCGCCTCCTTGGCGGCCTGGCGGTTCTTGGCCTCCTGCAGGTCGATGAAGGCGTTGATGCTGGCCAGCCAGTCGACGAAGGCCGGGCGCGCCTGCTGCAGCAGCAGCGCCTGCGCCTGCACGGTGTCGCCGGCATCGCGCAGTTGCCGCACCTGCGCGATCAGCGGCATGGTGCGCGCCTCGATGCCCTGGATGCGCTGCAGGATCGCTTTTTCCTGGCCGTCGGTGGAGGCGGCGAGCAGGGCGTCGAGCGGCTGTGCGGCGCGCGCGTAGTCGCCGGCCAGCTTGTCGATGGTCTGTTCGGTCGCCTGCCGGCTGGCCGCATCGTCCAGCAGCACCACGTCGCGCAGGGCGATGGCGCGGTCGTGCACGCTGCCGCGGAAGTTGATCGCGTAGCGCTGCTTGACGCTGTTGACCTCGTTGATCGCGGTGAGCCGCCGGTCGATGCTGTGGACGCGCTGGATGCCGACCACGGTGAGCAGGACCATCAGCACGATGATCGTGAGGAAGCCGAGCGCGAGGCGCTGGCCGATGCGCAGATGCGAAAGGACGTGCATGGGATCGGGGGAGTGGGGGAAGGAAGAGGGATCGACGGTGGGTGGCGGCGGACGGGCAGGCAGGTTGCCTGCGCCCGCGTGACGCGCGCATCGCGCTGGTCCCCGGGCCGGCGCATGGATAGCGGCGATGCCGGGTCGAACTGAAGGGGTGGGGCCTTGGCGCTGCTCGCGCGGTGCGAGGAACGTGACGCGGTGCCTGTCCGCGGCGCCGACGGCGGCGGCCCGCGTCGGGCAGGGCGCTGCGTTTGCTGCCCGGCAAGACCCGGGTCGCGCCGCGCCACCGCCGCGCGCAGGTGCAGCATGGCATCGCTCGCGGCCGGTGCTAAGGTCCGCGCATGACCGGCACCGCCGACCCGATCCGCTTCCAGGCGACCTTGCTGCGTCCGGCCGCACCGCCCGACGCGACCTGGTATTTCCTGCGGTTGCCCGCGGCGGCCAGCGCGGCCCTGCCGACGCGTGGCCTGGCCAGCGTGGAGGGCCGGTTCGCCGGGCATCCGTTCCAGGCCACGCTGCAGCCGGATGGGCGCGGTGGTCACTGGTTGCGGGTGGAGCCGGCCTTGCGCGCGGTCGCGGGCCTGGACACCGGCGCCACGGTGACGCTGGAGATCGCGCCGGTGGCGGTGGAGCCGGAACCGGCGGTGCCCGACGACCTGTCACGCGCGCTGGCCGCGCATCCGTCCGCGCGCGTGGCCTGGGACACGCTGACCACGGTGGCGCGCCGCGACTGGATCTTCTGGATCGGCGCGGGCAAGCAGGCGCAGACGCGGGTCAAGCGCATCGCCAGCACCTGCGACATGCTCGCTGCGGGCAAGCGGCGGGTCTGCTGTTTCGACCGCTCGGGCATGTACAGCAAGGCCTTCGCCGCGCCGCAGGCGCAATGAGGGCATGGCGCGCACGCCCGGCGTGGCCGCCGTCGCGACAGGATCCTCGCAAGCGCCTGCCTATACTCCGTGACGTCCATCCATGAGGCCCACCGCATGAGTGCATCCACCTCTCCGTCCGCCGCCGCCGCACCGGGCAGCCTGCGCCGCTCGGTGTCCAACACGCTCAAGGGCTCGGCAGGCAATCTGGTGGAGTGGTACGACGTCTACGTCTACTCGGTGTTCGCCACCTACTTCGAGTCGCAGTTCTTCTCCAAGGAGGACAAGAACGCCACGTTGTACGTGTGGGCGATCTTCGCGGTGACCTTCCTTATGCGGCCGATCGGCGCCTGGTACTTCGGCCGCTTCGCCGACCGCTACGGCCGGCGCCTGGCGCTGACGGTGTCGGTGTCGGTGATGGCCGCCTGTTCGTTCCTGATCGCGGTGACGCCCACCGTCGCCAGCATCGGCGGCGCCGCGGCGGTGGTGCTGCTGCTGGCGCGCCTGCTGCAGGGTTTCGCCACCGGCGGCGAGTACGGCACCAGCGCCACCTACATGTCCGAGGCGGCGATCCCGGGGCGGCGCGGTTTCCTGTCCTCCTTCCACTACGTCACCCTGGTCGGCGGCCATGTGCTGGCGCAGGCGGTGCTGTTCGGGATGCTGCACTTCTTCGACAAGGGCCAGATTTCCGAATGGGGCTGGCGCGCGGCCTTCGGCCTGGGCGGCATCGGCGCGCTGGTGGTGTTCTGGCTGCGGCGCACGATGGACGAGTCGCTGACCTCCGAGTCCATCGCCGCGGCCAAGCAGGGCAAGGACAGGTCCTCCGGCTCGCTGCGCGAACTGTTCGTGCACCAGTGGCGCCCGCTGCTGCTGTGCTTCCTGATCACCGCCGGCGGCACCGTGGCGTTCTACACCTACTCGGTGACCGGGCCGAAGATGATCCAGACCGCCTTCGCTGGCGACGACGTGATGGCCGGCACCATCATCAACCTGGCCGCGCTGATCGTGCTGATGCTGATGCAGCCGGTCGGCGGTTGGCTGTCGGACCTGATCGGGCGCAAGACCCTGCTGGTGTTCTTCGGCATCGGCGGCGTGCTCTACACCTGGTTCCTGGTGCTGGAGCTGCCGAAGCAGAGCGACTGGCTGAGCGCCTTCGCCATCCTCACCGCCGGCTTCGTCATCCTCACCGGCTACACCTCGATCAACGCGGTGGTGAAGGCCGAGCTGTTCCCCACCCACATCCGCGCGCTGGGCGTGGGCCTGGGCTATGCGCTGGCCAATTCGGCCTTCGGCGGCACCGCGCCGCTGCTGTACCAGGCCTCGCTGAAGACCGGCCACGTCACCACCTTCGTCTGGTACGCCACGGCGGTGATCGCGGTGTCGCTGCTGGTGTACGTGTTCTTCCTGACCAACAAGGGCAGCAACTGGCTGGACCACGAAGGCGAGATGCGCGCGCGCCGGCGCTGACCGGCGCGGTGGCGGCCCGCGCGGTGCACGTGCCGCCCGGGCTTTGCGCGGACGCACGCTGAACGGCGCACCCCGCGTCGGCCGGGTCGCCCCGCCGCGCGGGCGCCGCCATGCGGCGGCTGCGAGGCGACTCGGGTACCATGCAGCCCCCTCACGGGCGTTCCCCCCATGGCCGATCCAGACAACAGCTCCACTTCCCCGGTGACCCAGGCGCAGGCCGAAGACGCGGTGCGCACCCTGCTGCGCTGGGCCGGCGAGGATCCGACCCGCGAGGGCCTGCTGGACACCCCGCGGCGCGTGGCCGAGGCCTATGGCGACTGGTTCAGCGGCTACCGCGCCGACCCGCGCGAGTACCTGCTGCGCACCTTCGAGGAAGTGGCCGGCTACGACGAGTTGATCGTGCTGCGCGACATCGAGTACGAAAGCCACTGCGAACACCACATGGCGCCGATCATCGGCAAGGTCCACGTCGGCTACCTGCCGCGCGGCAAGGTGGTGGGCATCAGCAAGCTGGCGCGCGTGGTCGAGGCCTATGCGCGGCGCTTCCAGGTGCAGGAGAAGATGACCGCGCAGATCGCCCAGTGCATCCAGGACGTGCTGCAGCCGCTGGGCGTGGGCGTGGTGGTGGAAGGCGCGCACGAGTGCATGACCACCCGCGGCATCCACAAGCGCGGCGTCAGCATGGTCACCTCGAAGATGCTCGGCACCTTCCGCGAGGACGCGCGCACCCGCGCCGAGTTCCTGCGCTTCATCGAGCGGGCGCGCTGAGTCTTGCGAATGCGGTGGCGGTCGGTTCCTGCATGAAGCCGCATGTCCGGATCGCCGGCTATCGCCAGTTGCGCGAACAGCCGTTGTGGAAGCTGCTCGCCGCCGACCATGCCCCGGAGCTGATCGGCCTGCTGCAGACCCTGCTCGGCGACGCCCAGCGGCGGCTGCCGGCCGATGTGCTGCACGAGCGCCTGCAGCGCCAGCTCGACGCGCTGAAGGACGACCAGCTCTCGCGCGAACTGCCGCGCACCGCGCAGGCCTACGTGGCGCACTGGCTGGCGCAGGGCTGGCTGGAACGGCGCCTGCCCGAGGGCGATGCGCAGGAAGAATACGAACTGTCGCGGCAGGCGGCGCAGGCGATCCGCTTCATCGCCGGCGTGCGCGACAGCGCCAGCGTGGCCACCGAAAGCCGGCTGTCGCTGGTGATCCAGCAGCTGGTGCAACTGGCCGGGCAGACCGAGACCGATCCGGACGCGCGCCTGGCCGCGCTGCGCGCCGAGCGCGAGCGCCTGGACGCGGAGATCGAGCGCGTGGCCGCCGGCAAGCTGGCCGCGCTGGACGGCAAGCGCGCGCTGGAACGCACCCGCGACATCATCCGCCTGTCCGACGACCTGACCGAGGATTTCCGCCGCGTCCGCGACGATTTCGAGCGGCTCAACCGCGAGTTCCGCGAGCGCATCATCGACGACGAGGGCGCGCGCGGCGACGTGCTGGAAAAGCTGTTCGCCGGCATCGACGTGATCGGCGAGAGCGAGGCCGGGCGCAGTTTCCAGGCGTTCTGGAGCCTGCTCAACGATGCCGAGCAGAGCGTGCAGCTGGATGCGGCCCTGGAGGCGCTGCTGGCGCGCGGCTTCGCCCGCCGCCTGGACCGCCACGAACGCGCCTTCCTGCGCGGGCTCACCGGCACCCTGCTCGAACGCGGCGGCCAGGTGCACGAGGTGATGCAGCATTTCGCCCGCAGCCTGCGCGGGTTCGTGCAGAGCCGCGGCTACCTGGAACAGCGCCGGCTCAACCAGTTGCTGAAGCAGGCGCAGGGCGAGGCGCTGCAGTTGCGCGACCACCTGCATGCCACCGCCGCCACCGGCTACGTGCTGCCGCTGAGCAGCGCGCGGCTGCGCTCGCTGTCGCAGTGGCGCCTGCACGACCCGCGCAGCCAGCAGGTGGACGGGCGGGTGCAGGCGGCCGAGGCGGCGACGATCTCGCTGGACAGCGTCGGCGACCTGGTGGCGCAATCGGAGATCGACCTGCGCGGCCTGCGCAACGACCTGCACGACCTGCTCGGCCGGCAGCCGCAACTGAGCATCGGCGAGGCGCTGCGGCAGCGCCCGGCGGCGCAGGGCCTGGGCAGCGTGATCGGCTACCTGGCGCTGGGCACCCGCCACGGCGTGGTCGTCGACGGCGAATGGGAAGCGGTGCAATGGGAGGGCGGCGACGGCCAGGTCCGGCGCGCGCGCATCCCGCTGGTGTGGTTCACCAAGGAAAAACGCAATGAGCTGGTCTGACGAATTCCACGGCCACGACGCCGATGCCGGCGATGTCGCTGCGGCCGCCGCCACTTCCGCTGCGGCCGATGGCGGCACCGCGCTGTTCGCCGGCGACAGCGGCAGCCTGCCGCTGGAGGCGCGGCGCGCGCTGTGCCAGTTGCTGTCCGGCCCCAGCGTCGACGCCTACCGGCACGGCCCGCTGTGGCCGGCGCTGCTGCGCCACGAGGCGGCGATCCGCCGCGTGCTGAGCGAGCTGTTCCTGGAACTGGTGCTGGACCGCGACGGCGGCGTGGCGTTCGCGCGCCAGGCCGACACCGGCGAGCTGGAGACCCCGGCGCTGCTGCGCACGGCGCCGCTGACCTTCATCGAGTCGGTGCTGCTGCTGTTCCTGCGCCAGCAACTGGCCGAGGCCGACACCCGCGGCGAGCGCGCGGTGGTCGACGAGGCGCAGTTGCTGGAAGTGCTGTCGGTGTACGAGAAGAACGTCTCCACCGACCGCGCCGGTTTCGCGCGGCGGGTGCTGGCGGCGATCGCCAAGATGCGCGACAACCACCTGCTGTCCAAGCTGCGCGGCAGCGAGGACCGCTACGAAGTCTCGCCGGCGCTGAAGCTGCTGTTCTCGGCCGAGGACGTGCAGGCGCTGGCGACGGCCTACCGCGGCCTGCGCGAGGGCGCGGCCGAGGCGGCGCCGTGAGCGGCGTGCACGGCTAGCGGCCGTATCCGCGCCTGCCGGCCGCTGCGCGCCGGCCCTGCGGCCCGCCCTGGGGCCGCTTTCGTTTTCCCGATGAGTTCCCGATGACGTCCCTGTCCGAATCGTCCACCGTCCCCGTCGCCCCGTCCCTGTTCGCCGAGACCCTGGCCGAGCAACGCGCGCAGCAATACCGCATGCGCCGCCTGCAGGTGCACAACTGGGGCACCTTCAACGGCCTGACCGACGTGCCGATCGCCGAGAAGGGCTTCCTGTTCGTCGGCCGCTCCGGTTCGGGCAAGTCGACCCTGCTCGATGCGATGTCGGCACTGCTGACGCCGCCGAGCATCGTCGACTTCAACGCCGCCGCGCGCGAGGCCGAGCGCAGCGGCCGCGACCGCAGTTTGGTGTCCTATGTGCGCGGCGCCTGGGCCGACCAGCAGGACAGCGCCTCCGGCGAGATCGCCACCCAGTACCTGCGCAAGGGCGCGACCTGGTCGGCGCTGGCGCTGGAATACCGTAATGCCCACGGCCAGGCGGTCAGCCTGGTGCGGCTGTTCTGGATCGCCGGCAGCGGTACCGCCGCGGCCGACGTGCGCAAGCACTACATGGTGGTGCCGCGCGGCTTCGACGTGGCCGCCGAGCTGGACGGCTTCGACCTGGACCTGCGCCGGCTCAAGCTGCGCCTGGGCGAGGACGTGCACCACTTCGACAGCTTCGCCGGCTACGCCGAGCGCTTCCGCCACCTGCTCGGCATCGGCAACGAGATGGCGCTGCGGCTGCTGCACAAGACCCAGTCGGCGAAGAACCTGGGCGACCTCAACGCCTTCCTGCGCAGCTTCATGCTCGACGAGCCGCGCACCTTCGAGGCGGCCGATCGCCTGGTCGAGGACTTCGCCGAACTCGACGGCGCCCACCATGCGGTGGTGACCGCGCGGCGCCAGGTGGAAACCCTGACCCCGGCGCGCGACTACCACGCCGAACTGCTGGCGCTGCGCTACAGCGTCGGCGAGCTGCGCGAACTGCAGCTGGGCATCGACGGCTACCGCGAGCAGCGCCGCCTGGCCCTGCTCGACGCGCGCCTGCAGGAACTGGACACCCAGGACCGCGGCCTGGCCGGCGAGGAAGGGCAGCGCCGCGAAGCGCTGGACAACCACGAGCAGACCCTGGCCGAGCTGGAGACGCAGCAGCGCGCGCAGGGCGGCGAACAGGTCGAGGCGCTGGAGCGCGAACGCGGCCGCGTCGAGCGCGAGCGCGACGAGCGCATGCGCCGCCGCAGCCAGGTCGAACAGGCCTGCCGGCAACTCGGCATGGGCCTGGCCGGCAGCGCCAGCGGCTTTGCCGAGCAGGTGGCGCAGGCGCGCGCGCTGCGCGACGGCGTCGCCGGCGAGGCCAGCAGCCTGGACGAAGCGATCGCCGAGCGCATGGCCGAGCGCCGCGAGGACGAACGCCGCTTCGCGGTGATCCGCACCGAGATCGAGGCGCTGCTGAAGGCGCCTTCGAGCATTCCCGCGCCGATGCAGGCGCTGCGCGCGCGGCTGTGCGCCGAGACAGGTCTGTCCGAAGCGGCCCTGCCGTTCGTCGGCGAGCTGGTGCAGGTGGACGCCGACCAGGCGGCCTGGCGCGGCGCGATCGAGCGCGTGCTGCATGGCTTCGCGCAGTCGCTGCTGGTCGACGAACGCCACTACGCCAGCGTCGCCGACTGGGTCAACAAGACCCAGCTCGGCACCCGCCTGGTGTACTTCCGCGTGCGCCACAACGCGCCGCTGCAACAGCGCGAGCCCGATGCGAAGTCGCTGCTGCGCAAGCTGGAGCTGCGCGACCACGCCTATGCGCCGTGGCTGCGCCAGGAACTGGCGCGGCGCTTCGACTACGCCTGCGTCGATAACGTGGCGCAATTGCGCGATGCCGAGCGTGCGATCACCCGCGAGGGCCAGGTCAAGCATCCGGGCGACCGCTACGAGAAGGACGACCGCCACGCGGTCGGCGACCGCAAGCGCTGGCTGCTCGGCTACGACAACCGCGACAAGCTCAAGGTCTACGAGCGCGAGGGGCAGACCCTGGCGCAGCGCATCGCCGCCTGCGATGCCGACGTGGCCGCCCTGCGCAAGCAGCGCGAACAGGACCAGGGCCGGCAACTGGCCGCGCATACCCTGGCCGAGCGCGAGTGGGACGAGATCGACGTGGCGCCCAAGCTGCAGCGCCTGAGCGACATCGCCGAGCAACTGCTGCAACTGCGCGAAGGCGACACCGCGCTGCGTGCGCTGGGCGAGCAGATCGCCACTGTCCGCGCGCGCCGCGACCAGGCGCGCCGCACCTACGAGGACGTGCGCCTGGAGCGCGCGCAGGTGAGCCGCGAGCGCGCGCGTCTGGAAGCGCAGCGCGAGACCTGCGCCGCACGCGTGGCCACCGCGGTGATCGGCCCGGCGCAGGTGGCCGGGCTGGACGCGCGGCTGGCGGCGCTGCCGCCGCTGAGCCTGGACAACCTGGAGGCGCATCTGCGCAGCGTCGAGCGCGGGCTCGGCGAACAGCTGGCGCAGAGCCAGGCGCAGGACGCGCGGCTGAGCCAGCAGGTGCTGGACTGCTTCCGCCGCTACTGCCAGCAGTGGCCGGAGGACAGCGGCGACTTCACCGTCAGCCTGGCCAGCGCCGACGATTTCCTGGCGCGCCTGCAGCGGCTGGAGAGCGACGGCCTGCCGCGCCACGAAGGCCGCTTCTTCGACCTGCTGCAGACCCAGAGCAAGAACAACCTGCTGGCCCTGCAGCGCTACACCGCCGAAGCGCACAAGGCGATCAAGCAGCGCATGGACGAGGTCAACGCCAGCCTGGAGCAGGTACCGTTCAACCGCGGCACCCTGCTGACCATCGAGGTCAGCGACCGGCGCCTGCTCGAGGTGCAGGAGTTCCAGCAGCAGTTGCGCGCCGTGCTCGGCCATCAGCAGACCGAGGACCGCGCCCTTGCCGAGGCGCAGTTCGCCATGCTGCGCGGGCTGGTGCAACGGCTCGGCGCGCAGGAGCCGGAACTGCGGCGCTGGCGCGAGCAGGTGCTGGACGTGCGCCAGCACGTGGAGTTCGTCGGCGTGGAACTGGACGCGGACAGCCGCGCGCAGGTGGAGATCTACCGCAGCGGCGCCGGCAAGTCCGGCGGCCAGCGGCAGAAGCTGGCCACCACCTGCCTGGCCGCCGCGCTGCGCTACCAGCTCGGCGGCGAGGACGGCGAGCTGCCGCGCTACGCCGCGGTGGTGCTGGATGAGGCCTTCGACAAGGCCGACAACGAGTTCACCGCGCTGGCGATGAACATCTTCGAGAACTTCGGCTTCCAGATGGTGGTGGCCACGCCGCTGAAGTCAGTGATGACGCTGGAGCCGTTCATCGGCGGCGCCTGCTTCGTCGAGATCAGCGGCCGCCACAACTCCGGCGTGCTGCTGATCGAATACGACGAGCAGGCGCACCGGTTGAAGCTGCCAGAGCGCAGCCGCAACGAGGCGGCTGCGCCTGCGGCGGAGCCAACCGCGGCGGTGGACCAGGCCGGCGCCGAGCTGCCGCCGACCGCTGCCGCAGCGGACGCAACCGCGGAGGCCACCGCAGACGCCGTTGCCACGCCGGCGCGCGCATCCGGCAAGGCGGACGATGGCCGCGGCAACGGCGGCAAACCACCGACCGCGCGCAAGACCTCGCCAGCGACGCCCGGCAAACGTGCCAGCACGGCTGCCACGACGCCTGCTGCCAAGGCCGCGTCGGCGAAGGCGCCACGCAAGTCCGCCGCAGCGGCGGCACGTCCGTCCACGGCAACTCAGCCCGCCACGCGGTCGGCGTCAGCGAAGACCGCGAAAGCCGCCACAGCCCGCAAACCTGCGAAGCTGGCCAAGGCTGCCAAGCCTGCGGCGCGCAAGACGCCTCCCGCGACCGCCAAGCGCCGCGACGGCTGAGCCGGTGCTGGCCCGCGTGTGCCCACGGGCACGCGCGCGGCCGCCGCGTCGGGAGGACAGGCACGCGGCAACCGCACTGCGCTCAGTGCAGCAGATCCCAGCCCATCTTGCCGATCAGCACCACCACCAGCACCAGGAACAACCGCCGGATCAGCGGCGTGCCGCCGCGCAGCGCCAGCCGCGTGCCGGTCACCGCGCCGGCCACGTTGGCCACGGCCATCGGCACCGCCGCGGCCAGCAGGATCTTGCCGCTGGGCACGAAGAAGCACAGCGCCGCCAGGTTGGTGGCCAGGTTCACCACCTTCGAGGCGGCCGAGGCGCGCAGGAAATCCAGGCCGAAGAAGCGGATGAACAGGAAGATCAGGAAGCTGCCGGTGCCCGGGCCGAAGAAGCCGTCGTAGAACCCGATCGCCGCGCCGATCGCCAGCGCGATCGCCAGTTCGCGGCGCCCGATGTGGCGTGGGCGGTGCAACGCGCCGAAGTCCTTCTTGACCAGCGTGTAGCCCAGCATCGCGATCAGCAGCACCAGAATCAGCGGGCGCACCGCCTGTTTCGGCAACAGGCTTACTGCGGTGGCGCCGAGGAAGGCGAACACGAACGCGGTCGCGGTCGCGTACAGCACCGGCCGCCACGGCAGGCGCACATGGCGCGCGTAGCGCCAGGCGGCGGTGCCGGTGCCGGCCATGGCGCTGAACTTGTTGGTGCCCAGCACCACCGCCGGCGCCTGTTGCGGCAGGGTCGCGAACAGCCCGGGCAACTGGATCAGGCCGCCGCCGCCCACCGCCGCGTCCACCAGCCCCGCGACGAAGGCGATGCACAGCAGCCAGGGCAATTCGGTGGGGATCGACTCGAGCACGCCGGCGCTCCGCGCAAGGGGCCGCAAGCATAGCGGCCACCGTCCGCAACGCGCGCGCGGCGTGCGCGATGGCGCGCCAGCCGGCACAATCGGCACATGCCACCGTCCGCCCCGCGCCTCGCCGATCCCTGCCCCTGCGGCCGTCCGCGCGACTACGCGCAGTGCTGCGGGCCGTACCACGCCGGCGCCGCGGCGCCGGATGCCGAATCCTTGATGCGCTCGCGCTACAGCGCCTACGTGCGCCAGGACGCCGACTACCTGCGTGCGAGCTGGCATCCGTCGACCTGCCCGCCGCAGGTGGAAATCGACCCGCGCACGGTCTGGCTCGGCCTCACCGTGCAGCGGGTGCTGCAGACCGGCGCCGACAGCGCCGAGGTCGCCTTCCTGGCGCGCTATCGCATCGGCGGCGGCAGCGCCGTGCGCATGACCGAGCACAGCCGCTTCGTGCGCGAGGACGGGCGCTGGTACTACCTCGACGCGCTGGACTGAACCGGCGCGCGTCGCGCTGGCGGTGCGGACGATCGCGCTCCGCCCGTTCGTTCGCAAGACCGTCGTCGATCGTGCTGCGCTTGGAACCAGCGCTGCGGATAGCGAACGCCATGCCTGCCGAGGCTCCGCGTCGCGCGATCTGCCAACCAAGCCACACGCAGAACGCAGTGCCGGTCGCGTGCCGTCTGCCGCGCGCACCACGTGAGCGGAGCGCACACGCGGCGGTTGTTTATGATGTCGGCCCTGCCGTCGGCGAGGATGTTGCGATGATGCGTTTGGCCTGGATCCTGCTGCTGGCGGCCCCGTGCGCGCTCGCGCAGACCCCACCCGCGGCGGCGCCGTCCACGCCCGATCCGGCTTTCGCCACCTGCGTGGCCGGCCTGCGCCCGGCCGCGGCGAAGGCGGGCGTCGCCGAGGCGTCGTTCGATCGCTTCACCGCCGGCCTGCAGCCGGACCCGAGCGTGCTGCCGCTGCTCGACGCCCAACCCGAGTTCACCACGCCGATCTGGGATTACCTGGCCGGCCTGGTCGACAGCCAGCGCATCGACGACGGCCGTGCCATGCTCGCCGCGCACCGCGACCTGCTCGCGCAGGTGGCGCAGCAGTACGGCGTGGACCCGGAGACGGTGGTCGCGGTGTGGGGCGTGGAGAGCGACTACGGCCGCATCTCCGGCAAGCGCCCGCTGCTGGTGTCGCTGCTGACCCTGTCCTGCGAAGGCCGCCGCCAGCCGTTCTTCCGCAGCGAACTGTTCGCCCTGCTGAAGTTGCTGCAGGCCGGCGACCTGCGCCCCGAGGGCCTGACCGGCTCCTGGGCCGGCGCCTTCGGCCATACCCAGTTCATGCCCAGCACCTACGCCCGCGTCGCCGTGGACGGCGATGGCGACGGCCGCCGCGACCTGGTCGCCAGCATTCCCGATGCGCTGGCGTCCACCGCCAACTACCTGAAGCTGGCCGGCTGGCAGAGCGGCCAGCCGTGGGGGCTGGAAGTGAAGCTGCCGGACGGCTTCGACCCGGCGCTGGCCGGGCGTACCCAGCGCCGGCCGTTGTCGGACTGGCGCGCGCGCGGCCTCACCGCCGCCGATGGCGGCGCGCTGCCAGCGCTGGCAGCGCAGACCCCGGCGGCGGTGCTGATCCCGGCCGGCGTGCACGGCCCGGCCTTCCTGGTGTTCCGCAACTACGACGCGATCTACGCCTACAACGCCGCCGAAAGCTATGCGCTGGCGATCGCGCTGCTGTCCGACCGGCTGCGCGGCAAGCCCGGGTTGGTCGCCGTCTGGCCGACCGACGACCCCGGCCTGGGCCGCCCCGAGCGGCGCGAACTGCAGACCCTGCTGCTGGCGCGCGGCCACGCCATCGGCCAGGCCGACGGCGCCATCGGCACCGCCACCCGCCGCGCGATCCAGGCCGAGCAGCAGCGCCTGGGCCTGCAGCCGGCCGACGGCCGCGCCGGACAACGCATCCTCGACGCGCTGCGCCGCGAGGCCGGCAGCACGCCTGCGGCACCGGTGACGCCACCGGCCACGCAGCCACCGTCGCCTGCACCCACATCTTCGCCCGCACCCGCACCCGCATCGACGCCGGCACCCACCGCGCAGCCCGCGACCACGCCGTTCGGCGGCACGCCGCCCACCGCGTTCCGGCTGCCGGCCGCCTACCCGGCCTTCGCCCAATCCCCCGCGCCACGGAGCATCCATCCCATGTCCGACGTCCCCGGCCTGAGCACAGGCGACTTCCACGGCTATCCCTCGCTGCTGGTGGAGACCCCGCAGTCCACCGCCGCGATCAGCCTGCTCGGCGGCCAGGTGCTGTCGTTCGTGCCCAAGGGCGGCACCGACGCGCTGTGGTTGTCGCCGAGCGCGCAGCCCACGCCGACCCCGATCCGCGGCGGCACCCCGGTGTGCTGGCCGTACTTCGGCCGCCAGGGCCAGAGCGACGCCGTGCCCGCACACGGCTTCGTGCGCACCGTGCCGTGGCAATTGCAGGACGCGCGGCGCGAGGCCGACGGCAGCCTGGTCCTGACCCTGGCACCGCCGGACTTCGACGACCTGCCGCTGCGCCTGCGCATGCAGCTGCGCATCGGCGCCACCCTGGAGCAGCGCCTGGTCACCGACAATGTCGGCACCGCGCCCGCCCGCTTCACCCAGGCGCTGCACAACTACTTCCGCGTCGCCGACGCTACCCAGGTGCGGGTGCAGGGCCTGGACGGCCTGGAGTACCTGGACAAGTTCGAGAACTACGCCACCGCGCATCGCCAGCAAGGCGACTGGAGCCTGCAGGATCCGCGCGATCCCGGCCGCAGCGACCGCATCTACACCGGTGCCGGCGGCCGCTACACCCTGCTGGACCCGGGCCTGCAGCGCCGCATCGAGATCGCCACCACCGGTAGCCGCACCCTGGTGGCGTGGAACCCGGGCGAGGCCGGCGCACAGAAGATGGCCGACGTCGGCCCGCACTGGCGCCAGTTCGTCTGCCTGGAAGCGGCCAACGCCGGACCCGAGGTGATCGAACTGGCGCCGGGCGCCCAGCATGTGCTGCAGCAGACGATTTCCGTCGTGGCGTTGTGATTCGGCCGGACGGCGGTACCGCCCACTTCGGCCGGCGGTATGCATGGTGACGGCCCAGCCGTAACTGCTGCGCCGCCGCGCCTTGGTGGCATGAGTGGCGCCGCTGCCTCCGCCGGACCCTCACCCCCGACCCCTCTCCCGACGGGAGAGGGGAGTCGCTCGGTGTAGAGGGCGTCGGTTCCGACACAATCCGCCAAGCCTCGACCCTGTTGTGGGAGGGACTTCAGTCCCGACGCGACGATCCCGCCGCTCGCGATCAAATCGCGCCGACCGCACCCAGCCAAGCCACCGCGAGGCGGCAGGCACGCGGCCCTGTCCACTCCGACCTCCCGCACCCGCAGCGGCGCCGATTACACTGCCGCGTCCGCCAGGAGGCCTGCCGTGCACGCTCCGACTCCCGCTGTCCGCTCACGCCGCGCCGCGGTCGCCTTCATCTTCGTCACCCTGCTGATCGACGTGCTGTCCTTCGGCGTCATCATCCCGGTGCTGCCCACGCTGGTGCGCGGCTTCACCGGCGGCGATTTCGCCGCCGCGGCCCGCTGGGTCGGCTGGTTCGGATTCCTGTTCGCCGCGTTGCAGTTCGTCAGCTCGCCGCTGCAGGGCGCGCTGTCCGACCGCTACGGCCGGCGCCCGGTGATCCTGGCCTCGTGCCTGGGGTTGGGCGTGGACTTCATGGTGATGGCGCTGGCGCAGAGCCTGCCGGTGCTGCTGCTGGCGCGCATGGTCTCCGGCGTGTTCTCGGCCAGCTTCACCTCGGCCAATGCCTACATCGCCGACATCACCCCGGCCGACAAGCGCGCCCAGGCCTACGGCATCATCGGCGCCGCGTTCGGGGTGGGCTTCGTGGTCGGCCCGCTGCTCGGCGGCTGGCTCGGCAGCCTGCACCTGCGCGCGCCGTTCTGGTTCGCCGCCGGGCTGGCCCTGCTCAACTTCCTCTACGGCCTGTGGGTGCTGCCCGAATCGCTGGCGCCGGAGCGGCGCACCGCGCGGGTGGACTGGGCGCACGCCAACCCGTTCGGCGCGCTGCGCCTGCTGCAGCGCTACCCGCAGGTGTTCGCGCTGGCCGCGGTGATCTTCCTGGCCAACCTGGCGCACTACGTCTACCCGAGCATCTTCGTGCTGTTCGCCGATTACCGCTTCGGCTGGGGACCGAAACAGGTCAGCTGGGTGCTGGCCCTGGTCGGCGTGTGCAGCATCGTGGTCAATGCCGTGCTGGTGGCGCGGGTGGTGCGCCGCTTCGGCGAGCGCGGCGCGCTGCTGTTCGGCCTGGGCTGCGGCGTGATCGGCTTCGCCATCTACAGCGTGGCCGGCAGCGGCGCGCTGTTCCTGCTCGGCGTGCCGATCAGCGCGCTGTGGGCGGTGGCCGGGCCGGCGGCGCAGGCGATCGTCACCCGCCACGTCGGCGCCGATGCGCAGGGGCGCATCCAGGGCGCGCTGATGAGCCTGGTCAGCCTGGCCGGGGTGATCGGGCCGCTGCTGTACGCATGGGTGTTCGCCGCCTTCATCGGCCCGCACGCGCTGCTGCACTTCCCCGGCGTGCCGTGGTTGCTGGCGGCGCTGCTGCTGGGCGGCGGCTGGATCGTGGCCTGGCGCCGTGCGCGGGTGCCGGCTGCCGGGGTGGCCGCCGGCTGAGGCGCGGCGCAGGCAGCGCGGCCGGCATGAACGGCTCAGCTTGCTGGGATGGGCGTCGCGGCTCCCGCGCGGCCTCGCCTGGCACCGCGCGGTCGCGATTGTTACGCTGTGTCCTCTCTTTCGTCGCGGCCGGCCGGCTGCTGTACCAGTCGCCTGCATGATGTCCCCTCCCGACGGAACCGCCCTGCCGTTGACCGCTGCGCGCCTGCTGCGCGAGGCCACTGCGCAGCAGCACCAGGCCGTGGAAGATCTGCCGGCGATGCGCGCGCTGATGGATCCGGCACTGTCGCTGTCCGCCTACGTGCAGGTGCTGCGTCGCCATCACGCGGTGCTGGCCGGCTGGGAACAGCGCGAAGCGGCCTGGCTGCGCGACTGCGGCGATGCGCAGTGGCGGTACCAGCCGCGCACTCCGCTGCTGGCGCAGGATCTGCATGCCCTGCAGGCAACCCCGCCAGCGCCGCAGCCGCTGCCGCCGGCCGCCGACGCCGGCGCGCGTTGGGGCATGCTCTACGTGGTCGAAGGTTCGCGCCTGGGCGGCCGGGTGATCGCCCGGCACCTGCGGCAGAGCCTGCCCGCGGCCGCGCCGGCGCTGTCCTATTTCGAACTCGGCCATGCCGACCCGGCCGCCTGGCGGCATTTCCAGCAGCGCCTGGAGCTAGCCTTGCCGAGCGCGCCGCTGCGGCAGGCCGCGGTCGACGGCGCCCGCACCATGTTCGCGCACTTCCATACCCACTTCGCCCTGGAGATCGCCGCATGAGCGACATCGTCGTGCCCCTGGACATGGACGCCTGCGCACGCGAGCCCATCCACATTCCTGGATCGGTGCAGCCGCACGGCGTGCTGCTGGTGATCGAGCCGCAGGACGGGCGCATCGTCCAGGCCAGCGCCAGCGCCGCCGACCTGTTCGGCCGGCCCTTGGACGCATTGCTTGGACAGCGCTACGACGCCCTGCTCGTGCTGGAGGATCCGCGCACGCGGCTGCTGCCCGACGCGGCCGAGCGCAGCGACCTGGCCTATGTCGAAGTGGGGTTCAAGGACGCGGCCGCGACGCAGCGCTGGGTCGGCGCCTGGCATCTGTATCCGGAGCAGTGGCTGCTGGAACTGGAGCCGCGCGATGCGCCGCTGGCCGACGCCACCCTGCGCGAAGCGCTGCCGGTGCTGCGCCGGCTGGAGACCGACCAAAACATCGAGGACGCCTGCCAGCGCGCCGCCAAGAGCCTGCGCAGCCTGATCGGCTACGACCGGGTGATGATCTACCGCTTCGACGACGACTGGAACGGCGACGTGGTCGCCGAGGCGCGCGCGGCGGAGCTGGAGCCGTATCTCGGCCTGCACTATCCGGCCAGCGACATTCCGGCGCAGGCCCGCGCGCTGTACCTGCGCAACCGCGTGCGCCAGATCGCCAACGTCGGCTATGTGCCGTCGCCGATCCAGCCCACCCTGCATCCACGCCTGCGCGCGCCGGTGGACCTGAGCGACGTCAGCCTGCGCAGCGTCTCGCCGGTGCACCTGGAATACCTGGCCAACATGGGCGTCACCGCCACCCTGGTGGCCTCGATCGTGGTCAACGACGCGCTGTGGGGGCTGATCGCCTGCCATCACTACCGCCCGTATTTCTGCAACCACGAGATGCGCGATGTCGCCGATGCGCTGAGCCGGGCGCTGGCCGGGCGCATCGGTGCGATCACCGCGGTGGCGCGCGCGCGGACCGAGTCGGTGCTGCTGACCGTACGCGAGAAGCTGATCACCAACTTCAACGACGCCGAGATGCTGACCGCGCCCATGCTCGACGAAATGGCCTCGGACCTGCTCGACGTGGTCGATGCCGACGGCGTGGCGGTGTTCCACGGCGACCACGTCACCCGCCACGGCATGCTGCCGTCGACCGAGGACCTGGCGCGGATCCGCGAACAGATCGAATCCACCCATCACGAAGCGCTGCGCCACGACGCGGTCGGCGCGCTGCACTCGGACCAGATCGGCGAGACCTTCCCGGCGCTGGCCGATCTGGCGCCGCTGGCGGCCGGCTTCATCTTCGTGCCGCTGATGCCGCAGGCGCGCAGCGCCTTGCTGTGGACCCGCCGCGAGCAAGTACGCACGGTCAACTGGGCCGGCAATCCGCAGCTGGCCAAGCTGCAGGACATCGCCGGTTCGCGGTTGTCGCCGCGCAAGAGCTTCGACCTGTGGCAGGAAACCGTGCGCGGCCGCGCGCTGCCGTGGTCGCCGATCAGCCTGGAGTCGGCGCGCAGCCTGCGGGTGCTGATCGAACTGATGGAGCGCAAGCGCTTCCAGCAGGATTTCGCCCTGCTGGAGGCCTCGCTGTCGCGGCTGCGCGAACCGGTGGCGATCGTCGAGCGCGGCGACGGCCCGCGGCCCAGCCGCCTGGCCTTCGTCAACGAGGCCTTCGCTACACTGTACGAGCGCGAGGTCGCCGACCTGATCGGCTGCGACCTGGAGCGGCTGTACGCCAGCGATGCCGTGCTCGCCGAGACCCAGCGCATCGACACCCTGCTGCGGCAGGGGCGCGCGGCCTACGTCACCCTGCCGCTGCGCGTGGACGGCAGCACGGCCGTGCACCGCCAGTTCGACTTCGAACCGCTGCCCGATCACTCCGGCGTGGCCAGTCACTGGCTGCTGCAGCTGCGCGACCCGCGTTGAATCCCGACCGGCGGCCGCCCCTCAGCGGGTGCGCCGCCACAGCGCCAGCGTCGCCGCGCCGGCCAGCAGACCCCACAAGGCCGCGCCGATGCCGAACAACGACAGGCCCGAGGCGGTGACCAGGAACGCGATCAGTGCCGGCTCGCGCTCGTTTTCCTCGCGCAAGGCCGAGGCCAGGCTGTTGCCGATGGTGCCGAACAGCGCGATGCCGGCGATGGCCATCACCAGCTCCCGCGGGAAGGCCGCGAACAGCGCGGCCACGGTGGCGCCGAACACGCCGATCAGTACATAGAAGACCCCGGCGAACACCGCGGCCATGTAGCGTCGCTGCGGATCCTCCTGCGCCTCGCGGCCCATGCAGATCGCCGCGGTGATCGCCGCCAGGTTCAGCGCGTAGGCGCCGAACGGCGCCAGCAGCGTGTTGACTACGCCGATCCAGCCGATGGTCGGCGAGATCGGCACCGCATAGCCGGAGGCGCGGATCGCCGCGACACCGGGCAGGTTCTGCGAGGTCATCGTCACCACGAACAGCGGCAGCGCGATCCCGAACAGCGCCTGCCACGACAGCGTCGGCCAGACCAGCACCGGCTGCGCCACGCGCAACTGCGCCGCCTCCAGATGCAGCGTGCCCGTGCCCGCGGCCACGGCGGTGCCGACCAGCAGCGTGGCGATCACCGCATAGCGCGGAAAGGCGCGGCGTCCGAGCAGATAGGTGGCGAACATCGCCAGCGCCATGCCGAGCCGGTGCTGCATCGCCACGAACACGTCCAGGCCGAAGCGCAGCAGCACCCCGGCCAGCATCGCCGAGGCCAGCGACAGCGGGATGCGCCGCAGCACGCGTTCGAACAGGCCGGAAAACCCGGCGAGCGCAGACAGCACCGCCACCACCACGAAGCCGCCGATCGCGTCGGACAGCGGCAGGCCGCCGCCGCTGCCGATCAGCAGGGCCGCGCCGGGCGTGGACCAGGCGGTGACCACCGGCATCCGGTAGCGCAGCGACAGCCCGATGCAGGTCAGGCCCATGCCCAGCCCCAGCGCCCACATCCACGAGGCGATCTGCGCCTGCGAGGCACCGACGCTGCGCGCGGCCTCGAACACGATCGCCGCCGAACTGGTGAAGCCGACCAGCACGGTGACGAAGCCGGCGATCAGCGCGGGCAGCGAGGCATCGCGCCAGAGCGAGCGTGCAGCAGCGGTCATGCGGAATCCCATGGTGGAGCGCAGGCTGCATTCTCGGGCAAACGCCGGCGATCGGCCGTGTCGCGCCTTCGCTCATAGAGAAGAGAGTGGAGCAGGACGCAGCGCCGCAAGGGCTCGCAAAAAAACGGTTGACCTTTTTTTCGGTGCCATTAAACTGCGCGGCCCGCTACGCAACTGCCGAGTTTCGGCACGACAGAGGCCGGCGGGGCCGGAAACACCTAGCGAACATCGGGTGTTGACAGCGTGAAAAAGTCGGTTAATATGGCCGGCTCGCTTCGAGGAAAAGCCTACGGGTTTGGACGAAGAAGCGGCGTCAACCACCTGATCAAAAAGGTGT
>NZ_JAGHWV010000016.1:0-26390 GCF_017746095.1 Xanthomonas sp. D-109
GGCCGCCGCGGGCGTGGCGCTGCGCCTGCGCGCGCCGGAGCCGGTGCCGGCGACGGTGTACGCAGCGCCAGCGGACGCGCCGCGCAGTGTCGCCCTGGACGACGGCAGCGTGGTACAGCTGGAGCGCGGCGGCGCGATCGCGGTGCGCTACGGCACGCAGCGCCGCGACATCGCCCTGCTGCGCGGCAAGGCGGTGTTCGATCTCGGCCATGATCCGGCGCGGCCGCTGCGGGTCAGCGTCGGTACGCTGGTGCTGCGCGACGTCGGCACCGTGTTCGGGGTCGACCCGCAGGCCGGCGGCGCCCGCGTCACCGTGTTGCAGGGGCGGGTGCAGGTGTCGCGCGATGCCCCGGCGTGGTGGCACCGCGGCGACCTGCCGTCGGAGGGGACGACGCTGGCCGACCTGGGCGGCGGCCAGCAGGTGCGGGTGGATGCGCAGGGCCGCGTGCTGGCGCGGCGCGACCATGCCGACATCGCCGACGCCACCGCCTGGCTGCCGGCGCAGGTCGGCGTGCACGATCGCAGCCTGGGCGAGGTGGCGCGCCTGTTCAACGCCTACACCACGCAGCCGCTGCGCATCGCCGACCCGGCGCTGGCGGCGCGGCGGGTCAGCGGGGTGTTCCACCTGCGCGACCCGGAGGCCTTCGTCGCCTATCTCGGCAGCCTGCCGGACGTGCAGGTGCAGCGCGATGCGCACGCGGTGACCATCCGCCACGCGCCGGCGCCGCTGTAAGAAAAAATTCACGCAATCGACGGTAGCCGTACGGCGCACCGGAGCACTCCTAGGAAGCATGGCCGTCGCGCAGCACGCGCGGGGCCGCCCTTCCTCCCCTCCGGTGTGATCGTCATGCGCAAGCCTCTCGTCGTCTCCATCGCCCTGCTGTTGGGCTGTACGTCTTCGCTGCCGGCCTGGTCGGCGCCCGCCGCCGCCGCGGCGGCCATCGCGCCCATGCCGCTGGCGCAGGCGCTGGACCAGTTCGCGCGCAGCAGCGGGCTGCAACTGATGTACGACCCGGCCCTGGCCGCCGGGCTGCGCAGCAACGGCGCCCCGGCCGGCCTGGCGCCGCCGCAGCAACTGCATGCCTTGCTCGCCGGCACCGGCCTGGATTACCGCATGCTGACGCCCGGCTCGGTCGCCATCGTGCGCAGCAGCGTCGCCGCCGCGCCGGCCGCCGCGCCGCGGGCGCCGCGCAGCGCCGCCCCGGCCCGCGCCGAGACCGATGGGGAACACGACGGCCCGCGCGAACTGGCGCCGATCAACGTCACCGCCAACAGTGTCGACACGCTGGCGCCCAGCGCCGCGCCGCTGGAGGCGAGCCAGCCGACCTCGGTGATCGACGAGCGCTTCATCCGCGACGGCCTGCGCCTGAATTCCAACTACGACGACATCATCAAATACGCGCCCAGCGTGGTGACCACCTCGCCGGAAGGCCCCGGCCTGGGCAAGAACGAGGGCATCAGCATCCGCGGCTTCCAGGACGGCCAGTTCAACATCACCTTCGACGGCATCCCCTTCGGCGATGCCAGCGATCTGCACCACACCACTTCGGCCTACTTCAACAACCACGTGCTCGGCCAGGCCGAGATCGACCGCGGCCCCGGCGGCGGCGCCACCATCGGCAACGCCACCTTCGGCGGCACCCTGGCGCTGCGCACGCGCAATCCCAGCGAGGTCGACGGGGTCACCGTCTACGGCACCGGCGGCAGCTGGAACACCTGGGCCGGCGGCGTCAGCGCCGACGAGCACATCGGCAACACGCGCCTGTTCGCGGACCTGTCCAAGGAAGCCAGCGATACCTACCTCAAGGGCACCGACGACCGCCGCGAGCATGCCTTCCTCAAGACCGTCACCGATCTGGGCGAGGCGACCACCCTGACCTTCGTCAGCAGCTACAACCAGGAGCACCAGAACACCGTGCAGGGCGCCACCCGCGCGCAGATCGCGCAGCATGGCTGGCGCTACGGCCTGGGCAACGATCCGACCCTGCAGAACTACACCGGCTACAACGCCGCCGCCTACTACTCCAGCTTCACCTACCTGGGCCTGAGCACGCGCCTGGGCGAGTGGGACCTGGACAACAAGGTCTACTACAACAGCTTCGACCACACCGCTTCCAAGACCAGCATCCCCACCAGCGAGAGCGCTGCCGACAACGGCGTGACCTTCTACGGTGCGACCGGCAAGAAGCTGTCCAAGGCCGCCAAGGACGTGCCGGGCAAGCTCTCGGACAACGATTTCCGCGCCTTCGGCGATGTGCTGCGGCTGGCCCGCGACCTGGGACCTGGCCAGTTGCAGACTGGCGTGTGGGTGGAGCGCAACCTCGACGAGCGCCAGCAGTTGCCGGTGGACATGACCACCGGCGCGGCCAGCGGCACCAAGTACGGCCCGCTGTACAACTACAACCTGCACGACCGCACCGACACCCTGCAGCCGTATCTGCAGTACGACTGGAAGCTCAGCGACAGCCTGACCCTCAGCCCGGGCCTGCGCTACGCGCGCGTGCAGCGCCAGCTCGATGCCGAACTCAACAAGAGCACGCCGCCGGCGCCGGCGCACAGCGAGGCCAGCTACGACGCCACGCTGCCGTCGCTGAGCCTGCACCAGAGCTTCAACGAGCACTGGAGCGGCTACGTGCAGGCCGCGCGCGGCTTCCTGGCGCCGCCGATCGACGTGATCGAACTCAATGGCGCCCGTGGCCTGCGCCCGGAGCTGACCAGCAACTACCAGCTCGGCACCAGCTACGCCGCGCGCGGCCTGACCTTCGGCGCCGACGTCTACTACATCGATTTCAGCAACTACATCAGCCAGACCCTGATCAACACCGACAGCGGCACCGAGAGCGCCTTCGTCAACGGCGGCGGTGCGGTGTATCGCGGCGCCGAGGCCGAGGCCACCTACGCGCTGACGCCGATCCTGAGCCTGTACGCCAACGCCAGCTACAACGACGCCACCTACAAGCACAGCAGCACCCAGGTCGCCGGCACGCCGCGGGTGACCGCAGCGCTGGGCCTGCTGTACAACAGCGGCACCGGCTATTTCGGTTCGCTGATGGAGAAGGTGGTGGGCCCGCAGTACGGCGTGGACAACACCACCGCGGCCAACGGCGCCACCGTGTTCGGCAACGACCAGCGCCTGGGCGGCTATGCCAGCCTGGATGCGGCGCTGGGCTACCGCAGCACGCACGGGCCGTACGGCCTGAAGGGCTACTCGATCAGCATGGACGTCAACAACCTGCTGAACCGGCATGCGCTGATCGGCTACGCCGGCACCCGCTCTTCCGACAACCAGCCGCTGTACTTCGGCCTGGCCGGGCGCGGCGTGTTCCTCGACCTGTCGCTGAAGTTCTGAGGCCGGCCATGTTCGCTTCCCGATTCGCACGCGTGCGTAGTGGATGGTGCCTGGCCGCGTTGCTGTGCGTCGCCAGCGCCGCCTGGCCGGTGGCGGCATCGCCCAAGGCGCCTACCGCACCGGATGCGGCGCAGGTGCGCCTGACGATCGTGGTGATGCGCCATGGCGTGCGCGCACCGACGCAATCGCCAGAAGACCTGGCCAGGTACGCCACGCAACCCTGGCCGCAATGGCCGGTGGCGCCCGGCCAGCTCACGGCGCACGGTGCCGCCGGCATGCAGGCGCTCGGCGCGCGCTACCGGCAGCGCTGGCTGGCCACGGCGGTGCTGGCGCCGGATTGCGCCGGGTCCGGCGCGGTGGTGATCGGCGACAGCACGCCGCGCAACCACGACAGCGCGGCGGCCTTCACCGAGGGACTGCTGCCGGGGTGCCAGGCGCACTACCTCGCATTGCCGACGACGCAGAACAACCCGCTGTTCCATTTCGGCAAGGACGAGGACAAGGACGACGACGTGCCGGCACCGCCGCTGCAGCTAGACGCGACCACACGCACGCGGCTGCGCGCGCTGCAGCGCGTGCTGTCCGGCTGTGCGGGGTCGGCCTGCGCTGCGCAGGACGCGCCGCGCCTGGACGATCCGCAGCGGCTGCAGGATCCGGTGCAGGCGGCCAAGGTCTTGAAGACCGCCGGCAGCCTGGCCGAGAACCTGATGCTGGAGTACGCGCAGGGCCTGCCGTTGCCGCAGGTGGCCTGGGGGCGCGCCGATGCCGCGGCGCTGCAGCGGCTGATCGGCCTGCACAACGCCTCCTTCGCCTACAGCAAGCGGGCGCTGCCGGCGGCGCGTGCCGGTGGCTCCAACCTGCTCGCGCACCTGCTGGCGACGTTGCAGGCGGCGGCCGGGCAGGCGCCGGCGGTGGCGCCGCTGGCGCCGGCGGACGCGCGCGCGCTGGTGCTGCTGGGCCACGACACCAACCTGGCGCATCTGGCCGGCCTGTTCGGCATCGATCCCATCGTGCGCGGCCAGCCGGATGCGTATCCGCCGGGTGGTGCGCTGCTGCTGGAACTGGTGCGGCAGGACGGCCACGACTTCCTGCAACTGCGCAGCGTGGTGCCGACCCTGCCGGCGCTGCGCGGCAACCGCTTCGACGGCCGCGGCCTGCGCGAGCGGCGCTGGCCCTTGCCCGGCTGCGGCGGGCGCCTGCGCTGCCCGCTGGCGATCGCGTTGCCGGCGCTGCAGGCGCGGCTGGATCCGCAGCGGGTCGAGGCTGCCGTGCCACCGATGACCGAGTGGCCGGCGCAGGCGGCACCGGTGGGCGATTAGCTGGTGTCTGCGCTTGGCGGCACCGTGGGAGCGGGTTCAGCCGCGACCGGGCGTTCCCGGGAATGCCTGTCGCGGCTGAAGCAGTTCCTACGGGTGCCACGGGGCCGGGGTAAAGGCCGCCCGCCGTCACGGACCACTCAGCGCGAAGGGTCGATCATCGCGGTTCCCCCACGCGCCTGCGCCTGCGTGCGCCGCGCTCTTTGCCAGGACCCCGCCATGTCCCCGACCCATGCCGCCGCGCTGCCCGACACCATGACCGCGATCGAGATCCGCCAGCCCGGTGCGCCCGAGGTGCTGGTCCCGGTGCGCGTGCCGCTGCCGCACCCCGGGCGCGGCGAACTGCTGGTGCGGGTGGCCGCGGCCGGCGTCAATCGTCCCGACGTGATGCAGCGCCAGGGCAGCTATCCGCCGCCGCCGGGCGCGTCGCCGCTGCCGGGGCTGGAGTTCGCCGGCGAGGTGGTCGGCCTGGGCGACGGCGTGGAGCGCTACCGGCTGGGCGACCAGGTCTGCGCGCTGGTCGCTGGCGGCGGCTACGCCGAGTACGCGGTGGTGCACGAGCGCAACGCCCTGCCGGTGCCGGCGGCGCTGAGCCTGACCGAGGCCGCGGCGGTGCCGGAAACCTTCTTCACCGTGTGGACCAACGTGTTCCAGCGCGGCCGCCTGCAGTCCGGCGAGACCTTGCTGGTGCACGGCGGCACCTCCGGCATCGGCAGCGTCGCCACGCTGCTCGGGCGGGCCTTCGGCGCGCGGGTGATCAGCACCGTGGGCTCGGCCGACAAGCGCGCCGCCAGCCTGGCGCTGGGCGCGGAAGCGGCGATCCTGTATCGCGAGGAGGACTTCGTCGCCGAGACCAAGCGCCTCACCGAGGGCCGCGGCGCCGACGTGATCGTGGACCTGATCGGCGGCGACTACCTGGCGCGCAACTACCAGGCCGCGGCGCTGGACGGGCGCATCGTGCAGATCGGCATCCAGCAGGGCAAGGTGCGCGAACTGGACCTGATGCCGCTGCTGGC
Source organism: Xanthomonas sp. D-109 (assembly GCF_017746095.1). Lineage (NCBI taxonomy): Bacteria > Pseudomonadati > Pseudomonadota > Gammaproteobacteria > Lysobacterales > Lysobacteraceae > Xanthomonas > Xanthomonas sp. D-109. Next base: position 5,682 of record NZ_JAGHWV010000016.1, read on the forward strand.
CAAGCGGCTGACCCACACCGGTTCGACCCTGCGTCCGCGTTCGGTGATGGAAAAGGCGGCGATCGCGCGCGAACTGGAGGAGCGGGTGTGGCCGTTGCTGGCCGAGGGTCGCATCAAGCCGCAGGTGGACCGCTGCTTCCCGCTGCAGGAGGCGGCGCAGGCGCATGCGCTGATGGAGTCCAGCGCGCATATCGGCAAGATCGTGCTGGTGACGGACGCGCGGTGAACCCGGGCGTCGGTCGCGGCGACTCGCCTGCTTTCGTCGGAGCGGCTTCAGCCGCGACGGGCGGTCCCGGTAAAGGTTCCCGGTAAAGCCTCTCGCGGCTGAAGCCGCTCCTACATGCGATCCCGGTTTTGATGGGAGGGCCACCCTTGGTGACCACCGCGCGCGCAGGTGGCGCGCCCTCCACGCAACACAACCTGCGCCACCGCTGGCCCGGTTCAAGCGCCGCGCCGTATAGTGCGCCGCACGCGCGGTGGTCCGCGCTTGCCCGTGCCGGTCCCTGCGTGCGCCTGCTGCCCCGTTCCGCGTCCTCGTCTTCCCTGTTGCGTTACGTCCTGCTGCTGCTGTGGCTGTGCGCGGCGGTGGCCTCTGCGCAGCCGCAGGACGCCGCCGACGCGCCGCCGGACCCGCAGACCCTGCTCGACAACGCCGCCAAGTCGCTGAAGGACGCGCGCGGCAAGGAAGTGGATGCCGGCAACCAGGCCGCCTTCCAGGACCTGGTCACGCAGGTCTCCGACGCCTCCAACGATGCGCAGACCGCCGCCGATGCGCTCTCGCAGCAGTTGGCCCAGGTCAATGCGCGTCTGCAACAGCTCGGTCCGGCCGCCACCGGCGACTCCCCCGACATCGCTGCGCAGCGCAAGGCGCTGACTAAGCAGCGCGACGCCCTGGACTCGGGCGTCAAGCGCGGCAAGCTGATGGTGGTGGAGGCACGGCAGCTGGCCGACGACATCGAACGCGCGCGCGCCGAGCATTTCAGCCAGGAGCTGTCGCTGCGCTCGCCCTCGCCGTTGTCGCCGACGCTGTGGAAGCAGATCGCCGACGACTTTCCCGACGACCAGGCCAAGTTGCTGGCGCTGTATGCGCTCGGCCAGCAGTCGCTGCAGGGCGCGCTCGCCGAACACGGCAACGGTGCGCTCGGCATCGGCATCGCCATCGCGCTGATCCTGCTGTTCCCGCTGCGCTACCTGCTGCGCTGGCTGGGCAAGCGCTACGCGGTGTCGCGCGCGCCGGGCAGCCGCCTGCGCCGGTCGGGCCTGGCGATCTGGTTCCTGCTGCTGGGGACCTTGACCCCGGGCCTGGCCGCGCTGGCCCTGGCCGAGGCCCTGCGCAGCATCGATGCGGTGCCCGAGCGCCTGGATGCGGTGCTCAATGGGTTCGTGTGGGTCAGCTTCGCCGCCGCCTTCATGGGCTCGCTCGGCGCCAGCGTGCTGCTGCCGAACCAGCCGAGCTGGCGGCTGTTCCCGATCGACGACGCCACCGCGCGGCGCCTGCGCAAGTACACCTGGGCCACCGCGGCGCTGGCCTGGCTCAGCAGCATGCTGCTGGTGATCAACCAGGCCGCGCGCACCAGCGACTCGGCCACCGTCGCCGCCGACGGGGTGATCGCGCTGGTCTACGGCGTGCTGATCCTGGCGACGCTGACCAGCCTGACGCGGCTGCGCCGGCGCCAGTACGCCGAGGCGGCGGCGCAGGCGCTGGCCAACGACCAGCCGCCGCCGCCCGGCCAGCACGGCGGGGTGCTCGCGCTGATCGGCGTGCTGGTCAAGGTCGCGGTGGTGGTGGCGCTGCTGGCTGCGCTGCTGGGCTACCTGCACCTGGGCCTGTTCATCACCCGACAGATCATCTGGATCACCATGATCGTCGGCGCGGTGCGGCTGCTGATGACCTTCGCCGACGACTTCGCGCTGTGGCTGTTCGCCAGCGAAGGCCGCATCGGCCGCGCCGCCAACGGCGCGCTGGGGGTACGCTCGAGCAGCCTGGAGCAGGCCGGGGTGCTGACCTCGGCGCTGCTGCGGGTGGTGCTGCTGCTGATCGGCATCGGCGCGCTGCTGATGCCGTTCGGCACCAATGTCTCGATCATCTCGGACTGGTTCTCGCTGCTGTCCGACGGCATCCGCGTCAGCGACAAGGTGGTGCTGTACCCGGGCGCGATCGCGCGCTCGGTGCTGGTGCTGCTGCTCGGCCTGGGTGTCATGCAGTACCTGCATCGCTGGCTGACCCAGACCTATCTGCCCAAGACCGAACTGGACGACGGCTCGCGCAACTCGATCAGCACCGTGGCGCGCTACGTCGGCATCATCCTGGCTGCGTTGTGGGCGCTGGCCGCGCTGGGCATCGGCCTGGAGCGGATCGCGCTGGTGGTCAGCGCGCTGTCGGTCGGTATCGGTTTCGGCTTGCAGTCGATCACCCAGAACTTCGTGTCCGGCCTGATCCTGCTCGCCGAGCGCCCGGTCAAGATCGGCGACTGGATCAAGATCGGCGACCAGGAAGGCGACGTGCGCCGGATCAGCGTGCGCGCCACCGAGATCCAGGTCGGCGACCGTTCCACCTTGATCGTGCCCAACTCCGAACTGATCACCAAGACCCTGCGCAACATGACCCTGGCCGGGCCGCTGGGGCGGGTGCAGATCCAGTTCGCGGTGTCGCTGGGCACCGACGTGGTCAAGCTGCGCGCGCTGTTGCTTGAGCTGTACGCGGCGCATCCGGGCGTACTGGACGACCCGGCGCCGTCGGTGTTCATCGACTCCATCGCCAACGGCCACGTGACCCTCAACAGCTTCGCCTACGTGGCCTCGCCGCGGCTGACCTACGGCACCCGCAGCGAACTGTTCTTCGCCCTGCTGCAGCGCCTGGCCGAGGAGGGCATCGCGCTGGAGTCGCCGCAGGAGGTGCGGCTGCTGCGCAAGGAGCCGTAGGCGCGGGCAGCGATGGAAGAATCGCGGCTGCGTTCGCTCAGGCGCTGAAATTGAATGCGACGGAGATGCGCGGCCGCGAACCGGTAAACGCGGTGACCGAGTGCAGCAGCCAGGAGGGGAACATGACCAGCGTGCCGCTCTCGGCAGCGATGGAGGTGGTCAATCCCGCGCTCAGGCAGCCCGCGACGCGAATCTTGAGTTCCGGGTTGTACAGCGAGGGCATGACCCCTCTCGGGTCGAGAAACTGCAGGTCTCCGCCCGCTTCCTGGCCGTCGTCGCGACCATCGTCCACCCAGTAGACGCCCGACCAGAACGCGCCGGGATGCGCGTGTTGCGCGTTGGAATCGCCGGCGTTGTTGATGTTCGCCCACGCGTTGATCTTCCACTCGAACTCGGGCACCACCAGGCCGTACTCGGGGTGGTAGACGGCAGTCAACGCGTAGGCCAGTTCCGTGGCGTACGCGGTCAGTGCCATGGCGCCTTCGCCGTCCCAGGTGTTGAAGTCCGGACTGGACTGCCATCCCCCGGAATTGCTGTGGCGCACGCCGGTCGGGTCTTCGGCCCTGTGCCGCGCGATTTCCTCCTTCAGCACGTCATTGAGCCGGTTCGCCGCCGGATACGCGATCTGCGCCAGCGGCGTGGCGAACAACCGATGTATCGCGATCTGCTCGGGCACGATCCGCTGAGGAGCGACGCGGTTCGGAGGGAGTGACATGCGCGGCGTTTCTGCTCTCTACGGGACGGTTTCGATGCGTGGCCACTGCGGTCTCGCTGGCGCGCATGGCGCGGGAAATGGCGTTCGGCAGGTGGCCGGCATCACTCTAGCGGCGCGGTTGCCGGGGCGTATGTCACGCGGTGTCATACAGGGCGTCCCCGGTCACCCTGCGGGTGCGGCAACAAGAACCGGAGCGCATGGCATGCCCAGGCCCGTGCCACCGCGTTAGCGGCGTGCATGCGCAGGGGCGGCGCGCAGCGTGGCAGCACCCGATCGCGGTCTGTAGCGGCACGTCGTGCCGACCGGCATGTCCCAACCCGGCGCGCCGCTACCGGGCATCGCCGAGACGGCCTAGCGCCGTCCGCGCTCTTCGCGCGCGTGCGCGCGCCGGTCGAACAGCACCGCGCTGACCACGATGCCCAGCCCCAGCACCACGCCCAGCAGGAACAGCACCATCGCGATCGCCGGGTAGCCGAACAGCTTGCTGCCGGTGTCGATGCGCATCATCTGCGTGGAGGCCAGGATCAGCGCGGCGGTGACGATGCCGGCGGCGACGCGGTTGGCGATCTTCTGCAGGCTCTCCATCAGCCGCGATTCCTCCAGCCCGGCCACGCGCACCTGCAGGCGGTTCTCCGCGGCCAGGGTGAGGATGTCGGAGATGCGGCGCGGGCCCTCGCGCAGCAGCGCCTGCAGTTCCATCGCCTCGCTGGCCAGGTTGGCCGCCGACAGCGACTTCTTCAGCCGCGCGCGCATCACGTGCTGCAACTGGTCCTCGACCACCACGCGGGTGTCCAGGTGTGGCGACAGCGCCCGGCACACCGCTTCCAGGTTGAGCAGGGTCTTGCCGAGCAGGCTCAGCTCCGGCGGCGTGCGCAGCCCGTAGGCGGTGGCGATGCGCACCAGGTCCAGCACCACCCGGCCTTCGGACATGGCGTCGTGCGCCGCGTAGCGGGCGATCATCTGCCCGGTCTCGCGCTGGTAACGCTCCTCGTCGAAATCCTCCAGGCGCGTGCTCAGCGCGATGGTTTCCTCGGCCACTTCCTCGCCGCGGCCGTCGACCGCGGCGAACAGCAGCTTGAGCAGGCGCTCGCGCAGCTTCGGCGGCACGTGCGCGACCATGCCCAGGTCGAAGATCGCCAGGCGCCCGTCGGCGAGCACGCGCAGGTTGCCCGGATGCGGATCGGCATGGATCTCGCCGTGCACGAACATCTGGTCCAGGTAGCCGCGCACCAGCGCCGCGGCCAGGTCGTCCATCGGCTGCTCGGTGCGGCGCAGCCCGGAGATCTTGTCCACGCGCACGCCTTCGGCCAGCTGCATGGTCAGCACGCGGCGGCTGCACAGGTCCCACACCGGCTGCGGCACCCATAGCTGCGGGAACGGCCGCAGGTGCTCGCCGAAGCGCGCCAGGTTCTCGGCCTCGGCCTCGTAGTTCAGTTCGGCCAGCAGCGCCTTGCCGAACTCGGCCAGCCAGTCGGCGAAGCGGATGCGCCGGCCCAGCCCGGTCAGCTTGTCGGCGGCGCTGGCGAAGCTGCGCAGCACCTCCAGGTCCGCGCGCACCTGTGCGGCGACCTCGGGTTTCTGCACCTTGATCGCCACCGGGGTGCCGTCGCGCAGCGCGGCGCGGTGTACCTGCGCCAGCGAGGCGCTGCCCAGCGGGGTGTCGTCGAACGCGGAGAAGGCCTTGTTGATGCCGACGCCGAGCTCGGCCTCGACGATCTCGCGGATGCGTTCGCTCGGAATCGGCGTGGTGTTCTCCTGCATCCGCTCCAGGGCGGTGGCGAACTCCGGCGGCACCACGTCCGGGCGCGTGGACAGCATCTGCCCGAGCTTGACGAAGGTCGGGCCGAGCGCCTCCAGGTCGGTGACGAACTGTTCCGGCGTGCCTTCCGGCGGCAGCTCATGCTCGCCCTGGGCGGTCTCCATGTCCATGCCGGAAAACACCCCGGAGCTGCGGTAGCGCAGCAGCAGGCGCAGGATCTGGGTACGGCGGCTGAGGCCGCCGATCACGTGCGGTGTGGCCGCAGCGTCGGGCGTCGCGCTCAAGGTGGGCTCCGGGCAGGCGAAAGGCTGCGACGAGTGTGGCCACGGCCGGGTCGTCGCGCAGTGAATCCCGTGCGGTGTCGGGCCCGGTGCCGGGGATCGCAGGCGCCAGGCTGCGTTGCCGCGGCGGCGCCCTGCCGGCAACAGGCTCGCCAGGGCCGCGGTTTGGCAACCGGGTTGTGCCGATGGTCGGGCGAGGTGCCCGCCGCGTATGCTGCCGCGCAACGCGGGTCGGAGAACAGCGCGCAGTGCGGCAGGATGAGTGGCGATGGTGGTAAAGAGGGTGGGACGCAGCGGACGCTCCCGGTGCGGCGACGGAGCGCGGGTGGCGCCCGCGCCGCGACGCGCTGCACCGTGCGTTGCGCAACCGCGCCTGTTCGGCCCGGCGCTCGGCCGATGAGCGGGCGCCGGCTCGCGCTGCTGGCGGCTGGGGTGGTCGTGGTGCTGCTCGTGGTGGCCTGGCTGGGCGAGGACGGCGGCGGCATCGCCACCGAGGCGCGCGCGGCGCTGCGGGCACTGGCACGCGCGCTGTTCTGACGCGCCGCCGTCCGCTGGCCCCTGGCCGGCCGCTGCGGCCGGCCTTACCCTTGGCCTCCGCTGCCCGCCGCCAGGAACGTCACCATGTCCTCCATCGTCTCGCATGCCGTTGGCCATGCCCGTGTGCTGTCGGCGCGTGCACGCCTGGCCTTGCTACTTGTGCTGCTGTCGTCGACCGCGACCGCGACCGCCGCGACGCAGACCCAGCGGTATGCCGGCGACGACTTCGACGCCAAGGCCTTCGCCGCCAGTACGCACCGCCGTTACGACCTGCAGGACTTCTCCGATCGCTACCGCGCCACGTTGGAGATCGAGGACAGCGGCGAGGTGTTCCGTCCAGGCATCGTGCGCGTGTTCGCCCGCGGCAACACCACGCCGCTGCTCGAGGTGGCCTCGCCGGAGCTGGTGCTGGACACCGATGCGAAGAGCGGCAAGGTCAAGGCCAATGTGCACGAGCTGCCGTACGGCGAGCAGAGCGTGCTGATCTACGACGATTTCAATTTCGACGGGATCAAGGACCTGGCGGTGATGGACAGCCAGAACAGCTGCTATCACGGCCCGTCCTACCAGGTGTACCTGGGTACCGCCGACGGTTTCGAGGCCGATGCGGACTTCACCGAACTGGCGCAAAACAACTGCGGCCTGTTCGAGGTGGATGCGCAGGCGCGTGAACTCCACACCATGACCAAGGACGGCTGCTGCTGGCACCAGTTTGCGACATACTCGATCCGCGATGGTGAGCCGCTGTTGGAACGCGAAATGGTCGAAGATGCGCGCGGCGACGGGCCGGGACTGGCGCAGGAGACGGTGTATCGCGACCGTGGCGGCAAGCGCGTGCCCGACATGCACTACCTGTGGGACGAGGAAGGCGAGACCGCGGTGGGCCAGCGCAAGATCCTGCTCGAGTTTCGCCTGGCGCCGGCCGGCAAGCGCATCGTGGTGTTCGCCAACGTCGGCGACGGCGCAAGCGGCACGCCGTACTACGCGGCGCTTGGCGCGCAGCAGCGGGTGGACCTGCTGTATCCGACTGCGCAGGGCGAGGCGATGGACTACGACGCCGACCGCCATCTGCTCAGCTTCGCGCGTGGCGACACCACCTACCGCATCGTCGGCAATGCGCAGGGCGTGCCGCAGCGCATGGAGGTGGTGACGCGTGGCAAGACCCAGCCGCTGGCGCTGCAGCCCGGCTCGGTGCATGGCTCGCTGCAGGCGGTGGCGCAGGTGCTGGAGGCGGCGTCGGCGGAGTAGCGAGCGACCGGGCGCTGCGCCAAAAGAGTTGGTGATTCCGACTTGCGCGCGTCGGGACTGAAGTCCCTCCCACAGTGCACCCGGACAGCTCGCTGCAAGCCTTGTAGGAGCGGCTTCAGCCGCGATGGGCGTTATCGGTGAATCCTGTCGCGGCTGAAGCCGCTCCTGCAACGTGGGAGGGCACGGCTGCCGATTCCTGGTGGCATTGCATGCGGAGTTGCCTGCGTGTGCAGCGATGACGCTACGCATGAGGCGTAGGGTGTGTCGTAGGAGCGGCTTCAGCCGCGACAGGCGTTCCCGAACACGCCTGCCGCCCCGATTGACCCATGCCTGCCTGGCACCGCATCGGACGACCCGACCGCCCGCTTCACCGCCACGCCGCGAATGCCCGCGCCACCGCTTCGGCACCGGGGTCGATCACCCCACGCAAGGCATCCGCCGGCACCGCGGCCGCGCGGCCGGCGCCGGCGCGGATGAGCTGCGCGGTGGCATCGGCACCCGCGCGTGCGGCGTGCGCGGCAGCGTCCACGCCCGTGCCCTGCGCCAGGGCGTCCAGCGCCGGCAGCAGCGCATCGAGCAGGGTGCGGTCGCCGCGTTGCGCGCCGCCGTAGTGCTGCATCCGCGCCACGCCGGCCTGCAGCGCCTGCACCCAGTCGCGTCCCTCCGCCAGGGCACCGGCGGCGGTGGTGAACAGGATCGACAGCAGCACGCCGCTGGAGCCGCCCATGCTGTGTTCGATCGTCGCCGCCAGGCCGCGCGCCAGTGCGGCGGCGTCGCCGGTGGCCAGCGCATCGGTGTCCAGCGCCTGCTGCAGGGCGCGCGCGCCGGCGGCGAAGGTGCTGCCGGCATCGCCATCGCCGCTGCGCGCGTCCAGCGCGTCCAGTTCCGCCTGTGCGGCGATCAGCGCCTGCGCCACCCGCGCCAGTGCGGCCGCGCATCGCGCATCGCGTGGGCCCTGGCGATGATCGTCGTCGCGCTTCAGTGCCGGGGCGAAGGGCTGCACGGCGTGCGGCACGCGCACACCGGGCCAGCCGAGGGTCTGCACCGGCGCCTGCAGCGCGGCGAGCACGTCGGCGTCGGCCGGGGCGAGGGTGATCGAGAAGCCGTGCATGTCCATCGAGGTCATCAGCGCTGCCGGCACCGGCATCAGCGCGACCCGCTCGACGCCGATGCGCTGCAGCGCCAGCCGCGTCAGCACGCCCAGTTCCTGCGTCGAGCAGCCGCCGAGGTCGTTGAGCATCAGCACCAGCGGCGCGTCGGCGCCCAGGCGGGCATCGGCTTGCGCCAACAGGGGGTCCAGCACCAGCGCCAACGCCTCCTCCACGGTGCCGGGCTGCACCGGCCGCGCGCCCGGCTCGTTGTGGATGCCCAGGCCCAGTTCCGGCGCGCGGCGGCCGACCTGCTGGCCGGGCACGCTGCAACTGGACAGCGCCATGCCCAGCGACAGCAGGCGGTCGGCGAAGGCCTGGCCGCGCTGCGCCAGTTCGGCCAGCGGCACGCCTTCGCGCGCCAGGTGGCCCACGTACTTGTGCACCAGCACCGTGCCGGCGATGCCGCGCGGCTGCGCGGCGTCGGGCAGGGCGATGTCGTCGGCGACCAGCACGCTGGCCACGGCGATGCCCTCGGCGCGGGCGCGCTCGGCGGCCAGGCCGAAGTTGAGCCGGTCGCCGGTGTAGTTCTTGATCACCAGCAGCACGCCGGGCGCGTCGGCGCAGGCGCGGATCGCCGCCAGCACCGCCTCCACCCCGGGCGAGGCGAACAGGTCGCCGGCGATGGCGCCGCTGAGCATGCCCGGGCCGACGAAGCCGGCATGCGCCGGCTCGTGCCCGGCGCCGCCGCCGGACAGCACCGCGACCTGGCGTGGATCGCGCGCGGCCTGCAGCACGATGCGGGTGCCGCTGTCGGTCTCCGACAGCCGCAGCGGTTGCAGCATGGCCGCGGCCGCGAGCACGTCGTCGACGATGGCGCGGGGGGCGGTGAGGAACTGGTCCATGCGGGTCTCCTGTGCGGGCCGTGCGGCGTCGTCGCGGACGATAGCCGAGCCGGCGTTACGTGCGGTTGAGGCCGTGCCGCTCACGCACGTGCTCGGCGGAATCGGCGAGAATCGCCGCTCATCCCGAATGGAATCCCCGCATGGCCGGCGCCAGCCTGTTCACCCTGCTCGACGACATCGCCACCCTGCTCGACGACGTGTCGCTGCTGACCAAGGTCGCGGCCAAGAAGACCGCCGGCGTGCTAGGCGACGACCTGGCGCTGAACGCGCAGCAGGTGACCGGGGTGAACGCCGACCGCGAACTGCCGGTGGTGTGGGCGGTGGCCAAGGGCTCGCTGCTGAACAAGGCGATCCTGGTGCCGGCGGCGCTGGCGATCAGCGCCTGGCTGCCGTGGGCGATCACCCCGCTGATGATGATCGGCGGCGCCTTCCTGTGCTTCGAGGGCGTGGAGAAGCTGGCGCACCGTTTCCTGCATTCGAAGGAAGAGGACGCGGCACGTCACGCGCAGCAGGTGCAGGCGCTGGCCGACCAGCAGGTGGACGTGGTGGCGCTGGAGAAGGACAAGGTCAAGGGCGCGATCCGCACCGACTTCATCCTCTCGGCGGAGATCATCGTGCTGTCGCTGGGCGTGGTCGCCGGCGTGCCGCTCCTGCAGCAGCTCACGGTGCTGGTGGCGATCGCGCTGGCGATGACCGCCGGCGTCTACGGGCTGGTCGCCGGCATCGTCAAGCTCGACGACCTGGGCCTGTACCTGAGCCGCAAGGGCGCCGCGGCGGCGGCGATCGGCCGCGGCATCCTGTGGCTGGCGCCGTGGCTGATGCGCACGCTGTCGGTCGCCGGCACCGCGGCGATGTTCCTGGTCGGTGGCGGCATCCTGGTGCACAGCATCGGTCCGCTGCACCACGCCTTGCAGGGCATCGCCCCGAGCGGCGGCCTGGGCAGCCTGGTGCTGGCGCTGGGCAATGCGGTGGTGGGTATCGTGGCCGGCGCGGTGGTGCTGGCGGTGGTGTTGGGGATCAAGAAGGTGCGGGAGTAGGGATTCGGGATTGGAGATTCGGGATTCGCAACAGCGACGCGCATGCTCGCTTTTGCGAATCCCCAATCCCGACTCCCCAATCCCGCGCCGGCCACGCCGGCGCCAGCTAGTCGGCCGACACCACCCGATTCTTGCCGGCCTTCTTGGCCTCGTAAAGCGCACGGTCGGCGCGGCGGATCAGCGCGTCCTGCGCTTCGCCGGGCTGGCGCAGCGCCACGCCGGCGCTGAAGCTGACGAACACCCGCTGGTCTTCGTGCACCACCGCGCGCTGGGCCAGCGCGCGCTGCACGCGGGTCACCGCCGCACTGGCCTCGAAGATCGTGCAGTCCGGCATCAGCAGCACGAATTCCTCGCCACCGAAGCGGGCGATGGCATCGCTGGCGCGCAAGGTGGTGCGCGCCACCTCCACCAGGTGGCGCAGCGCGCTGTCGCCGCCGGGGTGGCCGAAGGTCTCGTTGAGCTTGCGGAAATCGTCCAGGTCCAGCATCGCCACGCACAGCGGCTGCGCGCTGCGCTCGGTGCGTACCAGTTCGCGCGCGAACAGGTCCTCCAGGCCGCGGCGGTTGAGTGCGCCGGTGAGCTGGTCGACCCGCACCAGGCCGCTGACGTCCTGCAGTTCCTGCTCCAGGCGCAGGATGCGCTGCTCGGCCGCCTCCACCTCCTGGCGTGCGGCGATCAGGTGATCGCGCGCGCGCAGCGCCTGCTCCTGCACGTGGCCGGTGTCCTGCAGCACTTCCTGCAGCAGGCGGTTGAGGTCGGCGATGCTGCGCGCGTCGCGGATGGTCTGCGAGTAATCGGCGATGCGGTCGTGGAATTCGCCGGTGCTGGCGGCCATGCCGTCCAGGTCCGCGACGAAGGTCAGCATCAGGTCCTTCATCGCCTCCTTGGATTCGGCGATGCCCTGCTTGAGCAGGCCCTGCTTGTAGATCACCTCGCGCAGGCTGCCGCGCGCCTCCTCGATCGAGTAGCGGTCCAGCGGCCCGGTGATCAGGTCGCGCACCACCGCGATCTGGCCCTGCAGCCAACTGGTGTCGTCGAGCAGTTCGCCGACGTTCTCCAGCAGCAGGTCGAACAGGCTCAGCAACAGCGCCTGCTGCTCCTGGCTGTCGTTGGCGCGCAACGCGATCTGGTGGCACAGCTCGCGCACCTGCTGCGCCACCGGTTCCAGCGGCTGCCCGGGGCGCCATTGGCGCAGCGCCTCGCCGCTGGCCTCGGCCTCGCCGGCGAGTTCGGGCAGGGTGTGCAGCAGCGCCGCCAGCGCGCCGGCCACGGTCTGCCGCAACAGGTCGCGCAGGCGCTCGCTGTCGCTGGGCCCGGCCAGCGGGTCGTCGACGTCGATGGTGCGGATGTACTTGTCGATCAGCTGGCGCAGCGCGCGGCCGTAGCTGGGCCAGTCGCCGCTGCTCGCCGCCGATTGCAGGCGCCGGCCCATGTCGCCCAGCTCGCCATGCAGCGCCGCCATGCCGTCGGCGAAGGCGCCGAGCAGGCCCAGCGGCTCGTGCGCCTGCTGGAACAGGCGGATCAGCGCGGCGGTGGCGGCGGCCGGGTCGGTCGCCGCCTCCGCAGGCGGCGCCGCGTGGCCGTGCTTGTGGCCGTGGCCGTGGCCCTGCGCGCGCGCCGGCAGCGTCGCGGTCGCCGCCGGATCGCGCCGACGCGGCGACAGCAGCTTGCGCAGTCCGCTGATCGGCGGCTCGTCGCGTTGATCCGACATGCCAGCCGGCTCCTCCAAGTCAATGCGCCGCCCATGCTGGCGCTCAGGATCTGGATATCGGCGCCGGCGGCGCGCGCTTGAGCGGGCGGGTGGTGGGTCTGTGAAGAAGACTCCATGGCGGCCGTACCCTCACCCCCTGCCCCTCTCCCGGAGGGAGAGGGGAGTGGCGTGGCCGGCGGCGGAACTCGTGAGCATGGCGGCCCTTCCCTTCTCCCTTCGGGAGAAGGTGCCCCGAAGGGGCGGATGAGGGTGCGAGTTGCCAGGGACGTGTCTAGGAACGAGGTTCCCTAGCCGTCGCACCCTCACCCCCAGCCCCTCTCCCGGAGGGAGAGGGGAGCGCGTGCGGCGGCGCTGTGCAGAACGCGCACGACGCTGGCACTCTGGCGGCCGCGCCTGCCGCGGCGCGCCCACCACCTCCACGGAGACTGCGCATGGCCGATTCCCGCGAACCCCTGCTGCACCCGGTCCCGATCCTGTCCTTGCGGCCCACGCAGATGACCGTGGGCATGCGCGAGGTCAAGGAGAAGCGCAGGCGCTGGCGTGCGCATGCGTCGAAGCACAAGCAGGCCGAGCTGCTCGGCACGCACATGATCCCGGTGGTGCTGGGGCCGGACGGCAAGTACTACGTGGTCGATCACCACCACCTGGCGCGGGCGCTGCACGACGAAGGGGTAAAGGACATCCTGGTCACGGTGATCGCCGACCTCAGCGTGGTCGACAAAGGCGCGCTGTGGAGCGTGCTGGATCATCGCCGCTGGGCCTATCCCTACGACGCCAAGGGGGAGCGCCGCCCGTTCAAGGACATGCCGACGTCGATCGCCGACCTGAAGGACGATCCCTACCGCAGCCTCGCCGGGGAGGTCCGGCGCGCGGGCGGCTACGCCAAGGACACCACGCCCTTCAGCGAATTCCTGTGGGCCGACCTGTTCCGCCGCCGGCTGCGGCGCCGCGACATCAAGGAGGATTTCGCCCGCGCCATGGAAACCGCGCTCGCGCTCGCCAAGAGCCGGGACGCGAGCTATTTGCCGGGCTGGTGCGGGCCGTTGTCCGAGGACTGATCCGGCGGGGTGTCATGCGCCGGCCTGCCGCCCAGCAGCGCGTGCAAGGCGCGTTCGACGCGCCCGCCGAACAGCAGGATGACGAAGGCGATGGCCAGCGACACCGCCACGATCTGCCACTGGCCGGCGCCGCACATGATGCCGACGCAGGCGGTGAGCCAGACGCACGCGGCGCTGGTCAGGCCGTGGACCCGAACGTGCTTCTCGACGTGATAGATGACGCCGGCACCGAGGAAGCCGATGCCGGTCAGGATGCCCTGGATGACGCGGCTGCCGGCGTCGGTGAAGCCGCCCTTGCCGAGCGGGTCGGCCAACAGCACCACCATCGCCGTGGCCAGGCCGACCAGGCCCAGCGTGCGGATGCCGATCGGCTTGCCGTGCAGGTCGCGGTTCAACCCGATCGCCGCGCCGGCGAGGGCGGCGATGCCCAGGCGCACGGCGATGTCGGACAGCTCGATCAAGGCAGGTCTCCTGGTGGATGCGGCGGGGTGGGCGCCCGGCTCATCTTAGGCAACTCGGCCGCGCGCGCTGCGTGCACGCAGTCGGCCGACGTCAGAGCGCGGCTTGGACCTCGTCCAGGCGGGGCGGGTTGGCGCCGGCGCGGGTGCAGTTGATCGCCGCGGCGGCCACGCAGAACCGCAGCAGGCGCTCCAGCGCGGCCGGTTCGCTGCCCAGCGCCGCCAGCGCGGCCGGATCGGGTAACTGCTGCAGCAGCGCCGCCTGGAAGCTGTCGCCGGCGCCGACGGTGTCGGCCACCTGCACCACGCGACCGGGCACGCGCGCTTCGCTGTCGCCGCGCCAGGCCACCGCGCCGTCGCCGCCCAGGGTCATCACCACCAGCGACGGGCCCTGCTGCAGCCAGCTGCGGGCGACTGCGAACGGATCCTGCTGCGGATACAGCAGCTCGATGTCCTCCTGGCTGACCTTGACCACGTGCGCCAGCGCGATCCAGCGCGCCAGCCGCGCGCGCCACACCGCCATGTCCGGCTCCACCGTCGGCCGCACGTTCGGGTCCAGCGAGATCAGCCGCTGTCCGCGCTCGCGTTCGGCCAGCGCCTGGAAAGTGCTGGCGGTGGTCTCGGCGACGAGGGTGTAGGAGCCGAAATGCAGGCCGCCGACGCGCGCGTCCAGCGCCGGCAGGTCGGCCTCGGTCAGCGCGCGATCGGCGCAGCCGGTGCCGTAGAAGGCGTAGTTGGGCACGCCGCTCGCGTCCAGCGCGACCATCACCAGGGTGGTCGCCTCGCGCTTGTCGATGCAGTAGTCCAGGGCCACGCCTTCGCCTTCGAGGGTGGCGCGCAGCTGGCGGCCGAGCGGGTCGGTGGACAGGCCGGTGAACAGCGCCGACGGCGCGCCCAGGCGAGCCAGGCCGATCGCCACGTTGAACGGCGAACCGCCCTGGCGCGCGGTCATCGCGACCGAGGTGCCGGCGTAGCCGTCGATGAAGATGTCGTACAAGGCCTCTCCGCACACCACGAACATCGAACCGCTCCTCGTCAGGTTGCAGCGCGCCGGCCGGCGCGATGGGGCGGCTATTGTGGCGTACCTGCTGCGGCGCGGCGACCGTGGGTGGGGCAGGCAGGAGCGTGCGAGGACCAGGCTGGCTGGCGCCCCGTACCCTCATCCGCCCCTTCGGGGCACCTTCCCCCGAAAAGGGGGCCATGGTCCCGGTGGGAGAAGGGAGAAGCCAAAGCCCCTCTCCCCCCGGGAGAGGGGTTGGGGTGAGGGTACGGGCGCGCAGCGCCTCATGGCCCACGCCCACCGCGAACATCCCCGACAGCACCTTGCCGCCACCCCTGCAATAGTCGCCCCATCCCAGCCAACCCCGAGGCCATTCCCATGAAGATCCTGCTCGCCGGCGCCACCGGCCTGGTCGGCGGCCACGTGCTGACCCAGTTGCTGGCCGAGCCGGCCTGCAGCGCGGTGATCGCGCCGACCCGGCGCGCGCTGGCCATGACCCATGCCAAGCTGCAGAACCCGGTGCTCGACTTCGACGCACTGCCGGCACAGGCGCCCTGGTGGCAGGTGGAGGCGGCGATCTGCGCGCTCGGCACCACGATGCGCCAGGCCGGCGCGCGCGCGGCGTTCCGCCGGGTCGATCACGATTATCCGCTGGCGATCGCGCGCCTGCTGCGCCAGCACGGCACCGAGGCCTTCGCGCTGAACTCCGCGCTCGGCGCGAATCCGCGGTCATGGGCGTTCTACAACCGGGTCAAGGGCGACCTGGAACACGACCTGCGCGCGCTCGGCTTTCCCTCGCTGACCCTGGTGCGGCCCGGCCTGATCGGCGGCGAGCGTGCGCAACGCCGCCGCGGCGAGCACGCCGCCAGCGTGGTGCTGCGCGCACTCGGACCGCTGTTGCCGCGGCGCTACCGGATCAATCCGGCCGAACATATCGCCGCGGCGCTGGTCGATGCCGCGCTGCGGCCGCGACCGGGCGTGCAGGTGATCGAGGCGGCGCAGCTGGTGTAGGAGCGGGGATTGGGGCGTGGGGATTCGGGATTGGCAATGAAGCGCGAGCGCGCAGCAGGGCGCGCGCGTCGCCTCAGGCGCCTAGCGACTGTCCGCCGTCCACCGCCAGCACCTGGCCGGTGATCCAGCGCGCCTGCGGCGAGGCCAGGAACAGCGCCGCGTTGGCGACGTCGTCGATCGCGCCGAAGGCGCCGAACGGAATGCTGGCGCGGATCTGCCGGTACAGCTCGGGCTGCTGCTGGCGGCGCTGCTCCCACAGCCCGCCGGGGAATTCGATGGAGCCGGGCGCGATCGCATTGACCCGGATCCGCTCGCGCGCCAGCTGCATCGCCAGGGTGGTCGTGTAGTAGTTCAGTGCCGCCTTCGCCGCCGAGTACGCCGGCACCCGCGGCGTCGGCCGCAGGCCGTTGATCGAGCTGATGTTGAGGATGCAGCCGCGGCCACTGCCGCGCAGGTGCGGCAACGCGGCGCGGTTGCAGCGCACCGCGGCCATCAGGTCGATGTCGAAGCCGGCCTGCCAGCTCGCATCGTCGTCGCCATGGCCGTAGCCGGAGGCGTTGTTGACCATCACGTCGATGCCGCCCAGCGCGTCGGCGGCCTGCGCTACCCACGCCTCGATCTGCGCGGCGTCGGCCAGGTCGCAGCACTGCTGCGCCACCGGATGGCCGTGGCGCTGCAACTGCGCGGCGGCCTCGGCCAGCGGCGCGGGACTGCGCGCGCAGATCGCCACCGCCGCGCCATGGCCGGCAAAGGCGTCGGCGATGGCCAAGCCGATGCCACGGCTGGCGCCGGCGACGAGCACACGGTATCCCGCGAAGGCGGACGGATCGGTCATCGGTGGCTCCTGCGTGGCGGTGGGGCGTGCGTCGATTATCCGCGCAATCCGCAGCGCGCGGCCGCTTCTGGCACCATGGCGGCCCATCCCACCCAGCGCCGTCCCGCGACGGCCGCCTGAGCGTGGCTCACAACACGTCGCAAGCAGTTCCGCACCCGCTTGGCGGCTGCGCAGTCGTTTTGTTGGCTGCGCTTGTTCCCTTTCCAGGATTTCCCACAATGAAGAAGACCTACCGGCTCCGCATCGAAGGCAAGCATCCCGATCGCCTGCTCGATGCCGCCAAGCACGACATCCGCAAGTACATCCGCCGCGAGCGCCGCAAGACCCTGCCGGCCGGCACCGACTACTGGGATTTCGACACCCTGTTCGGCACCGAGGAAGCCACCGCCGCCGTGCTGCCGCCGGCCGAGCTGCTGCGTGCGGTCGACGCGCTGGTGGCCGCCGGCGGCGAGCAGTTCTACGTGGAGATCCGCAGCCGGGCATGCACGCGGCCGCCGCGGGCCAAGGGTGGGCAGGGCGAAAGCGAGCACGATCCGTTCGAGGACTGAGCGCGATCCGGCGCGCTGGCCGCGTCGGGGCCCGTGCCGCGCGGCTCAGCCGCTCGCGGGTGGTTCGCCGCCCTGCGCACGCGCCGCGCGCAGCCTGTCCTTCTTGCTCGGCCGCTTGCCCTTGACGCCACCGGTGGAAGTGGCGGCTTCCGTGGACGCCGCGGCGGCTGGCGCCGGCGCAGGCGTCGGCTCGAAACCGGGGATGCGTTCGCGCGGCACGCGCACGCCCTGGCGTTTCTCGATCAGGCGCAGGTGCGCCGCGCTGGTGGCATCGACGAAGCTGAGCGCCTGACCTTCGGCGCCGGCGCGCGCGCTGCGGCCGATGCGATGGGTGTAGTCCGCGGTGGAACGCGGCAGGTCGTAGTTCACCACCACTGGCAGCGCGGCGATGTCGATGCCGCGCGCGGCCAGGTCGGTGGTCACCAGCACGCGCAGCTGCTGCTGGCGGAACGCGTCCAGGGTGCGCTGACGCCGGCCCTGGGCGAGGTCGCCGTGCAGCGGTTGCGCGGCGATGCCGGCCTTGCTCAGCGCCGTGGCGACCTGCTCGGTGCTGCGCCGGCTGGCCACGAACACCAGCGCGCGCGGCCAGGCCTCGTGGTCCAGCAGATGCTGCAGCAGGGCCAGACGCCGGTCGCTGTCGACCTCGATCGCGCGCTGGCGCAAGGTTGTGGGAACCGACGCGGCGTCTGCGGTAGCGCCGATCCGCCGCGGCGCGCGCAGCAGGCGCGTGGCCAGTGCCGCGATCGGCGCCGGCAGGGTGGCCGAGAACAGCAGGGTCTGCCGCGTCGGCGGCAGCAGCTGCAGCAGCCGCTCCAGTTCGGCGCCGAAGCCCAGGTCGAGCAGGCGATCGGCCTCGTCCAGCACCAGGTGCGCCACCGCGTCCAACTGCAGCGCGCGCTGCGCCAACAGATCCAGCAGGCGTCCGGGCGTGGCCACCACCACGTCGGCACCGCCGCGCAGCGCCAGCATCTGCGGATTGATCGACACGCCGCCGACCGCCACCACCACCCGCGGCCGCCGCGGCAGTTCCAGGCCCAGCGCGACGAAGGTGTCGGCGACCTGCACCGCCAGTTCGCGGGTGGGCACCAGCACCAGCACGCGCGTGGAGCGCGCCGGCCTGTCCGCCTGCGCGCAGGCCTGCAGCAACGGCAAGGCGAACGCCGCGGTCTTGCCGGAACCGGTCTGCGCCATGGCCAGCAGGTCGTGGCCGGCGACGATCAGCGGCACCGCCTGCTGCTGGATCGGCGTAGGCGTCTGCCAGCCGGCACGCGCGAGCGCGGCGGCGAAGGCGGGATACAGCGCGGACGACAGACCGAGGGAAGCGAACGGCATCGGGGGCGGGCAGGGCGCGGGAGAGACCGCACAGTATCGCCGACCCGGCGCAGGAGTGTTTTCCGTCGTGACGCTTTGGACGATCGCGTCGCGGCTGAAGCCGCTCCGACAAGGGCGTGCGGCGAGCTCCCCGGTGCACTGTGGGAGGGATTTCAGTCCCGACGCATTGCGCCATCGGAACGCACGCCACGTTGCTCGTCGCGGCTGATCCCGAGAAGGGGACAAGAGCCGCTCCTACGAGAGGCGATCGGCGCGAGCAGTTGTTGCCACTCCCAATCCCCAATCCCGCAACGCACGGCCATCCACGCGGATGGCCGTGCGCGTCCGTGCAGGCCTTACTGCGGGCAACTCACGCCGACGGCGGCGAAGGCATTGCGCACCGCGGTCACCGAGCGGCTCAGGTCGCTGGCCGCGGTCTGCACGCCGCAGGCGCCGCTGTTGAAGGTGGTGCTGGGCGTCCAGTACAGCTGGTTGGCGCGGGCGAACACCTCGAACGCGCTGCGCGTGTTCCAGCCGGAGGTGGTGGCCAGGGTGTAGAACGCCTTGTTGTAGACGCCCGAGGAGTAATGCACGTCCAGGCCGCTGCGGTAGTTGGCGGCGTTGTCGATCGAACTGCCGTCCTGGGTCGGGGTGGCCATGTAGCGCAGCGCACCGTTGGCCTTGAAGATCTCGGTGCCGACCTTGAAGTCGTTCGTGCCCTTGAGGTAGTACTCGGTGGCCTCGCCGGCCATGTCCGAGAACGCCTCGTTGATGCCGCCGGACTGGCCGGAGTAAGTGAGGTTGGAATGCTGCTCGGTGAAGCCGTGCGAGACCTCGTGGCCGGCGACGTCGGCGCTGACCAGCGGATAGAAGCGCGTGTTGCCGTCGCCGAAGTTCATCGTCGAGCCGTTCCAGAAGGCGTTCTCGTAGCGCGTGCCGTAATGCACGCGCATCACCAACTGGAAGGTCAGCGGCGCCACGCCGACGTAGCTGCGGTACATCTTCTCGATCACGCCGCCGAAGTAGTGCGCGTCGTTGATCGGCGAGTAGGCGCCGTTGATGGCCTTGTAGGTGTTGCGCGGGCAGGTGAACTGGTAGGCGGTGGTGCCGGAGCTGCCGCCGTTGAGGTTCACCGACTTGACGTTGGTGTTCTGCATGCGGCAGCTGTCGTCCACCTCCAGGAAGCCGTGGATGCTGTCGCTGCCGTACTCGTACTGGCCGGTCTTGGCGTTGCCGCCGGGGCCGGTGGCGTCGCGCGTGGTCAGGGCGTCCCACTGCTTGAGGATGGCACCGCTGCGCGCATCCACGATCACGAACGGCCGGCTCGGCGCGCCGCCGTTCGGCGCATCGGCGAAGAACGACACCACGTAGGCCAGGTGCGCGCGGTCGCTGTCGTCGAGATAGATCATCTGCGGTGCCTGCGCGCGTTCGATGCGGCGCTCGGCCTGCGCGGCGCCCAGCGCGACGCGCTGGGCCACACGCAGCGCGGCATCGGCGCTCAACGAGGCGCTGGCGGCATTGGCGGCCGTGGCCGGCAGTTCGCTGGCCAGCCCGGCCACCGAACGGCCGAACAGGCTGCGCACGCTGCCGTCGGCACGTTCGCTGACGATCACCTGCTCGCCCCACACCGGAATGCCGCGGAAGGTCTGCTGGTAGCGGCGGTGCACGGTGCCGTCGGCATCTTCGCTGCTGCCGAGCAGGGTGAGCGCGGACTCGGCGTCCAGCCCGATCAGTTCGGCATGGCGGACCGCGGGTGCGGCCGGGATGCCGCCGACGCGGGCGGCGGCGCTGCGGTACTGGGTACCGAGCGTATCCGGGTTCTTGGCGTGCAGGTCGACGCGCTGCGCCGCGTGGGCGGACGTGGCGGCGAGCGCAAGCAGCAGGGACGGCAGCAGTGCCAACGGGCGATGACGAAGCGAATGGGTCATGTGCGGAATCCTCGAGCGCAAGAAGGAAGGACGCGCCGACGCGGCAGCGAAGCGGCCGTGGCGCGGTGCGTGGCATGACGTTTCATGGCAGTGCGGCCGATCGGCGCAGTGCCTCCCCTGTGCAGCGACCATAACGGCGTCGCTGCGTCGCGTGGTAGACAGGTTGCGTTCAGGGTTTTTGGTCGGGCGGATGCGGTATCGCCGTACCCGCGACGTGTGATGCGCGATCGAGCCAAGGTGGTTCGCCATCACGGTGCCAGGGAGGTTGACGGATGTGCATCGAATGCAAGCGAAGCGATCGCAGCACCAAACTCAAGCTGCTGATGGCGCTTGGTCACTGCACTGTGGGAGGGGCTT
>NZ_JAGHWV010000016.1:26416-26569 GCF_017746095.1 Xanthomonas sp. D-109
ATCCCGCAGTGTGTAGAAGACCGTAGAGAACACGCGCGCCTCTACGTGGCCTCCGCTGCAGAACGGCTTCAATGGCGATGCCTTTAGTTCGTCGCGTCGGGACTGAAGTCCCTCCCACAAAGGGACGCATCTGCTGTGCCTGGTGCGCAGATG
>NZ_JAGHWV010000016.1:26680-53506 GCF_017746095.1 Xanthomonas sp. D-109
ATCCCGCAGTGTGTAGAAGACCGCAGAAAACACGCGCTCCCTAGGTCGCCTTCGAGGCATCCGTTGCAGAAGAGCTTGAACCCCTGCGCTTTTTTGTTCGTCGCGTCGGGACTGAAGTCCCTCCCACAATTGGGGGTGCATGCCGCCATGGCGGTGCATCTGCTGCGTCAGGCGCAGCAGATGCACCGTCTGGCGTCAGGCAGGTTGGCTGATCTGCAAGGCGGCAGGCGCTCAGGCCGGAAGCGCCAGGTCGTCGATCATCGCGCGCAGGAAGCGCGCGGCCTCGCCGCCGGTGCAGGCGCGGTGGTCGAAGCTCAGCGACAGCGGCAGGATCTTGTGTGTCTCCACGCCGCCCATCACCGGCACCAGCTGATGGCGGGCGCGGCCGGCGGCGACGATGGCCACGCACGGCGGCACCACGATCGGGGTGGCGTAGCGGCCGGCGAACATGCCGAAGTTGGACAGCGAGATCGTGTAGCCGCTCAGTTCCGAAGCCGGGATGCTGCGCGCCTCCACCTGTTGGCGCAGGCGGTTGATGCCTTCGCGCACGCCACGTGCATCGAGCATGTCGGCGTTGCGCAGGGCCGGCACGAACAGGCCGTCGTCCGTGTCCACGGCGATGCCGATGTCCACGTGCGCGTGCAGGGTGCGGGTCAGCGCCTCGCCGTCGAACCAGGCGTTGAGCGCCGGCACCGCCTGGCAGGCGGCGACGATCGCGCGCACCAGGCGCCCGGTGGTGTCGTTGCCCGGCGTCCATGCGTGCAGGTCGGCATCGTCGTTGAGCGTGGTCAGCACCACCTGGCGCTGCGCCTCGGCCATCACCCGGGCCATGTTGCGGCGCACGCCCTTCAGCGGCTCGGGCTGGCCCTGCACGGCCACGCCCGGCGGCTGCGTGCGCATCGGCTTGCCGGCGGCGGAAAGCGGGGTGCGCGCGGGCGCCGCTTGGGGTGGGCGGGCTGCCGTAGGAGCGGCTTCAGCCGCGACGGCTGGACTGCGTAGGGGCGCGGCTGAAGCCGCTCCTACGACGGCGCCGGCTTTCGCCGAGCCATCGGCCGCGGCCTGCTTGACGTCGGCGAGGGTGACCGCGCCGTCGGCGCCACTGGCGCGCACCCGGCCCAGGTCCACGCCCAGCTTCTTGGCCAGGGCCCGCACGGCCGGCATCGCGCGCACGCCGCCGACCGACACGGCTTGTTCGCTGTGCACGGTGTTGGAGCTCTGCATCGCCCCGACCACGGTGCCGGCATCGTCGCGCTCGCCGGCGGCCTGCGCGTTGTCGGCGTCGTGCAACTCGCCGCCGTCGTCGGAGGCGACCACGCGGTCGTCGGCCGCGGCGGTGTCCGCACCGGCGCCCTTGCCGGACGCGGCCGGCGCCGCGCCGCCGTGGTGATGGCCGGTGTCCTGGCCTTCGGCGCGCTGCGGCAGGTTCGGGTCGGGTGCGAACTGCGCCAGCATGCTGCCGGTGACGACGATGTCGCCCGGCGCGCCGGCCAGCTTCAGCACCTTGCCGGACACCGGCGAGGGCACTTCGACCACCGCCTTGGCGGTTTCCATCGACACCAGCGGCTCGTCCAGCCGGATGGTGTCGCCTTCCTTGACGAACCACTCGACGATGGTCGCGTCGGGCAGGCCTTCGCCCAGGTCGGGCAGATTGAAATTCTTGGTTTGGCTCATGTGGTCTCTTCCAGCAGTTCCAGGTCGCGTGCCGGCAGCCAGCCCTGCGTGCCGTCGGCGCGCTCGGCCCACCACCAGTCGCCGTATTCGTGATGCAGGACGACGGTGTCGCCCTGCGCGGCATCGAGTTCGCGCGCGTCGTAGTCGCGCAGCGCCACGGCATGGCCGTCGCCGGTGGGCTGCAGCCAGGCCAGCGGCGCCCAGCCGGCGCTGCCGGCGGCACTGGTGATCCAGACGAACGCGGGCCACTCTTCGTCGCGCACGCCCAGCGCGATCCGCTCGCCGGCGGCGATGCGGATCGGATGCGGATAGGCGGCGCGGTAATCGCTGATCAAACGTGCCTGCATATCAACCCGCGGCCATCGCCCGTTTGGCCGCCGCGACGATCTTGTCGGTGCTCGGCAGGTACTTCATTTCCAGACGGAACAGCGGGATGTGGGTGTCGTAGCCGGTCACGCGCTGCACCGGCGCGACCAGGTCGTACATCGACTGCTCGGCCAGGCGCGCGGCGATCTCGGCGCCGAAGCCGGCGCTGCGCGGGGCTTCCTGCACGATCACGCAGCGGCCGGTGCGCGCCACCGATTCGGCGATGGTGTCGAAGTCCAGCGGACGCAGCGTCGCCACGTCGATCACTTCGGCGCTGATGCCGTCGGCGGCGAGCCGGTCGGCCGCCTCCAGCGCTTCCTTGACCTGCGCGCCCCAGGCGACCAGGGTCACGTCGGTGCCGTCGCGCAGCACGAAGCACACGTCCAGCGGCAGCGCCTCGCCGTCGTCGGCGACCACTTCCTTGTACTGCCGGTAGATACGCTTGGGCTCCATGTAGATCACCGGATCCGGCTCGCGGATCGCCGCCAGCAGCAGGCCGTAGGCGCGCTGCGGCGAGGACGGCAGCACCACGCGCAGGCCCGGCACGTTGGTGAAGATGGCTTCGTTGGCTTCGCTGTGGTGTTCCGGCGCGCGGATGCCGCCGCCCCACGGCACGCGCAGCACCATCGGGCAGTGCAGGCGGCCGCGGGTGCGGGTGCGCAGGCGCGCGGCGTGGCAGATCAGGTGATCGACCATCGGGTAGACGAAGCCGTCGAACTGCGCTTCGGCCACCGGCTTCATGCCCTGCGCGGCGAGGCCGACGCTGAGCCCGGCGATGGTGGTCTCGTCCAGCGGGGTGTCGAGCACGCGCTGGGCGCCGAAGCGTTGCTGCAGGCCGGCGGTGGCGCGGAACACGCCGCCGTTGACGCCCACATCCTCGCCCAGCACCAGCACCGACGGGTCGTGCTGCAGTTCCCAGGCCAGCGCCTGGGTCACCGCTTCGATCAGGGTAATGGGCGTGCTGGTCATCGGGCTGTCTCCGCGCGCGGTGGCGGCGCTGTGGGCGGTGCCGGCCGCAGACGCGGCCGCGTGGTCGGCGAGGCGGGGGCTCAACTCATCCATGGCGCTGCTCCAGGGCGATGGCCTCGGCGCGCTGCGCGAGCAGGTCCGGCGGCGGGTCGGCGTACAGGTAATCGAACATGGCTTCCACCGGCTGCACCGGGGTCTCCAGGTAGGCGTTGAGCTCGATGTCGGCCAGGCGCGCGCATTCCTGCTTCCACGCCGCTTCCTCGTCCTCGCTCCACAGGCCCTGCGCGCTCAGCCAGGCGCGCAGGCGCAGCAGCGGTTCGCGTTCCCAGGCCTGCTTGACCTCGGCATCGTCGCGGTAGCGGCGCGCGTCGTCGGCGGTGGTGTGGTCGGACAGGCGGTAGGTCATGAACTCGATCACCGTGCCGCCCTGGCCGGCCAGCGCGCGCTCGCGCGCCTGGCGCATCGCCTCCAGCACCGCGATCAGGTCGTTGCCGTCCACCTGCAGGCAGTGCAGGCCGCCGGCCAGGCCCTTCTGCGCCAGGGTCTGCGCGCCGGTCTGCGCATTGCGCGGCACCGAGATCGCCCAGCCGTTGTTGATCACGCACAGGATCAGCGGCAACTGGTAGGCGCCGGCCGAGTTGAGCGCGGCGTAGAAGTCGGTCTTGGACGAGCCGCCGTCGCCGCAGGTGGCCACCGCCACCTGTTGCTCGCCGCGCAGCTTGAACGCCAGCGCGGCGCCGGCGGCGTGCAGGCACTGGGTGGAGATCGGCACGCAGATCGGGAAGTCGCGGGCGGCGTCGGAATCGCGCTGGTAGTCGTTGCCGCGCTCGTCGCCGCCCCAGTACAGCAGCACTTCGCGCGGGCGCACGCCGCGCATGAACATCGCGCCGTACTCGCGGTAGCTGGGCGCCAGCACGTCGCCGCGGCGCATCGACGCGCCGATGCCGACGTGGGTGGCCTCGTGGCCCAGGCAGGAGGCGTAGGTGCCCAGCTTGCCGGTGCGCTGCAGGGCCACCGCCTTGCTGTCGAAGGTGCGCACGTAGAGCATCTGCTTGAACAGCGCCAGCAGGGTCTGCGGGTTGGCCGAATCGGCCGGAAGCGCGTCGCGGACCGGCTGGCCGCCCGCGTCGAGGTACTGCAGGAACTCAATTTCGAACTGGGCGGCGATGGGCATGGCGATGGCGCTCTCGACAACAAGTTTCAAATGATATGAGTCGGCATGTTAAGGAAGCCGTGCACAAAAGCCGTCGTGCACCGCAGCACGCGGCGATGCCGTGTCGCACAAGAAAAGCGTGGTCCTCTCGCGTTGCCGATTGATGGCGTTGGGTATCGACGATGTTGCAGTGCGATGCGTGTCGTTCATCTGCGCGTGGGTGTCCACCGGTGGCGGTGGCAATGCCCCATTGCCGTGCGCATGCCAGAGAGCGGGCGCCTCGAAAAGGACAGAAGACAGGGCGTGCGTGCGCGCCCCGGAGCACCGCGTATCGCTGGCGCGCGCATGCAGCTTGTCCCGTAGGAGCGGCTTCAGCCGCGACGGGCGTGACCGGGAATGCCCCATCGCGGCTGAAGCCGCTCCTACGCGATGGCGCTGTCGGCAACACGTGACCAGCGCCGGGTTGGCCTTGCCCCAAGCAAAAAGGGCGTGGCCTCGCGGCCACGCCCTTGCACTTGCACCGCTTGCCGCGATCAGCGGCCGAACAGGCGCAGCCCCTCCACATAGGTGCTGAAGCGCGCGCTGTTGTCGCTGGGATCGGCATCGGCCGAGGTCGAGCCGGCGCTGGCGCCGATCACGATCTGGCGGTCGGCCGGCAGCGGCCGCGTCGCCAGGCTCAGGCGGAACGCGGCGCTGGCGCCCGGCGCCAGCTCGGCGCCGCTGCGGCACTGGAAGCGCGCGCTGCGCAAGCCGTGGTTCTGCCGCACGCACTGCCAGCCGCGCGGCGGCACCAGCGCGGTGAGCGCCGACAGGGTGCTGCCGTCGATCTCCAGGCTGGCGCCCTGCACCGGCGCATTGCCGTGGTTGCGCACGTCGATGCGGTAGTCGGCGAAGAACGCCAGGAACGGCAGCGTGGCCGGGCCGTCGATCGAGACCGCCAGGTCGCCGGCCGGACGCGCCTGCACCGCCACCGTGGTGCTGCCGCCGTTGTCGCCGGGGTTGGGGTCCTCGGTCTGCGAGGCCACCGACGCGGCCAGGCTCAGGCTGCGCCCGATCAGGGCGGCGCCGGCCGGCACCGCCACCTCGAAGCGCGGCGTGGTGCCGGCGGCGAACTGCGCGGTGCTGCAGGTGACCACGGTCTGCGCGGCCACCTCCGGCGCGGCGCAGTCCCAGCCCGGGGCGGCGGTCACGCTCGGGGTCACCGCCGCGTCCAGGGCGAAGGCGACCGCGGCGGCGCGCGCCGCGTCCGGACCGGCATTGGCCAGGTCCACGCTGTAGCGGATGGTGTCGCCGGCGTAGACCGAGGCGTTGGCGGCGCTCACGCGCAGGCTCAGGTCGGCGCGCTCCAGCGGCTTGAGCTTGATCAGCACCACCGCCGGGTCGTGGTCGGACAGCCGCGCCGGCGAGTTGGCGTCGTTGCGGGCCACGGCCGGGAAGTCGGCGTTGAGCCGTGCGTGGGCTTCGCTGAGGCCGGCGATCTGCGCCGAGCGCATCAGCGCGCGGTTGGCCAGGATGTGGTCCAGCGACTGCACGTTGCCGTCGTAGGCGTAGGAGTAGCTCTGGTCCGGCGTCGACAGCAGCGTAAGGTTGTACAGCGCCGGATCGACCAGGGCGGCGCCGTCGCCGGGCACCACGGTCTGCGCGTCCGCCGCCGGCAGGCCGGTGATGGTGCCCATCGCATCGACGTAGCCGTCGTTGAACTCGAAGGCGTTGAAGTCGCCCATCACCAGCAACTGCTCGCTGGGATCGGCGGCCTGGCGCGCCTGCAGCAGGTTGGCCAGGAACACCGCCTGCGCCTGGCGCTTGGCGCGGATGCGCTGGCCGCTGGCGTCGTCGGTCTCTGCGCCGTTGAGCGAACGCTGGTGCACCTCGACCACGGTCAGCGGCAGCGCGCGGCCGTCGGCGAAATGCACCACCGCCTTCAGCAGCAGCGGCGGGCGGTCGTTGAGCAGGCTGACGGTGCCGCTGGGCTCGGTCCAGGTGGTGGCCTTGCCTTCCTGGCTCACCGAGACCACCTCGACGCGGGCGATGCCGGCGCCGACCTGCGCGGTCTTGACCAGGAAGCCGACGTCGATGCCGCCCACGTCGTTGCCTTCCTGCAGGTAGGCCACGTACTGCGGATCGGGCTGGCCGGCGGCCACCGCATCGCGGTTGACGCGGTCGGCCAGGGTCTGCAACACGCTCAGGTTCTCGATCTCCACCGTGCCGAGGATGTCGGGGGTGTTGAGGTAGTTGCGGATCGCCAGCGAGGCCTTGTTGAGGCGCGCCTGGTAGGCGGCCGCGGTCAGCACCGGTTCGCCGATGGCCGGATCGTTCTGGTCGTCGAAGAAGCGCTCCATGTTGTAGGTGGCGATGTTGACGTCGTCGGCCTGCGGCGCCGGGGCCGGCTTGGGCTGGTCGGCGCCGTTGCACTGCACGGTGGGCGCGGTTTCCGGATAGATCGTGTAGCGGCGGAAGCTGTAGTCCAGCGGGCCGCTGACGCCGAGCACGGTACAGCCGGCGGCCACGTCGATGCGCTCGCCGCCGAGGCCGGCGCTGCCGACCGCGATCACCTGCGGGCTGGTGTTCCAGCGCGGCACATCGCTTGGCGAGCCGGCCGGCAGCGCGTCGGGCTGCTGCACGCCGGCGGTGCGCCAGGCGCGCGGCAGCCCGGTGACCACGGCATGGAACACGCCGTTGCTGGTCGCGCTCGCGTTGGTCTCGTTGACGTTGCCCAGGGTCGGGGTGTTGACGGTCAGGCTGGGCACGGTGACGCGCATGCCTTCCAGGCGCTCGAGCTGGTCGTAGGCGCCGTTCGGGTCGGGGAAGCGGGTGGTCAGCTCGACCGCGGCCGGCAGCGGGTTGCCGGTGGACTGCAGCAGCACCGTCGGCGAACTCAGTTCGGTCAGCGGCGGCTGGCTGGGGTCGGTGCTGGGCACGTATTCGACCACCGTGGCCTGCACCCGCACCGCGTTGCCCACCGCGGCCTCGGCCGGCGGCGCGCTGCCGGTGTAGACGTAGATGCCCTCGGAGGTGAGCGGGTCGGCGTCGGCCTGGGCGTCGGGCGTCTGCAGGAAGAAGCCGGCGCTGCGCCGCGCGGTGACGATGCCGCTGGTGGCGACCACCTGGCCGACCAGCGGCGAGCGCGCGCCGCTGCCCTGGATGCTGTGGATCGGCACCAGGTTGAAGTCGTCGTTGAGGATCACCCCGCTGGCGGTCAGCGTGGCCGGCAGCGCGCCGCTGACCCCGCTGATGTCGAGGTAGAAGGTTTCGTCCGGTTCGTTGCTGGTGTCGCCGTTGACCAGCACGCGTACCTCGGCGCTGCTCTCGCCGGCCGCGATGGTCACCTGGGTCGCGGCCAGCGCCTGGTAGTCGCTGCCGGCGGTGGCGGTGCCGTCGCGGGTGGCGGCGGTGAAGGTGACGCCGGCGCTGCCGGCCGGCTGGCTCAGCGTCACCGTGAACACGAACGCGGTGCTGCCGCTGTCGCCTTCGGCGCGGCTGACGTTGGCCACGCTGGCCACCGGCAGGTTGCCGCCGCCGCACAGGCTGACCGGCGCGGCGCTGTTGCGCGGGGTCGGTGCGCCGGTGGCGAAATCGGCGTTGTTGTTGTCGCTGTCGCTGCAGCCGCCGTTGCCGCGCAGCACCGCCAGGGTGTTGCTGGGCGCGGCGGTCGGGGCGCTGCCTTCGGCGCAGCTTGCGCTGCTGCCGTAGCCGACGAAGTCGGCGTTGCCGGCCGGGCAGGCGCCGCTCAGCGCTGCGCTGCTCTTGCTCAGCGCGATCTTGCCGGCGGTGCCGCTCATGGCGATGGTGCCGGTGGCGTCGGGCGTGGGCAGCGCTGTGCTGCCGCCGCTGCCGTCGGCCTGCTTGACCAGGTAATAGCCGCCCGGCGCGATGCTGCCGCTGAGCGTGGTGACCTGCCAGCTGCTGCCGGCGGCCGAGGCGTACTGCACCGACCAGCCGGCCAGGCTCACCGCCTCGCTGCCGTTGTTGTGCAATTCGACGAAATCGCTCTTGTAGGTGGCGCCGCTGTTGCCGCCACCGCCATAGACCTGGCTGATGACCACCTGGGCCTGGGCGTACCCGGCACCACCCAGCGCGCACGACAACACTGCAGCTCGAAGCAGCATGGTTCGCATGAACAAGATCTCCCCAATCCTTGAAGACGTGGACTTAAGAGTGGCTAACGAAACGTAGCGAGCAGTCGCCAGGTGGGTGCGGACGGCGCGGAGGAACCGCAGTGTACGAGTGGTACATGAGGATTCCGAGCACCGTCCGCGCCCGCCTGGTGGCTGCGCAGTAGTTTGGTTAGCCGCTCTTACGCAGATGAACTGACGGCGCCCCCCAGGCACCGCCGACGATTGTGCAGGAGTTTGACAAGGTGTGCTGACCAATGTGTGACATTCGTCGCTGCGGTACCCTTGCCGGCCCGGAACGCCCACGCCGCCCATGCCCGTCGAACAGAACCAGCGCCCGCTCGAAGCCGGCATCCACACCGACCTGGAAGGCCGCCTGACCTACGGCGGCTACCTGCGCCTGGACCGGCTGCTGTCGGCGCAGCAGCCGCTGTCGAACCCGCCGCACCACGACGAACTGCTGTTCATCGTCCAGCACCAGACCTCCGAGCTGTGGCTGAAGCTGCTGGCGCACGAGCTGGGCGCGGCGATCGCGCACCTGCAGCGCGACCAGGTGTGGCAGTGCCGCAAGGTGCTGGCGCGCAGCAAGCAGGTGCTGCGCCTGCTGACCGAGCAGTGGTCGGTGCTGGAGACCCTGACCCCGTCCGAGTACATGGGCTTCCGCGACGTGCTGGGCCCGTCCTCCGGGTTCCAGTCGCTGCAGTACCGCACCATCGAATTCATGCTCGGCAACAAGAACGCGCAGATGCTGCCGGTGTTCGACCACGACCCGCAGGGCCAGGCGGCGCTGCAGGCGGTGCTGGAAGCGCCCAGCCTGTACGAGGAATTCCTGCGCTACCTGGCCCGCTTCGGCCACGCGGTGCCGGCGCCGTACCACGCCCGCGACTGGCGCCAGCCGCACGTCAGCGACCCGCTGCTGCGGCCGGTGTTCGAGCGCATCTACGAGAACACCGACCGCTACTGGCGCGAGTACGCGCTGTGCGAGGATCTGGTGGACCTGGAGACCCAGTTCCAGCTATGGCGCTTCCGCCACATGCGCACGGTGATGCGGGTGATCGGCTTCAAGCGCGGCACTGGCGGTTCCAGCGGCGTCGGCTTCCTGCAGCAGGCGCTGGCGCTGACCTTCTTCCCGGAACTGTTCGAGGTGCGGACCTCGGTGGGGCTGGAGGGGCGGGACGCGGGCATTGCCAACGCGGTGGCAGGGCAGGGGCCGTCCTCGCAGTAGCCGACCGCGCCGCTGACGATCGGCGCCGCCACGGCATGTTCGCATGCAGCAATCAACGCGGCTGCGGCGGTCGTCGTTTCGCCGCCAGGACGGCGGTTCTGCGGGGTCTGCGCCTGGACATTGCGGCATCCGGGCCGTCGAGGATTTGACGCCACGCCGTCCCTCGGTGATCCTCGCCCGTTGCCCGGCCTTGCCGGCCGCACCGCCCCAGCCCATCCTGAATACGCAAGGGAACACCGCATGAGCGTTGACGTCGTCGCGTCGAACAACCCCGCCTCACCGCAACCGCCGTCAGCGCAACCGCCCGAATTCAAGACCCTGCTGGGGCATCCGCGTCCGCTGTGGCTGCTGTTCATGACCGAGTTCTGGGAACGCTTCGCGTTCTACGGCATTCGCTGGGCGCTGACGTTGTACATCGTGTCCGAGTTCTACCAGGGCTCCGGCGCCGGCGAGGCACCCGCCAACAAGCTCTACGGCGCCTATCTGGCGCTCGTCTACGCGTCGGCGCTGTTCGGCGGCTTCGTTGCCGATCGGTTGATCGGCTATCAGCGCTCGCTGTTGATCGGCGCCGTGGTCATGTCGGTCGGCCTGTTCCTGATCGCGGTACCGAACCAAGAGGTGTTCAAGATCGGCTTGGCCACGATCATCGCCGGCAACGGCCTGTTCAAACCGAACGTGTCCACCATGGTCGGCAAGCTGTATCCGCTCTCCGACCCGCGGCGCGATTCGGGTTTCACCATCTTCTACATGGGCATCAACGCCGGTGGTTTCCTGGCGCCGATCCTGACGGGGTTCCTGGCGGACAAGTTGTTCGGCAGCGAGGCGATGCCGGCCTACAAGTATGTCTTCATCGCGTCCGGCATCGGCATGTTGATCAGCCTGGTGTGGTTCTGGGTGGGGCGTCACCAGCTCGGCCCCGTCGGCAAGCCGCCGGTGGGCGGCGAAGGCATCGGACGTACCATCGGGGTGTTGGTTGCGACGCTGTTGGTGATCCCACTGGCTTACGGCCTGCTGCTCATCGATGCCGGCATCCTCGGCTGGATTCTGACCACCCTGTTCGTGGCGCTGTGCGCCATGATCCTGGTCGAGGGGATCCGCGAGGGCCGGATACCGCGCGACCGCTCGATCGCGATGCTGATCGTCTTCGTGTTCAACGTCATGTTCTTCATGTTCTTCGAGCAGGCGGGCAGTTCGTTCAACTTCCTGGCGCAGAACATCGTCGAGCGCGACCTGGGCGGCTGGATGTTCCCGGTGGGCTGGTTCCAGTCCGTCAACACGCTGGCGATCCTGGTGCTGGGGCCGGTATTCGTGTGGTTGTGGGTGGCGCTGAAGTCGGCCAATCCGTCGATTCCTCGCAAGTTCGGCCTGGGCCTGATCTTCAATGGTCTGGCGTTCGCGTTGTTGATGTACGCGCTGTCCTCGCTGGTCGATGGCAGCGGCAAGATTCCTTTCTGGACCTTGTTCATGGTCTACGTGATTCAGACCGTCGGTGAGTTGTGCCTGTCGCCGATCGGCCTGTCGATGACGACGAAGCTGGCACCGACCAAGGTGGTGGGCTTCGCGATGGGCGGTTGGTTCCTTTCCACGGCCATCGGCAACAACCTGTCCGGCATCTTCGCCGCGGGCGTCAGCGGCGAGAGCGGCATGACCGTAGAATCGGCGTTGAAGGGCTACACGTTCGGCTTCTGGGCCTTGCTTGGCTCGGGTGTGTTGCTGTTCCTGATCGCGCCGCTGATCAACCGACTGATGCACGGTGTGAAGTAACGTGAGGACCAAGCAATGGCGATGAACAAGACGATCTGCGCTGCCCTGGCGGCGATCCTGGCCCTGGCTGGCTGCAGCCAGACGCCGCCGCCCGACGATCAGGCGCCGGCCAAGCCGCTGGACACCTCGGTGCAGAAGCCGCCGGTGGCCGATCCCAACCAGCCGGTGGCCTCGGGCAATACCCCGGCCGCCGCCGACATCGCCGCGGCCAAGGCGCTGGGCGCGCAGTTCGATCCGCAGCGCAACCCGGCCGACGACCTGGAGACCGCCATGGTCGAGGCCAAGCGCGGCGGCAAGCGCATCCTGCTCGACGTGGGCAACGAGGCCTGCGACTGGTGCCACACCCTGGACACCTTCATCGAGGGCGATGCGGAGCTGCGCAGCTTCCGCGACGCCAACTTCGTCTGGGTCAAGGTCAACGTCAGCGACGCCAACAAGAACGAGGCGTTCATGGCGCAGTACCCGAAGATCGTCGACTTCCCGCACCTGCTGGTGCTCGACGCCGACGGCAAGCTGCTGCACTCGCAGATACTCGCCGACCTGCAGAAGGGCAAGGACTACGACCGCAAGAAGTTCTCGGACTTCCTCAAGGAATGGGCGCCGCCGAAAGCCTGAGCGGCGGCGACGCCTGGTTTTTTCGTAGGAGCGGCTTCAGCCGCGACCGGGGCACTCGGAATGCCTGGTCGCGGCTGAAGCCGCTCCTACAATAGTTTTTAAGGCCTGCCTTTCGCGGCCCCCGGCGCCTCAGCGCCCGGTCATGCTCGGCAGGCCCTCGGCCGCCAGGCGGTCGATCAGCCGGTTCAGCAGCCGCTGCTCGTCCTCGCTGAAGGGCGCCAGCAGGCGCCGCTCGCACTCCAGCACCATCGGCGCCACCACCTGGTACACCTCCACCCCGGCCGCGGTCAGGTGCAGCACCGAGCGGCGGCGGTCGTCGCCATGGGTCTCGCGCTGGATGAACCCGCGCTCCAGTTGCCGCGCCACCGCCCGGCTCACCGCCACCTTGTCCATCGCGGTGCGCTCGGAGACCTCGCCGGCCGACAGGCCCGGATACAGCGCCAGCACCGCCATCACCCGCCACTCGGTCACCGCCATGCCGTAGCGCTCGCCGTAGACGCGGGCGATGTTGCTGCTGATGCGGTTGGACAGCACGCTGATCCGGTACGGCAGGAACCGTTCCAGATCCAGGGAGGGCGAGTCGGGCGTCGGGGCGGGCGTGGCGATCGTCATGCTGCATTGCACCTTGCTGGTGGTTTCACTTGTAACTATAACGGAGGATACTACGGTCCATTCTCGCGAGTCTGGCGCCCGTCCGCATCCGAAATTTCGGCCCGGCCGCCGCGACTCCCCCCTCCAGGAGACGCGTCATGAATGCACAAGCGCAGCATCCGTCGCAGCCGACCAACCTCGGCATGCAGGTCACCACCTTCGAGAACCCGATGGGCATCGACGGTTTCGAGTTCGTGGAATTCGCCGCGCCGGCCGGGCAGGGCGAGCAGTTGCATGCGTACTTCCGCAGCATGGGCTTCACCGCGGTGCTGCGTCATCGCCAGCGCGCGATCACCGTGTACCGCCAGGGCGGGGTCAACTTCCTGGTCAACGAGGAACCGGACTCCTTCGCCGCCGACTTCGCTGCCGCGCACGGCCCCTGCGCCTGCGGCTTCGCGATCCGCTTCCGGCACCCGGCCGACGAGGTGTTCGCCAAGGTGCTGGAGAACGGCGGCGAAGCCATCGCCGACAAGGCCGACACCCGCGCGGTGCCGGCGCCGGTGGTCAAGGGCATCGGCGACTGCATGCTGTACCTGGTCGACAAGTACGGCGAGAAGGGGTCGGTGTACGACGGATTCGAGCCGGTGCCCGGCGCCGAGCAGCATCCGGCCGGCTTCGGCCTGACCTTCATCGATCACCTGACCCATAACCTGTACTTCGGCAACATGCAGCGCTGGTCGGACTACTACGAGCGCCTGTTCAACTTCCGCGAGATCCGCTACTTCGACATCAAGGGCGCCAAGACCGGGCTGGTGTCCAAGGCGATGACTGCGCCGGACGGCGTGGTGCGCATCCCGCTCAACGAATCGTCGGACCCGAAGAGCCAGATCAACGAGTACCTGGACGCCTACCACGGCGAAGGCATCCAGCACATCGCCTGCTTCACCGACGACATCTACGAAACGGTCGAGCGCATGCGCGCGGCCGGCGTCGAGTTCCTGGACACCCCGGACACGTATTTCGACGTGATCGACCAGCGCATTCCCAACCACGGCGAGGACGTGGCGCGGCTGGCGCGCAACAAGATCCTGATCGACGCCGACCCGGAGACCAAGCAGCGCAAGCTGCTGCAGATCTTCACCCAGAACTGCATCGGCCCGATCTTCTTCGAGATCATCCAGCGCAAGGGCAACGAAGGCTTCGGCGAAGGCAACTTCCAGGCGCTGTTCGAGAGCATCGAACGCGACCAGATGAAGCGTGGCGTGCTCTGAGGGATGAAGGCGAGCGGAGGCTGACGGCCAGGCGAAGCCGGCAGACGCTGACAGCGCAGCGCGGAGACTTCCGACAGCCGGACTAGCCCCTCTCCCATCGGGAGAGGGGTTGGGGTGAGGGTACGGTGGGGTCATGGAACTCAAGCCGCCATTGCCCACCGCCACATTGAGAAACGCCCGCGGTTTGCGCCGTGACATGACCGATGCGGAAGGAAAGCTTTGGCGCCACCTGCGAAACGGAAGCCTGCTTGGCCTGAAATTCCGCAGGCAGCATCCAATGCCGCCTTACGTTGTCGATTTCTATTGCGAGGCGTTGAAGCTTGTCGTTGAGCTGGATGGCTCGCAACATTCGGAAGCGGTCGACGCTGAGCGAACGCGTTACCTGCAGTCGCAAGGAATGCACGTACTGCGTTTCTGGAACAACGATGTGATGCTGCAAGTTGATGCGGTCCTGCAGACGATTCTGTGCTTCGTCGGTGCCCGTACCCCTCTCCCGATGGGAGAGGGGCTTCACGCAGAAGAGCCCTCGTCATGAACATCCAACCCAACGGCTACATGTCCGGCTTCGGCAACGAATTCGCCACAGAGGCGGTGCCCGGCGCGTTGCCGGTCGGGCAGAACTCGCCGCAGCGCGTGGCCCACGGCCTGTACGCCGAGCAGTTGTCGGGCACCGCGTTCACCGCGCCGCGCGGCGTCAACCGGCGCAGCTGGCTGTACCGCATCCGCCCGGCGGTGATGCACGGCGGCTTCGTCGCCTACGACCGTGCCGGCGCGTTCCACAACGACTTCCAGCGTGGCCCGGTGCCGCCGGACCAGCTGCGCTGGAGCCCGTTGCCGCTGCCGGAGATGCCGGTGGACTTCGTCGATGGCCTGTACACGATGGCCGGCAACGGCTCGGCCGAGGCGCAGCATGGCGTGGCGGTGCACCTGTATGCGGCCAACGCGTCGATGCAGGGCCGGTTCTTCTACAACGCCGATGCGGAACTGCTGTTGGTCCCGCAGCTCGGGCAACTGCGCCTGTGCACCGAACTGGGCACGCTGGAAGTGGCGCCGCAGGAAATCGCAGTGATCCCGCGCGGCGTGCGCTTCCGCGTGGAACTGCCCGATGGCCCTGCGCGCGGCTACGTGTGCGAGAACTTCGGCGGCCTGCTGCGGCTGCCCGACCTGGGGCCGATCGGCGCCAACGGCCTGGCCAACCCACGCGACTTCCTCACGCCGGTGGCCGCCTACGAGGAAGACGAGGGCGAGTTCGAACTGATCGCCAAGTTCCAGGGCCATCTGTGGCGCGCGCCGATCGGGCATTCGCCGCTGGACGTGGTCGCCTGGCACGGCAACTACGCCCCGTACAAGTACGACCTGCGCCGCTTCAACACCATCGGCTCGATCAGCTTCGACCATCCCGATCCGAGCATCTTCACCGTGCTGACCGCGCCCAGCGACACGCCGGGTACCGCCAACATGGATTTCGCCATCTTCCCGCCGCGCTGGCTGGTGGCGCAGCACACCTTCCGCCCGCCCTGGTTCCACCGCAACGTGGCCAGCGAGTTCATGGGCCTGGTGCGCGGCGTCTACGACGCCAAGGCCGACGGCTTCGCCCCGGGCGGCGCGTCGCTGCACAACTGCATGAGCGGACACGGCCCGGACGCGGCCACCTTCGACAAGGCCTCGCAGGCCGATCTGTCGCGGCCGGACGTCATCGCCGACACCATGGCCTTCATGTTCGAGACGCGGGCGGTGCTGCGCCCGACCGCGCAGGCGCTGGACGCCGCACATCGCCAGCGCGACTACCAGCAGTGCTGGCAGGGCATGCGCCGGCACTTCCGCGCGCCCTGAGCGCGCACCGGCGCGGCGGCGCTGCTCAGGCCGCCGCTGAGGCAACCGCTGCCGCGGACGGAATCGTGGCGCTCAGGCGGCCTCCGCCGCGGTCGCCAGCGCGTCGTGCAGCGATGCCGGCAGGATCTCCAGCACGCGCTCGCGGATGCGCTGCGCGTAGCGCTCGGAGGTCATCTCCGGCATCGTGCGCAGCGCCAGTCCGATCGCGCGCAGGGTGTCGTGTTCCTCGCGCGCAGCGCGCAATTGCTGCTGCAGCGCTGGCGAGGCCGGATGGCGCTGCAATTGCAGCAGGTCCAGCAGATACATGCGCGCATTGAGCAATGCGCGGCGTGGGTCGGCCGGTGGTGGAGGGGCGCTTGTCGCCACCGGCGCGGCGGCGCTGCTGCGGCCGTCGTCCAGATAGCCCTGCTGCAGCAGCCCCTGCACGATCGCATCGGCCCCGCGGCCGCCCAGCGTCGCCAGTTCCTCGAGGCTGCGCTGGCCGTCGGCCAGGATCAGCACGCGTCGCTGGCGCATGTCCAGCGGCGCATCGTGCGATTGCAGTGCCGCAAGGGCGAGGGCGGTCTTGCGCGGATGCATGGCGGCGGGGTCGGTAGGCGCGCAGCTTGGCGCGCAGCGGTGAAATGCCGATGACAAGGGCGATGCGCTGGCGTGTCGGTGCCGGCAAGCGACACGCCGTCGACGTGGTCGAACGCCTGGTCCGGGACGCGGTGCTCGGCCGCACTGGTCTGGCAGTGTGTCGCCGCTGCCGTGCAGGGCGAGGGCATGCACGCTAGCCTATGCGCTGGTCCAGCGAGGAAGTGCGATGAAGCCGATTCAACCAGGCGTGGTGGTGCTGCTGCTCGCGCTCGCCGCCTGCGACCGGCAACCGCCCGCGCCGCCGGCCGCGCCTCCTGCACCGTCCGCGCCGGCTCCGGCTCCGGCGCCCGCCGCAGCCGACGACGGCGCCCTGCCGCCGCCCGACATCGACCAGCCCGATGGCGACGTGCCGCCGGCGCAGGCGCCGGCCTCGGCGTTGCCGCCGGAGTTGGCCGCGGGCGACCGGCAACTGGCGCGCATCGACGGCTACGGCGACCTGCGCCTGGGCATGCCCGCGGCGCAGGCGCGCGCGGCCTGGGGCGGCGAACTCGACGGCCAGCCCAGTGCCGGCAGCAGTTGCTACGTGCTGCGTCCGCGCTGGGCCAAGGGCAACCACCAGTTCGGCCTGATGGTCGAAGACGACACGCTGGTGCGCTACGACGTGCGCACCGCCAAGGAAACCGCGCCCGGCGGCGGCAAGGTCGGCATGGACCTGGCGCACCTGCGCGCGCTGTACGCCGGCCGCCTGGAGGAGCAACCGCACAAGTACGTCGAAGGCGCCAAGGTGCTGCGCGTGCGCAGCGAAGCCGGCCAGCGTGGAGTGCTGGTGTTCGAGACCGACGCGGCCGGCAAGATCGTCGCCTGGCGCGTGGGTTTGCCGCCGCAGGTGGATTACGTGGAAGGGTGTGGCTGAAGGGCTGGGAATAGGGAATCGGGAGTGGGGAATGGGAAGAGCATGAGGGTCGAGTGACTGAGGCAACTGGTGCCGCTTTCGCCTCAGTGGCGCATGACCGCTCTTTGCTCTTCGCTTTTCCGATTCCCCATTCTCTATTCCCGATTCCCGGCCTTCAGGCCACCCGCAGCTGCCGGCGCTCGCGCCGGCGCGCGCGACGGGCGTACCAGCGTTCGCGCAGGCAGGAGAAGATCACGTACAGCGCCGGGGTGCTGAGCAGGGTCAGGCTCTGCGAGATCAGCAGGCCGCCGATCATCGCGATGCCCAGCGGGCGACGCAGTTCCGAGCCTTCGCCCAGGCCCACCGCCAGCGGCACCGCGGCCAGGATCGCCACCATCGTGGTCATCATGATCGGGCGGAAGCGCACGATGCAGGCCTCGCGCGCCGCCTCCAGCGGGGTCTTGCCGTGCTCGCGCTCGGCGACCAAAGCGAAGTCGATCATCATGATCGCGTTCTTCTTGACGATGCCGATCAGCAGCACCAGCGCGATCATCGAGATCACCGACAGTTCGGTGCCGGTGACCCATAGCGCCAGCAGCGCGCCCATGCCGGCGGCGGGCAGCGTGGAGAGGATGGTCACCGGGTGCACCAGGCTCTCGTAGAGCATGCCCAGCACGATGTAGACCACCACGATCGCGGCCAGCACCAGCACCAGCATCGAGTTCGGCTGCAACTGCACGCCGAAGCCGCCGCCGTCGGCGATGCGGATGTCGCCGGGCATGCGCAGCCCGGCCACGGTGGCGGCGATGATCGCATCGCCTTCGCCGGTGCTCACGCCCGGCGCCAGGTTGTAGCTCAGGTCCATGGTCGTGTACTGGTTCATGTGGCTGATCTGCGACGGCGCCAGGCCCGGGACCTGGCGCGCCACCGCGGTCAGCGGGATCATCGTGCCGCTGCGGGTGGGCACGTAGATGCGGTCCAGCGCCGCCGGCGTGGCGGTCTGGTCCGGCAGCGCGTTGACCACCACGCTGTACTGGTTGAGATCGGAGTAGATGGTGGAGATCTGGCGCTGGCCGAACGCGCCGTACAGCGCGCCGTCGATGGCGCCGATCGACACGCCCAGGCGCGCGGCCAGGGCGCGGTCGATCACGATGTTCTGGCGCAGGCCGGCGTTGTCCACGTCGGTGCCGACATCGCGCAGCTTGGGGTTCTGCTTCAGCGCGGCCTGCAGCTTGGGCAGCCACTCCTGCAACTGCGCGTTGTCGTTGCCCTGCAGCGAGACGCGGTACTGCGCGCCCTGGCTGGTGCCGCCGCCGCCGTCGCTGGGCAGGTCCTGGATCGCGCGCAGGCGCAGCTGCAGGTCGGGGTAGCGGTCGGCCTTGGCGCTGAGCCGCGCCAGCACCTGCGCGGTGGTATCGGTGCGGCCTTCGTCGCGGCGCTTGAGCTCGATGTTGAAGCTGGCGCTGGAACCCTGGCGGCTGCTGCCCAGGCGCGCGCCGACGATCTTCACCGCCGGGTCGGACATCAGCATGTCGGTGATGCGGCGCTGGCGGGTGACCATGTCGGCGAAGGACACGGTGGCGCTGGAGGTGGCGCGGCCCCAGATCAGGCCGGTGTCCTGCGCCGGGAACGAGCCCTTCTGGACCGCACCGGCCAGGAACACCGTGGCCGCGATCAGCAGCAGCGGGGTCAGCGCCAGCAGCAGCGCATGGCGCAGCGAAAAGTCCAGGGCCACGGTGTACACGCGCAGCATGCGTGCGTGCATGCGCTCCAGCCACGCGCCGAAGCGGCCGGGTTGTTCCGGCTCGGCGTGCGCGGACAGGAAGCGGCTGCACAACGCCGGGGTGAGCGTCAGCGAGACCACCGCCGACACGCAGATCGCCGCCACCAGGGTGACGGTGAACTCGCGGAAGAACACCCCGATCATGCCGCTGGCGAACAGGATCGGAATGAACACCGCCACCAGCGAGGCGGTGATCGAGACGATGGTGAAGCCGATCTCGCGCGCGCCGGCCAGCGCCGCGTCCAGCCGCGACATGCCCTCGTCGAGGTGGCGCATGATGTTCTCGATGACCACGATCGCATCGTCGACGACGAAGCCGATCGCGATCACCAGCGCCAGCAGGCTCAGGTTGTTGAGGGTGAAGCCCATGACGTACATCGCCAGCGCCGCGCCGGCCAGCGACAGCGGCACGGTGGCCGCGGCGATCAGCGTGGGCGCCAGCCGGCGCAGGAACAGCGCCATGGTCAGCACCACCATCGCCAGGCTGATCATCAGCGTGGCCTGCACCTCGTTGAGCGAGGCGCGGATGGTCGGGGTACGGTCGAAGTACGCCGTCATCCTGGTGCCCGGCTGCAGGTAGCTGCGCAGCATCGGGATCTCGGCCTTGACCCGGTCCACCGTCTCCACGATGTTGGCGCCGGCACGGGTGAACACGTACATCACCACCGCCGGCTTGCCGCCGAACCAGGCCGCCTGGTAGGCGTCCTGCTGGCCGTCGTAGACATTGGCGATGTCGCGCAGGCGCACCGCGCGGCCCTGCTGCTGGCTGATCACCACCTGGCCGAAGTCGGCGGCCTTGGCCACCGCGTCGTTGGCGACGATGGCCGTGGTGGTGGCGCCGTCGCTGAGAAAGCCGGTGGGCGAGGTGACGTTGGCCGCGCGCACCGCATTGCGCAGGTCGTCCGGGGTCAGGCCCATGGCGTTGAGCGCGCGCAGGTTCACGTCCACCCGCACCGCCGGGGTGGAGGCGCCGCCGATGTCCACCGAGGCCACGCCGGTGATCTGGCGCAGGCGCTGCGCCAGCAGCGAATCGGCGACGTTGTACAGCTCGTCGGCCGACTGCGTGTCCGAGGTCAGGGCGATGGCGATGACCGGGTCGTCGTTGGGATTGGCCTTCTGGTAGCGCGGCGTGGCCAGGCCGGAGGGCAGGTCGGCCTGTGCGGCGTTGATCGCGGTCTGCACGTCCTGCGCCGCCGAATCGATGTTGCGGCTGCTCTGGAACACCATGAACACCTGGCTGTTCCCCTCCGAGCTGGAGGAGCGCATGGTGTCGATGCCGGGCACCTGGCCCAGGTGCCGCTCCAGCGGCGCGGTGACCGTGGCGGCCATGGTCGAGGCGTCGGCGCCGGCCTGGCTGGCCTGCACGAAGATCACCGGGATCGAGATGTTCGGCAGCGCCGCCACGCCCAGGCGCAGGTAGCACATCATGCCGATCACGAACAGGCCG
Source organism: Xanthomonas sp. D-109 (assembly GCF_017746095.1). Lineage (NCBI taxonomy): Bacteria > Pseudomonadati > Pseudomonadota > Gammaproteobacteria > Lysobacterales > Lysobacteraceae > Xanthomonas > Xanthomonas sp. D-109. The sequence continues at coordinate 46,952 of NZ_JAGHWV010000016.1, forward strand.
ATGGCCAGCAGCGCGGTGCCGATGGGACGGCGGATGAAGGGCGCGGAGATGTTCATGGGGCCGGGATTGGGGAATGGGGAATCGGGAATCGCAGTGCGCGCCCGGTGTCAGTCGTTCGAGGATCCGGCATGGAGTGAACGAGTCGGCAGCGCGCGGACTCGGCGCTTTCCGATTCCCGCTTTCCGATTCCCGATTCCCGGCCCCTCACGCCCGCCCCTCCGCTGCCGTCGCGTGCCGCGCCGCACGCCGTTCACGCCAGGCGCGTGCGCGTTCGGAGGCGCGTTCCATGTACAGGTAGATCACCGGGGTGGTGTACAGGGTGACCAACTGCGACAGCAGCAGGCCGCCGACGATGGAGATGCCCAGCGGGCGGCGCAGTTCCGAGCCGATGCCGTCGCCCAGCGCCAGCGGCAGCGCGCCCAGCATCGCCGCGGCGGTGGTCATCATGATCGGGCGGAAGCGCAGCAGGCAGGCGCGGCGGATCGCGTCGTGGGCGTTGGCGCCTTCGCGGCGTGCGTCGATCGCGAAGTCGATCATCATGATCGCGTTCTTCTTGACGATGCCGATCAGCAGCACGATGCCGACGATGCCGTCCACCGACAGGCTCAGCCCGCACAGCATCAGCGCCAGCAGCGCGCCGACGCCGGCCGGCGGCAGCGTGGAGATGATCGTCAGCGGGTGGATGTAGCTCTCGTACAGCACGCCCAGCACGATGTAGATCAGCACCACCGATGCCAGCAGCAGCCACACCACGTCGGTCTGGCTGCCGGTGAACTCGGCGGCCTTACCGATGAACTCGGCATGCAGCTGCGGCGGCAGCTGCAGCTGCGCGCGGGTTTCCTCGATCGCCGCCACCGCCTGCGACAGCGAGTAGCCCTGCGCCAGGTTGAACGACACGGTCACCGCCGGCAGCTGCTGCTGGTGGCTGACCACCAGCGGCGTGGTCGACTGCTTGGCCTCGGCCACCGCCGCCAGCGGCACGGTGCCGCCGCTGCCGACGGTGATACCGGTGTTCTGCGCGCCGATGCCGGTGGCGGTGGAGGAATTGCTGGAGGTGGTCTGGCCGAAGCTGGTGGCGTTGCTGGCGGTCAGCGCACCGCTGCCGTTGCTGGCCACCGCCAGCTGGTTCAGCAGCGCGGTGCTGGTGCGGAACTCCGGCGCCACTTCCAGCACCACGCGGTACTGGTTGAGCTGGGTGAAGATGGTGGAGATCTGGCGCTGGCCGAAGGCGTCGTACAGCGTGTCGTCGATGGTCTGCATCGGCACGCCGAGGGTGCTGGCCTTCTCGCGGTCCACGTGCAGTTCCAGCGCGCGGCCCTGGTTGGCCAGGTTGTTGTCCACGTCGGCCAGTTCCGGGCGCTTGCGCAGCGCCTCGGTCAGGCGCGTGGCCTGGGTCGCCAGCTCGGCGCTGTCCACGTCCGAGAGCGAGTACTGGTATTCGGTGGCGGCCACGCGGGTGTCCAGGGTCACGTCCTGCACCGGCTTCAGGTACAGCGCCACGCCCGGCAGCCCGGCCACCGCCTTCTGCAGCCGCGGCAGCAGGTCTTCCAGGCTGTCGCGGTCGCTGCGCGGCTTCAGCACGATGCTGAGCTGGCCCTGGTTGAGGGTGGGGTTCATCGAGCCGGCGCCGATGAAGGCGGCCACGCCGGTCACCGCCGGGTCGCGTCGCAGCGCCTCGGCCACCGCCTGGGTGCGCTGCTCCATCTGCGGGAACGCCACGTTCTGGTCGGCCTGGACCACGCCGGTGATCAGCCCGGTGTCCTGCTCGGGCAGCAGACCCTTGGGGATCACCACGTACAGCAGCACGGTCAGCACCATGGTGGCCAGCGCCACCAGCAGGGTCAGCTTCTGGTGGCCCAGCACCCAGTCCAGGCTGCGCTCGTACACGCCGACGGTGCGCGACCATAGCGTGGTCTTGCCGGCCGCCGCGGTGCGCTCGTGCGCGTCCTCGCCCTCGGGCAGGGCGTCGGGCTTGAGCAGGTAGGCGCACATCATCGGCGTGAGCGTCAGCGACACCAGCATCGAGATCACCACCGCGATGCTCAGCACCCAGGCGAACTCGTGGAACAGGCGGCCGGTGACGCCGGGCATCAGGATCAGCGGCAGGAACACCGCCACCAGCGACACGGTCAGCGACAGCACGGTGAAGCCGATCTGGCGCGCGCCGATCTCCGCCGCCTCGCGGCCGCTCTTGCCCTGCTCGATGTAGCGCACGATGTTCTCGATCATCACGATCGCATCGTCGACCACGAAGCCGGTGGCCACCACCAGCGCCATCAGCGACAGGTTGTCCAGCGACATGCCGGCGAAGGCCATCACCGCGAAGGTGCCGGCCAGCGACAGCGGCACCGCCACCGACGGGATCACCGTGGCCCACAGCCGGCGCAGGAACACGAAGATCACCGCCACCACCAGGCCGATGGTCAGGATCAGGGTGAACTTGACCTCGTGCACCGAGGCGCGGATGGTCTCGGTGCGGTCGGAGAACACGTCCAGGTGCACGCCGGCCGGCAGCACGCCCTGCAACTGCGGCAGGATCGCGCGGATCTGCTCGACCGTCTGCACGATGTTGGCGCCGGGCTGGCGGCGCACTTCCAGCAGCACCGCCGGCTTGCCGTCGGCCCAGGCGGCAAGCTGGTCGTTCTCCACCCCGTCCACCACCTTGGCCACGTCCGACAGCCGCACCGGCGCACCGTTCTTGTAGCTGATGACGGTATCGCGGTACTCGGCGGCGCTGGACAGCTGGTCGTTGGTACCGATGCTGTAGGACTGGGTCTTGCCGTTGAGCGAGCCCTTCGGCGCGTTGACGTTGGTCTGGGTCAGCGCGCTGCGCAGCGCCTCCAGGGTCAGGCCCATGTTCGACAGCTGCGCCGGATTGACCTGGATGCGCACCGCCGGGCGCACGTTGCCGGCGATCGACACCAGGCCCACGCCCGGTACCTGCGACAGGCGCTGGGCCAGGATCGAGTCGGCGTAGTTGTTGACCTCGCGCAGCGGCAGCGTGTCGGAGCTGAGCTTGAGGGTGAGGATCGCCGCATCGGCCGGGTTCACCCGGTTGTAGACCGGTTGGTAGGGCAGCGACGAGGGCAGGGTGGCCTGGCGGATCGCCGCCTGCACGTCCTGCGCGGCGATGTCGATGTCGCGGTCCATCGCGAACTGCAGCACGATCGTGGACAGGCCCGCCGACGAGTCGGAGGTCATCATCTGCAGCCCGGAGATCTGCCCGAGCTGCCGCTCCAGCGGCGTGGTCACCAGCGAGGCCATGGTGCTGGCGTTGGCGCCGGGATATTGAGTGGTCACCACCAGGCTGGGCGCGTCGATTTCCGGCAGCGCCGACACCGGCAGCTGCCGGTAGCCGAGGATGCCGAGCAGCAGCACGCCTGCCATCAGCAAGGTGGTGGCGATCGGGCGGCGGATGAAGATCGTCGAAAAGCCCACGGGGAGATCCTTGCTGGTGAGAGTCCGGCGCGGCCGCGTCGGCTCCGGGAGTTACGGCGAAATCAGCGGCGGCCGTGGCCCGGCGCCGCGATCGCGGCACTGGTCGGGAACGCCGCCTGCGGGCGACCCGACGAGTGCCGGCCGCGCGGACGCGGCACGGCCGTCGCCGGCGTGCGCGTCACGCTCAGCGTGGCCCGCCGCCGCCGCCGCGGCGTCCGCCGCCGCGCTGCTGCTGCTTGCCCTCGGCGGCCTTCAGTTCGGCCTCGGTCGGCTCCGGCGGCGCCTCGCCCGGCTTCAGCGCGTTCACCTTGGTGCCGGGCTTGAGCCGGAACTGGCCTTCGGTGACCACCCGCTCGCCGGCCTTCAGGCCCTCGGTCAGCTGCACGTGGCTGTCGCCCACTTCCGCGCCCTGCTTCACCGTCTGCATCTTGACCGTGTTGTCGGCCTGCACCACGTACACGTAGTCGCCGTTGGGTCCGCGCTGCACCGCCTGGGTCGGCACCACCACCCCGTCGGGTACGGTGCGCAGGGTCAGGCGCACGTTGACGAACTGGCCCGGCCACAGCGCACGGTCGTTGTTCGGGAACACCGCGCGGACCTTGAACGTGCCGGTGTCGGCGCTGATCTGGTTGTCGATCACGTCGACCTGGCCGTCGCTGGCGATGGGGTGGGCGTCGGTGCGGTCCAGCGCGGTCACCGGCAGCGGCGCCGCCGCCTGTGCCTGGCGCACGTCCTGCAGCTGGATCTCGGGCAGGTTGAAGGTCACGTAGATCGGGTGCACCTGGGTGATGGTGACGATGGTGCTGCTGGTGCTGACGATGTTGCCCACGTCCACCCCGCGGATGCCGGCGATGCCGTCGTTGGGGGCGAGGATGCGGGTGTACTGCAACTGCACCTGCGCAGCGCGCATCTGCGCGTCGTTGGCGGCGACGGCCGCCTCGTACTGCGCCACCTGGTTGCGCTGGGTGTCCAGGTCGGTCTTGGCCACGTACTGGCGGTAGGCCGGCGAGTCGGAGCGCTGGAAGGTGGAGCGTGCGGTGGCCAGCAGCGCCTGGTTCTGGCGCTTGCTCGCCGCGGCCTGGTCGTAGCTGGCCTGCAGCGAACGCGGGTCGATCTGCGCCAGCAGCTCGCCCTTCTTCACTTCCTGGCCTTCGCGGAAGTTCAGGCTCATCAGCTGTCCGCCGACCTGCGGGCTGACGGTGACGGTGCTCAGCGCGGTCACCGTGCCGGTGGCGGTGGCATAGATCGGCACCGTCTGGCTGCTCGCGGCGACCACCGTCACCGGCACCGGCGTGTTGTCGCCGTCCTCGCCCGTGCCGTCGCCGCCGCCACCCTTGTGATGCCCGCCGCCGCGCATGAAACGCATGCCCACCAGCACCACGGCCACCGCTGCGAGGATCAGCAGCGCAATCTTCCAGAAACGCGACATCCGGGGAAACTCCTGTGGCGAGGCGGGGTGGGGGACCCTCCCGCAGTGGCTGGTGCAAACGGTCGCGAAAGCATATCGCCGGCGCGTTGCGATTGGACCATGACTGAAGGGACAGACCCCGCGGGCGGGCAAGGCCGGTCGTTCGTTCTCGCAACGCACCGGCGGCGCATCGGTTGACACGGATTCGCAAGGGTTTTTTCCCCGCAGCGGGATCCGTGGCCGCCCCCTGCCGGCCGCCGATGCACTACAGTGACTGAACGCCCGTTGCGTCCCGATCTGGAGCCCTGCCATGCCGCGCCTGTCCCGCCTGCTGTCCGCCCTGCTGTTCGCCGTCCCCGCCCTGGCCTGGGCGCAGAGCGCCGAGCGCCCGGAGGTGACGGCCGCGGCGGCCAGGCTGCAGGCCAAGGTGGTGGAGTGGCGGCGCGACTTCCACCAGCACCCGGAGCTGTCCAACCGCGAGGAGCGCACCGCCGCCAAGGTCGCCGAGCGGCTGCGCGCGCTGGGCCTGAAGCCGCAGACCGGCATCGCCCACCACGGCGTGGTGGCGATCGTCAAAGGCGCGCTGCCCGGGCCGAGGATCGCCCTGCGCGCGGACATGGACGCGCTGCCGGTGACCGAGCAGACCGGCCTGCCGTTCGCCTCCAAGGCCACCGGGCAGTACCGCGGCGAGACCGTGGGGGTGATGCACGCCTGCGGCCACGACGCGCACACCGCGATCCTGCTCGGCGTGGCCGAGGCGCTGGTGGCGATGCGCGCGCAGTTGCCGGGCGAGGTCATGCTGGTGTTCCAGCCCTCGGAGGAGGGCGCGCCGGGCAACGAGGAGGGCGGCGCCTCGCTGATGCTCAAGGAAGGCCTGTTCCGCGACTTCAAGCCGCAGGCGATGTTCGGCCTGCACGTGTTCTCCAGCGTCCAGGCCGGCAAGATCGCGGTGCGCGGCGGGCCGCTGATGGCCGCCTCGGACCGCTTCAGCATCAAGGTGATCGGCCGCCAGACCCACGGCTCGGCGCCGTGGAACGGCATCGACCCGATCGTGGCCAGCGCCGACCTGATCGGCACCGCGCAGAGCGTGATCAGCCGCCGCGCCAACCTGTCCAAGCAGCCGGCGGTGCTCAGCTTCGGCGCGATCAAGGGCGGCATCCGCTACAACATCATTCCCGACGACGTGGAGATGGTCGGCACCATCCGCACCTTCGACGAGGGCATGCGCCAGCAGATCTTCGCCGACCTCAAGACCGTGGCCGAGCACACCGCTGCCGCGCACGGCGCCAAGGCCGAGGCGCACGTGCCCGACCAGGACGGCAACCCGGCCACGGTCAACGACCCGGCGCTGACCGCACGCATGCTGCCCAGCCTGCAGGCGGTGGTCGGCGCCGGCAACGTCTACGAACCGCCGCTGCAGATGGGCGCGGAGGATTTCTCGTTCTACGCGCAGCAGGTGCCGTCGATGTTCTTCTTCGTCGGCGCCACCGGCCCCGGCATCGACCCCGCGACCGCGCCCAGCAACCACTCGCCGCAGTTCCTGCTCGATGAAACCGCCCTGGACGTCGGGCTGCGCGCGATGCTGGAGGTGTCCTTGGATTATCTGGGGATGAAGCGGGAGGCCTGAAGGGCTGGTGGGAACTCGTAGGAGCGGCTTCAGCCGCGACGGGCGTTACCGGGAAGGCGGTCGCGGCTGAAGCCGCTTGTGT